>JAHZCM010000036.1 GCA_019422905.1 Oscillospiraceae bacterium
CTTCAGACGGGACAAAGAAGGCAGCACGTCGATTGGCGGCGCAATATTCTTGCGGTACAGCTCACGGCTCAGAATGACCTGCCCCTCGGTGATGTAGCCGGTCAGGTCGGGAATCGGATGTGTCTTGTCGTCCTCCGGCATGGTCAGAATTGGGATCAGCGTAATTGAGCCGCTCTTGCCGTTCTGGCGGCCTGCGCGCTCGTAGAGCGAGGCGAGGTCGGTATACATGTAGCCCGGATAGCCACGGCGTCCCGGAACCTCCTTGCGCGCGGCGGAAACCTCGCGCAGGGCGTCGGCGTAGTTCGTGATGTCCGTCAGAATGACAAGCACGTGGTAGTTCTTTTCAAAGGCGAGATACTCGGCGGCGGTCAGCGCCATACGCGGCGTCGCGATACGCTCGATCGCCGGGTCGTTCGCCAGGTTTACAAACATGACCGTGCGGTCGATGGCGCCGGTCTCCTTAAAGCTCTCGATGAAGAAATTCGATTCCTCAAACGTAATGCCGAGCGCGGCAAACACGACGACGAACGGGTCGTTCGTGCCGCGCACCTTGGCTTGGCGGGCAATCTGTGCCGCCAACTGCGCGTGGGGCAGGCCGGAAGCCGAGAAGATGGGCAGCTTCTGCCCGCGGACCAGGGTGTTCAGGCCGTCGATGGCGGAAATGCCGGTCTGGATAAATTCCTGCGGATAATTGCGGGCCGCAGGGTTCATCGGCAGGCCGTTGATATCGGCACGGCGGTCGGGCAGGATTTCCGGCCCATCGTCGATCGGGCGGCCGAGGCCGTCGAATACGCGGCCGAGCATATCCTCGCTCACGCCCAGCTCCATGGTTCTGCCGAGAAAACGGACGCGGCTGTTGGAGAGGTTGATGCCGGTAGAGCTTTCAAAAAGCTGCACGAGCGCGTTGCCTTCGTTGATTTCCAGCACCTTGCAGCGGCGCTTTTCGCCGTTGGCCAGTTCGATTTCCGCGAGTTCATCGTACGTTACGTTTTCAACGCCCTTGACGAGCATCAGAGGGCCTGCAACCTCCTGTATGGTTCTGTATTCCTTTGGCATCAGAAGTCCTCCTTGTTCTGTACGGCGTCATGGATTTCGCGCCCGAGCGTGGTGCAGATGCTGCTGTACTCCGCCGCGACGTTTTCCGGCGCAACGTATTTGAAGCGGCCAATGCGCTCGCGCACAGGCAGGCTGATCAGATCGTCCGCCTTTGCGCCTTTTTCAAGCGCGGCAACGCACTGGTCGTAATATTCGATCACAAGGCGCATCATGTCATGCTGCTTTTCGAGACTCGTGTAGGTGTCGGTATCGTCGAAGGCGTTCTGATGCAGGAAGTCCTCGCGGATGGAGCGGGCGGCTTCAAGCTTCAGGCGGTCCGGCGCGGAGAGCGCGTCCATACCGACGAGCTTCACAATTTCCTCCAGCTCCGCTTCGTCCTGCAGAAGACGCATCAGGCGGGCTCTGAGCTCCATCCAGTCGGGTGCGACCTCGGTGTTGAACCAATTGGACATCGTGTCCACATAGAGCGAATAGGAGGTCAGCCAGTTGACGGCCGGGAAGTGGCGCTTATAAGCGAGGTTTGAATCCAGGCCCCAGAAGACCTTGACAATGCGCAGCGTCGCCTGCGAGACCGGCTCGGAAATGTCGCCGCCCGGAGGGGAAACCGCGCCGATAACAGAAAGCGCGCCCTCACGGTCGTCGCTGCCGAGCGTGATCACGCGGCCTGCGCGTTCGTAGAACTGCGCCAGACGGCTGCCCAGATACGCCGGATAGCCTTCTTCACCGGGCATCTCCTCGAGACGGCCGGACATTTCGCGCAGCGCCTCCGCCCAGCGGGAGGTGGAATCCGCCATCAGGGCGACGGAATAGCCCATATCGCGGAAATATTCCGCAATTGTAATGCCGGTGTAGATCGAGGCCTCGCGCGCCGCAACCGGCATGTCGGAGGTATTGGCGATCAGCACCGTGCGCTTCATCAGGGAATAACCGGTTTTCGGGTCCACAAGCTCCGGAAACTCGTTCAGAACGTCGGTCATCTCATTGCCGCGCTCACCGCAGCCGATATACACGACGATATCCGCCTCCGCCCATTTCGCAAGCTGGTGCTGCACGACGGTTTTGCCGCTGCCGAACGGGCCGGGAACCGCCGCCACACCGCCCTTGGCGATGGGGAAGAGCGTGTCGATTACGCGCTGGCCGGTAATCAGGGGCATATCCGGCGAGAGCTTCTTCTGGTAGGGCCTGCCGCGGCGGACTGGCCACCGCTGCATCAAGGTTACATCGATGCTGCTGCCGTTCGGCGTATCGATGACGGCTACCGTGTCCGTCACGGTATATTCGCCCGCGGAGATGGAGCGGATCGTGCCGCGCACGCCGGCCGGCACCATGATCTTGTGCAGAACGATCTCGGTTTCCTGTACGGTTCCGAGGATATCACCGCCGACCACGCTGTCTCCCACCTGCTTTGTGGGCATGAAATTCCATTTTACGTCGCGCCGCAGGGAGGGAACCTCCACGCCGCGCTTCAGATTGTTGCCGGAAATCTGCATGATGGCGTCCAGCGGGCGCTGGATGCCGTCGTAGATCGAGCTGATGAGGCCCGGCCCAAGCTCAACGCTCATCGGCTCGCCGGTGGATTCCACGGGCGTACCCGGACCCAGGCCGGAGGTCTCCTCGTAAACCTGAATCGAGGCCTCATCGCCATGGATTTCTATGATTTCACCGATCAGCCGCTGGTCGCTGACACGCACGACGTCGAACATGTTCGCGTCGCGCATGCCGCGGGCAATGACGAGCGGACCGGCTACTTTTTTGATTGTGCCTTTGCTCATTTGCTTGAAGTCACCCGTTTCTTTAATCGTTTTCGTTGAAGATAATATCGGAGCCGACAGCCTGCTCCACCGATTTTTTCACCATTTTGATGCCCATGCCCGTATTGCCCGTTACGCCGGGAATCGGGATGATGGCGGGCAGCGGCTGCAGCCGGAAATGGTCGAGCTCATGCTCCAGCTCGGCGGCCAGCGCCTCGGTGATATAGATCACGGCGTATTCGCCCTCCGCCAGGCGGCGCAGAGTTTTTGAGCCGGTTTCGCTGTCTGCCACAGGGAAAACCTCCAGCCCCAGCGCCGCAAAGCCGTAGATGCTGTCGCGGTCTCCGATTACTGCTGCTCTGTACATAGTGTCGTCCTTTCTGTTGGCGGCTTTTTTCTGCGGGACTATACTTCCCGCAGCCGCGCCCGGATCCGCTCATCCGACAGGCCGTTCTGCTTGCCGGATACAATGATGCGCACGGTGGAAATCTCGTTCTGCCGCGCGATCACATAAGCGAGCAGCGGGGCAATCGTGAAATAATCCTGCCCGCTGACCGCCTTGACGAGCGCCGTCTGCCGGTCGTCGCACCATTTTTCAAAGCTGGAAGCACCGGCCTTCAACGGCTCCACGCCGTCGGCATATTCGGTGCGGCCGAGATAGGCGTACAGTGCTTCCGCATCCTTTTCGGCGGCTTCAATCAGCGCGCCGAGCTCCAGTGTGTCGCAGGGGGCAAGGCTTTCCTCCAGAAAAGCTCTGTCCTTTCCGGTATGCTGGGCGCGTGCCGCGATCTTGATATCCGACACGGCGACCTTCAGCTCCGAAAAAGCCTTGATGAGTGCATTGTCGCTTTCCGCGCCGGCCCGGTGGATTGCGGTGAGACAGGCGCGGTCGAGAATGATATCGCAGCGCTGTCCATCCCGTGTGGTGAGCAGCACCTGCGTTGCGTTTGACGCGGCCTCCGCCATGAAATCCGGCAGCGCGGAAAAATCATTCTGCCGCACGGCGGCCTGCATGGTTTCGGGCTTCACTGTGCCGCCCGACATAAAAACATTGTGCGGTTCCGTATTGGTGACGGTGCATTTCACCGCCGCCTTCAAATTATTGAAATCGATGGGGTAGAGCAGAACGTCAAACGGGGAAAGATCGGGTGTAAGCTCATGGATGAGCGCCCATGTCTTCTCTGTTTCGGCGGCCAAGACAGCCTCCGCCGTCTGCTCGCCGTTTGCGCCCCAGCCCTTGTCGGCCAGTGCGCGGAGGCATTCCGCCGGCGTTTTGCACGCCATGAGCCGGTCTATGTCCTGCTGTGTGAGAAGTGAAAGCTCACGTGCCTTGATGCGCGCCACAGCGTAGATATATTCCTGTGCCATTCTTCAGTGACCACCTTCTTTTCTGCGGTGAGTACGATTGTTTTGTAATTTCAAATATGGTGCCGTGCGGCGGCTTACTCAAAAAGCAGCGCACCGGCGAGATCCTGCAACGTGTCGGCCTCCGATTCAAACAGCGCGTCAAAGGTGCAGTTTATATCGATACCGCCGTAAACCAGCAAAAAGCCGTCCGCAAAGTCGTGCGGCGTTTGAGATACGGTGATATGCCCGTTCGGTACGGCCTTGCTAAGCTGTGCTTCAAAATCTGCGGGCATACGCGCGAGATCCTTCCGGTTCAGCAGCATCTGTGCCTCGCCGCTTGCCGCATATTTCTGCGCGAGCTTTAAAAGCACCGTGAAATATTCCGCGTCCGGAAGGGCGCGCAGGCGGTTCTTTGCCGCGTCGATCGTATCGCGGATCGCGCTTTGCTTCGTGGCAAGGAGTGTGCGCCGGCGGCTGAACACCGCCGCGGATTGTGCTTTGCTGCGGATATCCTCTGAAGCGGCAGCGCCGTCCGCCAGAATTTCCGCGGACTGCGCTTCCGCCTCGTCGGCGGCCTTTTTCAGGAGCGCTTCGGCTTCCTGCTCGGCAGCAGCGACCGCTTCGGCGGCCTTCTGCTCTGCGTCTGCCCGGATCTGCTCTAAGATTCTGTCCAGTCCTGTAGCCATGAATGTCTCTCCTTTTCGCTTAATACAGGGGTAAGGCCGGGCGGTTACGCCGCGATACCGCCGATATTTGCGACAGAGAGCAGGGAGACGAGCAGGGCCAGAACCGCATAGGTTTCAACCATAGCCGGGAAAATCATAGCCTTACCGAACTGATCCGGGCGCTTGGCGACAAGCGCGATGGAGGCCACGGAGGCCTTTGCCTGCTGCTTTGCGGAAATCAGGCCGATAATTGCCATCGGCATACAGGCTGCCAGATACAGGAGACCCTTTGCGAAGGAGATGTCCGGGCTGCCGCCGAGGATACCGATGTTTGTGAGCGTGAGGAACGCAATCAGAAGGCCGTAGATGCCCTGCGTGCCCGGGAGAAGCTGGAGAATCAGGACCTTACCGAAGAGCGTCGGGTTTTCGGAGACGACGCCTGCGGCCGCCTGGCCTGTCATACCGACGCCGACTGCGGAGCCGATGCCGCCGAGAAGAGCTGCGAGAACCGCGCCGACCAGCGCAAGAACGATGCCGAGGGAATTGATGTCGAACTTTTCCATTTTATTTTTCCTCCGTAATTTTAAAATATTTTGTTTTTGCAGAAAACGGCGCGAATTTACGGCTGCCGCCTTCAAAAAATTTCCCGAAGAATTCCACAAACTGCAAGCGGTTTGTGTGTACGTAAGCGCCGAGCACGTTGATGCCGAGATTGAGCGCATGCCCGATCACGAACGCCAGAATAAAAATCACAACGCCAAGCGGATTGTTGCCGACCATCGCGCCCATCTGGTTAAAAACCGAGGCGATAACGCCGGTTGCAAGGCCAAGCGCGAGCAATCTGGAATAGGAAAGAATATCGCTCAGATAGCTCGATACGCCGTACAGGCCGTAGAGGCCCTTTAAAAAGCGCTTTCCGATGTTTTTGGAGCTGCGGCCTGAGGTGAGGACGATACCGACGGCGCCGATGCCAGCGGCGATTGCGCCCGCATTGCCGACGGCTGCCGGGAATGTGAACGAGAGCGAAACCATGTCCGCAAACATCTGCATCGAGAGCAGATAGACGATTCCGCCGCCGACCAGCATATACCAGAAAACGACGTCATAGATGGCGTCCTTCCAGAGCCCCCGCCGCGCCAACTGATAAAACTGCGCGCCGAGACCGGCAAAAAGATGGATGATGCCGATGAGGAACGAGAAGAGCAGCAGCCGCATCGGCTCGTCTACCGGCGTGAACCAGACCGGCGGAATTACAACGTCGGCGTTGAAGAAGGTCTTGGCGATGACCGTCACCGCATCGCCGAAGAAGCTGCCGAACATAATGCCCCAGAAAATGGTGGAGATACCGCAGTACAGGAACATTTTGAGGGATTTCCTCAGGCCCTCTTCCATGTTTTTGAATTTCCAAAGTGCAAGGCCGCAGCCGAGAACCATCAAAAGGCCGTAGCCCGCGTCTGAGAGCATCATGCCGAAAAGGAAATAGTAGAAAACCGCCATGATCGTGCTGGGGTCGATTTCATTCCGGTTCGGCAGGCTGTAGCTTTCCAGCACGCCTTCAACAGGCGCCGCGAACGCATTGTTTTTCAGTTTTACGGGAAGATCCTCGTCCTCGCCCGGCGTTTCCAGCTCGACGTAGGCGTCAAGCTTGGCGGTGAGCTCCGCCTCCAGTGCGGCGGCGTTTTCCGCGGGGATATAACCCGTGATGAGGAATACGTGCGGGCTTTGCCACAGGCGGCCGAGCACGTCGTATTTCTCCGTGCGCATTGTAAAGTAATCGATTGTGTACAGAAGCGATTCGCGCAGATCCTTGTATGTCCGGATCTCGGCCTCCGCCTCATCGATTTCTGCCTGGAGCTTATCGATGCGCCCGTTCAGGATGCGCACGCGCTCGCGCGGCGGGGTCTTGCTGGGCTCGGCGGGATAGGTGAAGCCGATGGAGCGCAGGTATGTCTCCAGCTTCAGCCCCTGCGCGGTACGGCACATCAGGAATGCACAGGTCTGCAGCGGGGCAGCGCTCAGAATCTCGACCGTAACTCCGTCAATTTCCGGCACATTCTCGACGATTTTCGCAAGGAGCGCGTCCTCGCTGTACTCCACGGGGAAAGAGCCGATAAAAACGGAAACCGTCGATGTGCCGAGGGTGCGCATGGAAATATCCAGCTTCATCCACGGCTCCAGCGCGCCGATCTGCGTGCGCAGGATTTCCGCGCGGTTGTCCGCGCATTTCTTCGAGAGCACGTTAATGCGGGACGCGGTCTTCAGTGTTTCGCCAGCCGCGGCCGCCGTCTCCTCATAGCGGGAGAGCGGAATCGGCGTGCGCCCGTTCAGGGAAGCGAACAGGGATTTCTCCGGCGGCTCCAGCTTGTCCAGCGCCTGCAGCGCCGCCTGCAGGGTGGACGTGTTGTTTTCAAATCTTGCCTTTGCCGGATCGGTGTCCATCCGGGAAAAGACGGTTTCGTCAGCTTTACGGTCGCAAATCTCCACCACACCGCGCCGCTGAATCAATTCAAGGATCTGTTTACGACGGTTCTTGAGCGCATAGATGCTGATGCGCTGCATAGGCATTACCGCCATACGGCGACCCCCTCCTTTCGTAAATTGCGCCGCGTCATCCGGTTATCTCCTCCAAAATTGCGCGTATCGCTTTTTCGCTGTTCTGCCGCGCCTTCGCGCGGAGCTGCTGGGCGAGCGCAGCGGTTTCCTGCTGCGCTTCCCGCGCATGGGTTTCCGCTTCTGCGCCTGCATCGGCCTCCGCCTTTTTGCGTTGGACCATTGCCTGCTGCATGCGTGTCTCCCGCAGATCAGCGGCTTTTTGCTTTGCTTCCTGACGGATGGCGTCACACCGGTGCTCTGCGTTTTCCATGATCTTTTCCGCAGCCTGTTCGGCGTTTTTTACAGCATCCAGAGCCTCTTTTGCCAAAGAATCACCTCCAAGTTCGGGCTTATACGTACGGCATGGCCCAAAAGAACATACCCTGCCGCACCTGAATTATGAGTCCAAAATGCTATACAGGAATATTATAGTGTAATCTTGTAGGATTTACAAGGGTAAAACAGCAAATTTTCTTAGACATTTGCGAATATGTGTTTATATTTTAGTCAGTTTTCATGGTTTGAAGCAGGAAACGCGAAATTTGTTTTGAGAGGCCTGCGATTGTGCGGAAGGCGCATACTTTCTTACGAAGTCCTTAAGAAAAAACCAAAAAGTTAACATTTTGTTTATATGTTGCCATCGGATTGTGCTATAATTAGTTACAATGACAATTTGAGTGCACGGGCTGTGTTGTGGCCCGCGAATTTACAGGAGGCAAAGTTCAAATGAAAGCAAAGTCACTTCACTATTCCAAGGGCGGCAGCGTACAGCCGATCGCATCCGAAATCGGCAGAGTCATGCAGTGCGTATGTGATCAGATTCCCCCGGCATATCCCTGCGAGGGCGAGAAGGTCGTATTCATCGGCGTTGAGATGAACGGCAAGCTCCCGGGCCCGGTGGATCATTTCTGCAAAGACCTCAATCCGACCAGAACAAAGGGCGTTGCATTTTATGTGCTCAACAGCACGGGCAGCACAGCCGGCCTTGAAAACATCATCGCGACCATGAAGAAGAACGGCGTCGAGACTGTCGGCGAACCGCTGGGCATCGCCGTAAAGGGCGGCCTGTTCAAGAAGGGCACCCCGACGGATGCGGACATCAAGAAGGCGCTCGATTGGGCGGACAAGATTGCCAATATGTAATCCTTTGTTTTTATTAACATCCATAAAAAAAGGGCGGCTCCGGCCGCTCTTTTTTCTGTTTTTGCGGACTGTACAAAGCGGCGTGTTCGGTGTAAACTGTACGGGATAAAAACTTCCCCAGCAAAGCGAGTGTATTTTTCATGACAAAAGAAATGACGCACGGCTCGCCCATGAAGCTGATTCTGGGCTTCACCATACCCCTTCTTTTCGGCAATCTGTTTCAGCAGTTTTATTCGATGGTCGATACGATCATTGTCGGTCGGGTTCTCGGAACCGGCCCGCTGGCAGCGGTGGGTTCCACCGGCTCGGTGACGTTTCTGATCATCGGGTTTTGCCTGGGTCTGTGCAGCGGTTTTTCGATCCCGGTAGCGCAGCGCTTCGGCAGCGGTGATTATGAGGAGCTGCGGCGGTTCATCGGCAATGCGGTCTGGCTCTGCGTGGGCTTTGGCTCCCTGCTCACGGTGCTGACCGTGGTGTTCTGCCGGAATATTCTCGAGCTGATGGGCACGCCGGCGGACATCATCGACGACGCTTACGCGTATCTCGTGATTATTTTCGCCGGTATTCCGGCGACTATCCTGTACAATATGCTGTCGGGCATTCTTCGCGCCCTTGGAGACAGCCGCACCCCGGTCGTTTTTCTTGTGGTGGCCTCCGTCATCAACATCGCGCTCGACATCGTTTTGATCGTATTTGTTCCGCTCGGCGTGGCGGGCGCCGCAATCGCCACGGTGGCGTCTCAGCTTGTTGCGGGGCTGGCCTGCCTCCTGTACGCCGGTCGCCACTATGAGGTGCTCCGCATGGTGCGAGACAACTTCAAATTCCGCATGCCCTGCATTCGCCGTCTGCTCAGCATGGGCATCCCGATGGCGCTGCAAACCTCCATTACGGCAATCGGCAGCGTGATCCTGCAGGCTTCGGTCAATTCGCTGGGCTCCGTCGCGGTAGCCAGCGTCACGGCGGGCAGCAAGCTGTATATGTTTTTCGCCTGCGCGTATGACGCGATGGGCGTTACCATGTCCACCTACAGCGGCCAGAATATCGGCGCGCGGAAAGTGGACCGGATTGAGCGGGGCGTAAAGGCGTGCGGCATTATCGGCATCGTGTATTCCATACTGGCCTTTCTCGTCATCTTGTTTTTCGGAAAGCTCCTGCTTCGGCTCTTTGTGGATGCGGGCGAAGCGGCGATCATCGACGCGGCGTACCAGTACCTGTTCACAAGCGGGGTATTCCTGATCCCGCTGACCTTTGTCAATGTGCTGCGCCTGACGATACAGGGCATGGGATACAGCCGTCTCGCAATGTTTGCGGGGGTGTTTGAGATGATTGCGCGCGGCATGACCGGCGCGGTGCTGGTGCCGATTTTTGGCTTCTCGGCGGCGTGCTTTGCCGGGCCGATTGCATGGCTGATGGCGGACTTTTTCCTGATCCCGGCCTATTTCCATGTTATCCGCTGCGCGCGGCGCGGCGAGGGCGTTTACTGATGCGCCGGAAAGCGCTCGGGCGCGGCATAATGGGGGTTCTGCTGCTTGCCGCTGCGCTTCTTCTGCTCTACCATTGCCCGTTCCGTTATCTCTTCGGCGTGGCCTGCCCCGGCTGCGGTATGACGCGGGCGCTCTGGCACGCGGTATTCTCGGATTTTGAAACGGCTTTTTCGTATCAGCCGCTGTTTCCGCTGCTGATTCCGGCCGCGCTGTGGATCGGTTTGCAGCAGCGCGGGCAGCTTCGCGTTTCCGCACGCGGCAAATCGATGTGCCTTATGGCGTTTGCCGGCCTGTTCGTTTTCGTGTATGTGCTGCGGCTGGCCGCGGGCGATCCGGTCGTTGCGCCGGATCTGGAAAACGGCCTTCTTGAACGCGTTTGGCATAGCCTTTTATGAGGGCTGAAGGCGGCAGCATGTATAAAATAATGAAGAAAGAGCTGCTCCCGGGGTTAGGAACAGCTCTTTTCGGTTTAGAAGATTTATAGGATCAGATACCGTTTGCGTTGTAGCTGTTTGCGATGAAGTTCATAGCCTCGCAAACCTTGTTTGCATAGATAAACGGACCGACAATGATGAAGCTGCCGAGAATATTCCAGAGCCAGAAGGTGGAGGCGCCGAGGTCGGTCTGCATGCCGCGGGCACGGGCCTCATCGCCGATGCGCTGGGTCAACTGGTGGAACCAGACGAGAGAGAAAATGCCGCATGTGATTTCCTGAAGCAGGAAGAAAACGAGGCAGTAATGCATGGTCTTCTTGCCGTCGCGTCTGGACGCCATGATATTCATGTCCTCGCCGACGCCGGACCAGAAAACGATCGTGTAAATACCGCAGGTGATAATACCGAAAACGATCAGCTTCCACATGGCTCTGTCGTTTTTCATCAGCCGCATCGGCATGGGCGCCGGAGCGGGCTGCTGGTAAGGTGTGTTGCTCATAGGAGTCTACCATCCTTTCACAAAGGAAAAATTCAGCGGAAGGCCCATACCCCAAAGGCCAAGCCGCATAACTATACAAAGAGACTAGCATAAAATTATATTACTGTCAAGAGCTTTGAAATAACTTAGTAGAAAATGCAGAAATTTGTCGTCGTTATGGCATATATGCACAAAAAGCAGGGGGATTCCGGGGCGTAAGAGAGCTTATAAAAAAAGAATGGAAAGGCCGGCAGTCCGCAGATTGCCGGCCTTTCCATATATAAGAGAATACCGATTCGATTATTCCGATTCTTCGCTGCTTTCCGCCTCGGAAGAGGTCTCGCTGCTTTCCTCCGGCGTGGAGGAGGTGCCGTTCTTTGTGGTATCCGTAAACATAGAGGGCTGATAGCGGCTGATCGCCTTCTGATTCAGCTCAACGCCTTCCACAGCCTCGGCGGCTTCGCGGACGTAATCCTGAAATTCCTCGTTCTTCATCTCGATCATCAGGGAGAGGCGGCTGTCCTCATCTTCGAGCGTTTCCGAGACGCTGTCGGCGATCGGCCTGCGGCGCAGAAGCACCATATAATTGGAGGCTTCGAAAATCTCAACGTCGTTTTCGGCCATGCCTTCGAGCGTTTCAATAAATACGGTGGGCAGATACGCGGAGGTCATGCCATCGTGATCGTTGATGCCGGACTGGTAGGAGGCGTCCTCCTCGATTTCAAGGGCGTACGTATTGGATGCGTCCGAAACGGTTGTGTCGCCGTCCAGAATGTCTGCCTTGAATTTCTCCAGGCGCTCGGTGAGCTCCTCCTTTTCCTCGTCGGTCATATCCGCGGAATTTCCGTCCGCGTCCGTTTTGGTGAGCGGTGCGATGAAATATTCGTAGCTGTAGTAATTGTCGGTATAATGGCTGCGGATATCCGCCTCCGGGATTTCGCGCTCGCCGCCTTCGCCGTACAGCGCCTCAAAGACCTTGAGGTAGGCGACGTTATACTGGGAGTAGGCGATATCAAAGGAGGTTTTCGCGATACCGTATTCCTCCAGCGCGGAGCCAAAATACGACCAGTAATTCGTGGTGGTCTGCAGAGCCTGTGCATAGTCCGCGTCGTCCATTTCGAGGCCGAGACGCGCCAGTTCGTCCTGCATCCAGAAATACTGGTTTACGTACATCTTCGCGCGGTCCGTGATCCATGTGGCGGCAGGCGTGCCGTCGATCTCGCCTTTCAGCACTTCCGTTTCCGTATCGATCTGCGCGGCCGCTTCATTGTACGCGACGGAAAGATAATAGATATATGCGCCGACCGGCAGCTCCGTGTCGTTCTTCTTGGCCGACCAGGTCAGCTCCGCATCGTAGCAGCCGGCGAGGCTGAAGCTCAGGACGAGCGCGAGCAGAAGCGCCGCGGCGCTTTTTATAAACTTCTTCATTGTATGTTCCATGCCTTTCCTGTTTAAATGTGCTATTCGTTATTATAACGCGAATCACATGAATTGTCCAGCATCTTAACACGGGAATGTGTATTTCCTGTGACGGCGGGACCGCTTATTTTGAGCTTTCTTCTCCGCAGAGGATTTTGAGCGTGTCCTCCAGCACATCGAGCGGGGGCTTTCCGGCAAGCGCCACGCTGATATACGGGCGGCTGCCCGCGGAGAGCATGACCTTGTTCGGCATGCCCTGAATCAGCCGCTTGACGCGCTCCATATCAAATTTATCCTTGTAGAGCAGAATGGCGTTTGCCTGCTGCTTGACCTCCGTGATGCCGAGCGAGGTCGCGCGGCTGCGCAGGAGAGCGATGTCGATCAGGCCGTATACGCTTTCCGGCGGCTCGCCGAAGCGGTCGATCAGCTCGTCGACGACGTCGCTCGAGTCCTCGTAGGTTTTGATATCCGCGATGCGGCGGTATACCTCCAGACGCAGGGCGGTGGAATCGATATAGCTTTCCGGAATGTGCGCCTGCACCTGCATGTCGACGGCGCATTCCTCCACGGGTACCTCGGGTGTTTCGCCTTTCATCAGCGCGATCGCTTCGTTCAGGAGCTTCAGATACATGTCGTAGCCGACGCTCTCCATATGACCGTGCTGTTCGCCGCCGAGGATGTTGCCCGCGCCGCGGATCTCAAGGTCGCGCATGGCAATCTTGAAGCCGGAGCCGAATTCCGTGAATTCGCGGATGGCGGAGAGGCGCTTCTGGGAGATCTCGCTGAGCACCTTTCCACGCGTGAATGTGAAATAGGCGTAGGCGCGCCGTGCGCTGCGGCCCACGCGCCCGCGGAGCTGGTGGAGCTGGGACAGGCCCATGCGGTCGGCGTTGTCGATGATCAGCGTATTGGCGTTCGGTACGTCCACGCCGGTCTCGATGATCGTCGTGCAGACGAGGATATCGATTTCATGTTCGATCAGCCTGCGCCAGACCTCGGAAAGCTCCTGCTCGCTCATCTTGCCGTGGCCGATGCCGATGCGCGCTTCCGGAACCCGCGCCTGAATGCCCGCGGCGACGCGCTCAATGGACGCCACGTCGTTGTGCAGGTAGTAGACCTGTCCGCCGCGGCGCAGCTCCTTTTTGATCGCGTCCGCGATGATGCCCGGATCGTATTCGAGCACATAGGTCTGCACGGGATGGCGGTCGTGCGGGGCCTCTTCGATGACCGACATGTCCCGGATGCCGGAGAGCGCCATATTCAGCGTGCGGGGGATCGGCGTTGCGGAGAGCGTCAGCACGTCCGCCGATTTGCAGACCTCCTTGAGCCGCTCCTTTTGCTGTACGCCGAAGCGCTGCTCCTCGTCGATGATGACGAGGCCGAGATCCTTGAACTGCACGTCCTTGGAAACGAGCCGGTGCGTGCCGACGATCAGGTCGATGCTGCCGCGCTTCAGCTTGCGCAGAATCTCTTCCTGCTGCTTCGGCGTGCGGAAGCGCGAGAGCAGCTCGATGTCTACCGGGAAGCCTTCCATGCGCTTTAAGACCGTTTGGTAATGCTGCCAGGCAAGGATGGTCGTCGGCACGAGGATCGCGCACTGCTTGCCCGAAGTGACGCATTTGAACGCTGCGCGCAGCGCGACCTCGGTTTTGCCGAAGCCGACGTCGCCGCAGAGCAGGCGGTCCATCGGTACGTCGCGCTCCATATCATTTTTGATTTCATTGATGCAGCGGAGCTGATCCTCCGTCTCGTTGTATTCAAAGTGCGCCTCGAAATCGTGCTGCCAGTCCGTATCCTCCGGAAAGGCGTAGCCCTTCTGCTTCATGCGCTGGGCATACAGGACGATCAGCTCTTTCGCAATGTCCTTGACAGCGGCGCGCACCCTCGTTTTTGCCTTCTGCCACTCGGCGCCGCCGAGCCGGTGCAGCTTTACGCCGGCATCCTCTCTGGGGCCGATGTATTTTGCGACCATATCGAGCTGTGTGACCGGCACGTACAGCGTGTCGTTCTTTGCATAGCGCAGCTTGATGTAGTCCTTGGTCACGCCCTGCATGTCGATCTTATGGATGCCTTCAAAAATGCCGATGCCGTGCGTGGAGTGCACCACATAATCGCCGACAGACAGCTCCGCGAGGCTGTAGATCTCGCGGCTGTTTTTATCCTTCTTCTTCGGCTTCTGCCGGACCGTATTGACCCGCCCATGGGTGATCAGCGTGAATTTCACGTTCGGGTATTCAAAGCCTGCCGAGAGCGTGCCGGTCGTCACGGCGACGGTGCCGGGCGCGACGGAGGAGACGCTCTCAAAGTAACCGGCGGGGAGGCCGGCCTCCTTGAGGTCGGCGGCGACGGTCCTCGCGGTGCGCTCTGTACCCGCCAGCACCACACAGGCGTGGCGGTTGTGCAGCGCGGAAGCGAGGTCCTCCGCGAGAAGCTGTGTGCTGCCGCCCCAGACGGAAAGCTGACGCACGGTCATGTTGGAGATCGACTGCACCGGCGTGTCGTAGCTGCCGCGCGCAAAGGCGTCGAGATAGACGCTCGCGGTATCCTCGGCGCGGGCCAACGCATATTCATACGTTTCCGAGTATGTATCGAGGCCGCGGCAGAGCACGCCCTCGGTGAACAGGCCGCGCACGTCCTCGCCCCACTGCCAAAGGGTGGTGCGCATGCGCTCCTTGAGCTTGGCGCCCTCTGAAAAGAAGAGCAGGGCGTCCGTGCCGAAATAGCTGAACAGCGTGCAGGGCTTTTCATATATAAAGGTATAGTATTTGTCGAGCGAGCCGAAGTGCAGGCCGGCCTGCAGCTTCTCCGCTTCACGGAAGAGAATTTCCTTGGCCGCAGGCGCGGCCTTGCCCCGGAGCGTACCCGCGTGGGCGGTGATCTTTTTTGCGAGCAGCGCGGCGCTGTCGGGCACGACCTCCACGGCAGGGGAGATCGTCACGCTGCCGATGGATTCGGTGCGGCGCTGTGTCTCCGCATCGAAATAGGAGATCGTGTCAATTTCGTCGCCCCAAAACTCGATGCGCACCGGCGACTGCCCGCCGGGAGAGTAGAAATCGACGATGCCGCCGCGGCGCGCAAACTGGCCTGTGCCGTCAATCTGGTCGGCGCGGATATAGCCGCAGCGCACAAGCGCTCTGGCGGTATCCTCCACGGTGATCTGCTGCCCGCTCTCAAGCCGGATGGTGCGCTCGCGGAGCTTATCCGGCGGCAGGGCGTACTGCAGCGCCGCGTCAATCGTGGTGACGATGCAGCGGCATGCCCCGTTTTGCAGGAGCGTCAGCGCCTCGATGCGCTGGCGTTCGTATTCATGCGAGCTGCCCTCCGTATCCCGCAGGCTGAAATCCCGGAGTGGGTAAAACGCGGCGGGCGTGCCCATTGCGTTCAGGTCGTCCAGAATGCGGGTGGCTTCGGCTTCGTCCCCGGCGAGGACAAGCCCCGGCTGCTGCATTGCGCAAAGCAGCGTGTGGATGATGCCCGCCTTATGGATGGAGGAAACGCCGGTTACGGCGGCGGGGGTCCTGCCGCGCCGCACCGCGTTTTCGAGGGCGCGGTATTCAGGGACGCGGCCCAGCGCGTCTGTGAGAAAATGCATACTCATGGCAATCCCTTTCGTTTTGTCAGGAATTAAAGCGGTTCATAGCCTTGTCGGGCTGCCCGGAGAGGATCAGCTCGGCGGCGTCGCCAATGTTCTTTGCGACGGCCTCAAGCTGTTTCATCTCGTCCTGCGAGAACCGGGAGAGAACCCAGTTTGCCAGATCCCAGCCCTCGGGCTTGTGGCCGATGCCGACCTTGATGCGGGGGAAGCGGTCGCTACCGCTTAAATAGATGATATTTTTTACGCCGTTATGCCCGCCGTCGCTGCCCTTGAGGCGAATGCGCATGCGGCCGACGTCCAGCGAGATGTCGTCGAACAGGAGCAGCACCCGCTCCGGCGGAATATGGAAGAAATTCATCGCGTCCGTGACGGACTGGCCGCTCAGGTTCATGAAGGTGGAGGGCTTGAGCAGCACTGCGTCCTGCCCGGCGATCCTGCATTTGCCGTAGAGCCCTTTGAATTTGATGCGGCGGATCTCGCAGCCGAAGCGCTCGGCGAGCGCGTCCAGCATCAAAAAGCCTGTGTTGTGGCGTGTGGCGTCGTATTTCGGGCCGGGATTGCCAAGGCCGACAATCAGCCAGTCTGCGCCGCCCCCGGCGCTGTTTTTGGAAAATAGCTTCAGCATAGGTTTAAGCTCCTTCTGCGGGTGAATTGTTTTTCAAAAATCAATTTATTTTATATTATAAATAGTATACCGGTATGGCCCGCGTGATGTTTTCCCTGCACGCGGAAACTGCGCAGACGCCGGCATAGCCCCCGGTGGCTGCGCTTTCTGTGAAAACCTACATTTGTACTGTTTATTATGCCACTGAAATCCTCCGTTTGCAAGTCTATTTTGCGCGGGAAACAGGGCGAAAAACCGAAAATCCGGGACCGGATTCCATGTCGGGCGGAAAAATTTCCAAAAACAACGGATTTATCAAAAAAAGGTATGGAAATCCCTGAAAATATTTGCTATAATAGAGTCCGGCGAAACAGTGGGTATTTTCTGCGCGTTTTGCCGGGCAAAGTCAATACTCGGTTCTGCCGATGTAAATTTTAGGAGGTAGTTTCCAATGAGCAAAAAATACGTTTATTTGTTCACAGAGGGCAACGCCGGCATGCGTGAGCTTCTCGGCGGCAAGGGTGCAAACCTCGCTGAGATGACGAATCTTGGCCTGCCTGTACCCCAGGGCTTCACGATTTCCACAGAAGCCTGCACACAGTACTATGAAGATGGCCGCCGCATCAACGATGAGATTCAGGCTGAAATTATGGAGTACATCGAGAAGATGGAAGGCATCACCGGCAAGAAGTTCGGCGATCTGGAGAATCCGCTTCTCGTTTCCGTCCGTTCCGGTGCACGCGCATCCATGCCCGGCATGATGGACACGATTTTGAACCTCGGCCTCAATGAGGCAGTTGTTGAGGTTATGGCGAAGAAGTCCGGCAACCCGCGCTGGGCGTATGACTGCTACAGAAGATTTATTCAGATGTATTCCGACGTCGTCATGGAAGTCGGCAAGAAGTATTTCGAGCAGCTCATCGACAAGATGAAGGAAG
>JAHZCM010000037.1:0-7311 GCA_019422905.1 Oscillospiraceae bacterium
ATTTAAGACCCGGTAGCAGCCTCTACTGCTTGAACCGACATGGTTAGCAGCGGCGCTCAACCGGTGGAAAAGGTAGCCTGTGTGCTGCGTGCAAACGATATACGCTTGCAATCGCAAGTTCGAATATCGATCAATGGTAATAGCTCAAGCTGTTATCATTGACCAATGTCCTCAAAGCTCTTGAGCATATTGGTCAATGATAACGGGAAATCCCATTATCACCGATTTATGATGGTGGAAACGCGCGGGCTCGAACCGCGGACCTCCTGCGTGTGAAGCAGGCACTCTAACCAGCTGAGCTACGCTTCCGAATCAACTGCAATATATTCTAGCACAATTTTTTCGGTTTTTTCAATAGGGAATTCGCACAATACCGATTGCCGGGCAGAAGACATTTTGCGACACCTTGTTTTAATCTTCTGTGGTATGATTAAGCTCTGTAAGCGTGGACAGATACCAAAATTTTACGAGAATCTTATGTAAAACACACAAAGCAAGAATTAAATTCATGAATTATTATTAGAAAATAGCTAAAAACCCTTGCACTTTTCTCTCGTTGTGGTATTATATGTACATAAAGAGATGCGTGGGTTCGGTTTCGCATGTGGATTGTGCCGCAAAAATGCTGCTTTAGATCGGAATTTCAGGTACCGGCAGGCAGCAAAATGCCGCCTTTTGGGAAATGTATGGCGGCGATTTAAGTGTGGGTGCATTCTGTGTGCTGATTTCAAACGGAAAGGATGATCTCACGAATGAGTGAAAAAAATTCTGCTATCACCACAGAGGGGAACGTGCCTCTCTATCTGTTCCGAAGCGGTAAGAACAGCCATGCCTATGAGTATATGGGCGTACACAGCACAGTGCGGGATGGAAAGGCGTGTGCGGTGTGCCGTGTCTGGGCGCCGAATGCACAGGCGGTCGCACTGACCGGCGAATTCTGCGGCTGGGACCCCTCCCGCTATCCGCTGAAGAAGATCGACGATGCGGTTTGGGAGGGCTATACGGACATGCCGCTCCCGGAGTACACCGCGTACAAGCTGGCAATTACCGATAAAAACGGCAAAACGGTTTTGAAATGCGACCCATATGCATTCCACGCTGAGACGCGCCCGGGTACGGCGTCCCGCTTTTATGACATTTCCGGCTATGCATGGAACGATCACGCATGGTACGAGTATAAGAAAAAGAACCCGCATTACAGCCAGCCGGTCAATATTTATGAGCTGCATGCCGGCTCCTGGCGCAAATATGCGGACGGCTCCGTCTTTTCCTATGAGAAGCTGGCGGATGAGCTGATTCCTTATGTAAAGGAAATGGGCTTCACGCATATCGAGCTGATGCCGCTGACGGAGTATCCCTTCGACGCTTCGTGGGGCTATCAGGTTACGGGTTATTTTGCGCCGACCTCCCGCTACGGTACGCCGAAGGATTTCATGAAATTTGTAGACCGGTGCCATCAGGCCGGCGTCGGCGTGATTATGGACTGGGTTCCCGCGCATTTCCCGCGCGACGAGGCTGGCCTTGCGAGATTTGACGGCGGCCCCTGCTACGAATATGCGGATCCCCGCAAGGGCGAGCACAAGGAATGGGGTACGCTCGTCTTTGACTACGGCCGTACCGAGGTGATCAGCTTCCTGACCTCCAGCGCGCTGTTCTGGGTCAAGGAATACCATATCGACGGTCTGCGCGTGGATGCCGTGGCCTCGATGCTTTATCTCGATTACAACCGCCGGGACGGCGAGTGGATTGCGAACAAAAACGGCGGAAAAGAGAATCTGGAGGCCGTCGCGTTCCTCCAGCGCCTGAACGAGGCGGTGTTCACCGAGGTTCCGGAGGTCATGATGATCGCCGAGGAGAGCACGGCGTGGCCGATGGTCACAAAGCCGACCTTTATGGACGGCTTGGGCTTCAATTACAAGTGGAATATGGGCTGGATGAACGATATGCTCCGCTACATGTCGCTGGATCCGCTGTTCCGCAAGGGCAACCACAACAGCCTGACTTTCTCGTTCTTCTACGCGTTTTCCGAGAACTACATCCTGCCGATTTCCCACGACGAGGTCGTTTACGGCAAGGGTTCTCTTTACAATAAGATGCCCGGCACACCGGAGCAGAAGGCTGCGGGCGTGCGCTGCTTCGCCACCTACATGATGGCGCATCCGGGCAAAAAGCTGCAGTTTATGGGTACGGAGTTCTCCCAGCACGATGAGTGGAACTTCAATGAAGAGCTGCAGTGGAACCTGCTCCAGTATCCGGAGCATCAAATGGCGCAGACATTCTTCAAGAAGCTCAACGCGTTTTATCTCAGCCGCGCAGAGCTCTGGGAGGTCGACTTCTCCTGGGAGGGCTTCTCCTGGATTTCAAACGATGACGACAGCCAGAGCGTGATTGCGTTCCGTCGGTTTGACAAAAAAGGAAACGAGATCATTGCGGTGTGCAATTTCCTCCCTGTTGAGCGCACAAATTATTGCATCGGCGTCCCGTATGCGGGCGTTTATGAAGAGATCTTCACCTCCGACGCCAAGGAATTCGGCGGCGGCGGCATAACAAACGGCAGCAATATCCGCACCATCAGTAAACCGATGCACGGTTTCGAGCAGCAGGTTTCGCTCACCCTACCGGAAAATACGGTTTTCTTCCTGCGCTGCAAGCGCAAAACGCCGAAAAAGACGGCGGTCAAGAAGCCGCGCAAGGGCAAGGCCACAGCCAAGGCAAAATCCTGATTATCGCAACCTTGAAAGCATATAGGAAAATCAATCAGAGAGGGGTCATCAGTCATGTTACCTAAACAAGAAGTAGTCGCGATGCTGCTGGCAGGCGGCCGTGGAAGCCGTCTCGGCGTTCTCACGAAGAACCTGGCAAAGCCCGCAGTACCATTTGGAGGCAAATATCGGATTATCGATTTTCCGCTGTCCAACTGCGTGAATTCCGGCATTGAAACCGTCGGTGTTCTCACGCAGTATCAGCCGCTCGAGCTCAACGAGTATATCGGCTCCGGCCAGCCGTGGGATCTCGACAGCATGAACGCGGGCGTACATATTCTGCAGCCCTATGAGCAGAGCAGCGGCTCCGACTGGTATAAGGGCACGGCAAACGCCATTTACCAGAATATCCCGTTTATTGACCGTTACAATCCCGATTATGTCGTCGTTCTCTCCGGCGACCATATCTATAAGATGGATTATTCAAAGATGATCGCCTTTCACAAGGAGCAGAATGCGGCGTGCACCATCGCCGTGTACGAGGTTCCGATGGAGGAAGCGCCCCGTTTTGGTATTTTGAATACGAATCCGGACGGCTCGATCTACGAATTCGACGAGAAGCCGAAGGTTCCGAAGAGCAATAAGGCTTCCATGGGCATCTACGTCTTTACGTGGAGCAAGCTCCGCGCGTATCTGGAAGCGGACGAAAAGGACTCCAGTTCTTCGAACGACTTCGGGAAGGACGTTCTGCCCACGATGCTGAATGCCGGCGAGCGCATGTTCGCTTATCGCTTTGAGGGATACTGGAAGGACGTCGGCACGATCGACAGCCTTTGGGAATCCAATATGGATATGCTGCATCCGAAGGCCGGCCTGGATCTCTCCCGCGAGGATTGGAAGATTTATTCCAGAAACCCGGTCGTACCGCCGCAGTACATTGCGAAGGGCGCAAAGGTGCAGAATTCTCTGGTTGCGGAGGGCTGCAACGTATACGGTGATTTGGAGTTTTCCATCCTGTTCCAGGGCGTTTACGTTGCGCCGGGCGCAGAGGTTCTCGATTCCATCGTTATGCCGGGCGCCGTCATCGAGGAAGGCGCAAAGGTGCAGTATGCAATCGTTGCGGAGAACGCCGTTGTCGGCAAAAACGCCGTGATCGGCAAGCGGCCGGAGGATATGGAGAACCGGGACGACTGGGGCGTTGCCGTTGTCGGACCGAATTGCAAAATTGCCGAGGGCGCGTCTGTGGCGCCCAAGGAAATGGTTGAAGCTGGGGAGGTGCAGGCATAATGCTTGGTAACAGTGTAATGGGCATTCTTTTTGCCTACGTCCATGAAGAAAGAGTAAGAGATTTGACGGAGCTGCGCGTTATGGCGTCCGTTCCGTATGGCGGCCGCTACCGCTTGGTGGATTTCCCGCTGTCCAATATGGTGAATTCCGGCCTGAATAAGGTTGGCATCATCACGGAAGCCAATTATCAGTCGCTGATGGACCACCTCGGCTCCGGCAAGGCCTGGGATCTTTCGAGAAAGCGCGAGGGCCTCTACCTGCTGCCGCCGTTTGGCAAGACCACGTCGAGAACAGACGGAAAGATCGAGTCGCTCGATTCCATCCGCCGCTTCCTGAAGAACTCGCTGGAAGAGTATGTGATCCTGTCCGATTGCGATACGGTCTGCAACATCGATTACCGCGAGGCGCTCGACCAGCATGTCCGCACAAAGGCGGATATCACGATTATCTACCGCCACGGCACGTCGCCGGACGTGGAACGCAATTCCATCTATATGGTTGACCCGGAAAACCGCATTCGTGAGATGCTGATTCACCGCGGCAGCGAAAATGGGGTAAACTACGGCATCGGCATGTGCATCATCGGCCGCAGGCTGCTGCTCGATCTTGTCGAGGGCTGCATGAGCCGCAACGAGTACGACTTTGATAAGGATCTGATCCAGCGCGCGATCCCGGAGCTCAAGGTCATGGGCTTTGAATTCAAGGGTATGGCCTATCCGATTTCCTCCTTCGGGGCGTATTTCGAGGCCAATATGGCGCTGATGGACCCGAAGGTTCGCGCGGAGCTGTTCAATGCGAACCGCCCGATCTACACGAAGGTGCGCGACGATATGCCGGCAAAGTACGGCCTGAATTCCTCCGTATCCAATTCCCTGATCGCGGACGGTTGCGTGATCGACGGCGAGGTTGAAAACTGCGTTCTGTTCCGCGGCGTCAAGATCGGTAAGGGCGCAAAGGTGCGCAACTGCGTGATCATGCAGGACTCCGTTGTCGGCGAGAACAGCCGTCTGGATTATGTGGTGGCGGATAAGAATGTTGAGATTGAGGCGAACCGTACACTGATGGGGTATCAGACCTATCCGGTGTTTATTGCAAAGGAAAGCAAGGTTTAACGGATTTCCCTTTTCAAACAAGGAGCCTGTGCGGCGCGGGCCGCACAGGTCTCCGCCAGACAGAAAGGAAAGGCTTTTACTATGAAAGTGTTGTTTTGCGCGAGTGAGGCGCTGCCCTTTGCGGCAACCGGCGGTCTTGCAGACGTGGCGGGTTCTCTGCCGCAGGCACTCCGCACGCGCCTGATCGGCTGCCGTGTCGTAATGCCGCTGTATGAAAGCGTTCCGCAGGAGCTGCGTGAGAAAATGAAATTCCTCACGAGCATCAGCGTGCCGGTGGCCTGGCGCCGCCAGTATTGCGGGATTTTTGAAGCGAAGGTCGGCAATGTCATTTACTATCTGATCGATAATCAGTATTATTTCAAGCGGCAGGGGCTTTACGGCCATTTTGACGACGCCGAGCGCTTTGCGTTCTTCTCACGCGCCGTGCTCGAAATGCTGCCGTATATCGAGTTTAAGCCGGATGTCATCCATGCGAACGATTGGCAGACCGCGCTTGTGCCGATTTATTACCGCCTGTTTTATGCGAACAACGATTGGTACAGCGGCATCAAGACGCTGTTTACCATTCACAATATTCAGTATCAGGGCCAGTACGGCTTTGAGATTCTGGAGGATGTTTTCGGTATTCCGAAAAGTGAAAACAGCCTTTTGGAATACAACAACTGCGTCAACCTGATGAAGGGCGCGATCGAAAGCGCCAACTGGGTTTCCACGGTCAGTCCGACCTATGCGCAGGAAATTCTCGATCCGTGGTTTGCCCACAAGCTGGATCCGATCCTTCGCGAGCGTGCGTGGAAGCTCTCCGGTATTCTGAACGGCATTGACGTTGTCGGCTATGACCCGGCGACCGATCCGAACCTCTATGAGCACTATGATGCGGAGCATATGGACGGCAAGGCGGTCAATAAGGCGAAGCTGCAGGAGCGCCTGTGCCTGGAGCCTGACCCGGAGGTGCCGCTGATCGGCATGGTCACGCGCCTTGTTTCCCACAAGGGTCTCGATCTCGTCAAGGGCGCCGTGGACAATATCATGACGTATACGAACGCGCAGTTTGCCGTTCTCGGCAGCGGCGACTGGGAATACGAGCAGTTCTTCAAGGAAATGCAGGCGAAATATCCGGGACGTTTTGTGCTGTGCCTCGGCTTTGTGCCGGAGCTGGCGCGCAAGATCTACGGCGGTTCCGATATTTTCCTGATGCCCAGCAAGAGCGAGCCGTGCGGCCTTTCGCAGATGGTTGCGCTGCGTTACGGCTCTATCCCGGTTATCCGCGAGACCGGCGGCCTCAAGGACTCCATCACGGACAGCGGCGACGGCAAGGGCAACGGCTTCACGTTTAAGTCGTACGATACGCAGGATATGCTCAATTCAATCCATCGCGCGATCTATGCCTATAACGAGAACAAAGAGGGCTGGAATATTCTGGTCAAGCGCGCCATGGCGTGCGACAATAGCTGGGGACGCTCTGCAAACGAGTACATCCGGCTTTACAAGCAGCTTATCAACAGCTGAGTATCCAACACAGAAGCGGGCGAGGCTTTCTCGTCCGCTTTTTATATTGTGTCGCTACTGCGTGACAAAACCCGCGGTTCTACTGTAGAAGAAAAAAGACTTGACCAATAATGGATGGAAAACAGCAGTAAGTAAAAACACAGAGCTGTTCTTTCGCGGACACAATTTCCCAAGAGGAATACGTGAAAACCGGAGGGTTATTGTAAACCTTAAGACTGCCGGATATGAACTGGCTTACCGGCGGCAGAGCGAGCGATGCGATGATAATTTTCAGCGTCCCATAGGGGTCAGCGAGTGCCGGCCCCTCCGTGGTCTGAGCAGACCACCAGTTTACCAGCGCTTTTGATTCAAAGCGCACATTTCGAAGGAAGGGAAGAGTATATATGAATGTCATTGCACAGGAGGAGGCGCTTTTGATCCGGAAAATGGAGGAGAGCACGGGTGATCTTGAGCAGTATCTGCGCTGGATGACAGACCCGGAGACCATGCGCTTCTGGGAGGGGATGACGGAAGCCTACGACCGGGAGCGCGTCGTGCGGGAATACCGGGAGTGCATAGAGGAAAAGGTCACACCGTGTATGGTTGAGCTGGACGGCAGAAGGATTGGATATTGCCAATTCTGCACGCTCGATGCGGCGCTGTACGAGGTACCGCAGACGGAATGGAACCGCGTTGTGCGGCCGGGCGAGACCGTGTACGGC
>JAHZCM010000037.1:7321-10458 GCA_019422905.1 Oscillospiraceae bacterium
ATCGACATGATTATCGGCGACGTTTCCTGCCGGGATCGCGGCATCGGCACACGCATTTTGAATTTGCTGTGCGCCGCGCTGGCTGAGACGTATCATGCCGATGTGCTGATGATTGACCCCAAAATCCATAATGCCCGCGCAATTGCGTGCTACCGCAAATGCGGCTTTGCGGATTTATGCGTTGTCCCGCAGCGTGAAGAGCAGGACGGCATTCTGCATGACAGCCTGATTCTGTACCGCCGCGGAAAGCCTGCCGCTCAAAGCACTTCAACCGGCCGTTGAAAAAATTGAGATAGGGCGGCTTTGCAAAAAATTTGCAGCATAATCGCACGAAATGTGATACACTGAATTTGATTATACTTTGGAAGGATGAAAAGCGATGGATGCGGAAAGAAAGGCCGTGCGGGATGTACTCGTGCAGGTGAATCGGGTCATTCTCGGCAAGGAGCGGCTTACGCTGGAGGTGCTGGCTGCGTTGCTGGCCGGGGGGCATGTCCTTTTGGAGGACATGCCCGGTGTGGGCAAGACGACGCTGGCCGTCGCGTTTGCGAAGCTGCTGGGTCTGGACTGGCGGCGCGTGCAGTTTACGCCGGACGTCCTGCCCTCGGACCTGACCGGATTTTCCATTTACCGCAAGGACCTGCAGCAGTTTGTCTATCAGCCCGGCGCGGTGTTCTGCAATCTTCTGCTGGCGGACGAAATCAACCGGACGTCGCCCAAAACGCAGTCGGCCCTGCTGGAGGTTATGGAGGAGCGCCAGGTGACGGTGGAGGGCAAGACACGCCCGGTGCCCGATCCCTTTTTCGTCATTGCTACACAAAACCCTGCCGGCGCGGTGGGAACACAGCTTTTGCCTCCGGCGCAGATGGATCGCTTCATGATCTGCACCGCGATCGGGTATCCGGATTTTGAAAGCGAATGCCAGATGGCCAAGGGAGCGGACGACAGCCGCCGCGCAGATACGCTGCAGGCGCTTACAGACATGGATACGCTGCGGGACATCCGTCGGCAGGTGGACGCGGTCTTTGTACACGACGCCGTGGCGCGGTATATCGTCCGTCTGGTTGGGGCCACCAGGCAGAACTCTTATCTGGAGACAGGTGCAAGCCCGCGGGGAACGCTGGCGCTCACGCGCATGGCGAAGGCTACGGCGTGGCTGCAAGGCAACGGTTTTGTCGCGCCCGCGGATGTGGAGGAGCAGTTTTTGCCCAGCATCAATCACCGAGTACAACTGAGCGTCCGGGCCAGAATGGAGAATGTCGGCAAGGAAACGGTTCTCAGAAAAATTCTGGAGGATACGCCGCGCCCAAAGCTGCGGGAGAAAGCCGATGCGTGAAAAAAGAAGCGGAGGTGAGCGGATATGCGGCTTGTCGTAGTTTTGCTTTTGTCCGGGGCCCTTTTGTATTTGGGCGGCCTGTACCGTGTGGAGGCCTTTTCCGTGGCGGCAGTCGCTTTGTGGGCCGTGGTACCCGCACTTTCGGTAATGGCGCTGCCGGTTCGGAGAAAACCCTATATGTCGGTATCGCTGCCCAAAAGCAGCCTGCACCGCCATACGCCGTTCACGTGCGTGGTGGAGATAGAAAACCGTTCCTTTTTGCCGCTGGGCCGTTTTACGGCGGTCGTGGAGTGCAGGATGCAGGGAGAAGCCGTGCTGCGCAGGCGGCTTGCCGGCAGCGCTGCGGGAAGGGAAACGGTAAAAATCGAATTGCCGCTCACGGCGGCCCATTGCGGACAATTGACGGTACGTCTGCATAATATCCGGGTTTACGATCTACTGGCGATTGTGTCCTTCAAAAAGAAGCTGGAGGCGGAAGCGCAGGCAGTTTTGCTGCCGGAGCTTTTGGAAATGCCAGTGGCCTTGGAGTGGGCGGCGCTGCTGCCGGCGGAGGAGGACGGCGCGCCCGGTGCGGAGAATGGTCCCCCGCCGGAGGTGCGTGAAATCGACGCATACCGGCCCGGGGACGCGATGCGGGACGTGCACTGGAAACTCAGCGCGCGGCAGGATACGTGGCTTACAAAACGCTACAGTATGGAAACGCGCCCGCGCTTCTGCGTCTGGTGGGACGGCGGCGGATGGGAAAAGGCCGAAATGGAGCGGACGGATGCCTTCTGGGCGCTCTGCTTTGCGCTGTCTTCCGGACTGCTTGCGGCGGAAGCCGCACATAACCTGTGCTGGTATGATACGGCAGCGGGACAGGTCCGCATGCAGCGCGTGGAAAATCGCGGGGAGCTGCTGCATGTTTTGACCGAGCGCCTGCGCACGGCGGATATTCTTACGCCGGGCGAGCTTCCGCAAAGCGTGCTGCGGGCGCGCTTTGCGCAGGAGGCGGCGGGGGAGACCGTGCTGGTGCTGGATACGGCACTGCGGCTCTCCTTAGGGCAGGGTGCAATTGTACAGTTTCATGGAGATCGATATGCGGAAGAGATTGGAAAAAACCAAATTACAATCTGAGCCGGTACGGCTGGGGCGCATCCGTGTACAGACGGAAAAGCGGCGGATGACGTGGGACATCGCCGGTCTGCTCGCGTTGTTCTGCGGTGCGGCAGGACTGCTGGCTTTGGCGGAATCCGTATTCAATCTGCTGGTGTTTGAGCGGACCGCAGTCCTGCTTTGGGCCGGTGTCGCCTGTGCTTTGGTGTGGGGAACACGCTTGGTTTCCCGCCGCAGGCTGCTCTGGACGCTGCCCGCAGTGGCGGCAGCCGCTTTGGGCATATGGCTCTGGAAGCCGCTGACGCTGCTGCCTAAAATTCGCCTGCTGGTGCTTCTGGTTCTGAACGATCCCTGGCGGTTGCTGCAATTTGATATGACCGAGGTCATATGCCTTGCAGCGGTGCTGCTCGTCGGCTTCCTGTATATCACCGCGTTTGGTTTTGGCGCGGGGTGGATAGCTTACGGGCTGTCCGTGCCGCTGCTTGTCCTGGGTGCTGCGGCGGACCGGCTGCCACCGTTTTGGGCGGTCGCGATGCTCGTTTTGTTTCACGGCGAGAGCCATCTGGAGGCTGCGGCGCATAAAACGGCGGCTGTATCTGGCAGCCACCGCGTTGCGGCACGGGGCGGGATACTGCTGGCCGCGGTGCTCTGCGCCGCCCTGTTTGGCGTACAGGCGGTTTTGACGCCGCATATGGAGGTGCTTTTT
>JAHZCM010000037.1:10468-17317 GCA_019422905.1 Oscillospiraceae bacterium
TTGCGCTGCCGAAGCGGGTGCAGGATGCCGTCTTTCCGGAAAATACGGCGGCGGAGGATGTGGGCCGCACGAGCATGATATCGAGCGGTCGGTATACGACGGGGCGGGATGTGCTGGCGCTGACGCTGGATACGCGCCCGGAGGAAACGCTGTATCTGCGGAATTTCTGCGGCGGGATATATGCGGGCGGCGCTTGGTCGTCGGTCGACGAAACGGATTTTTTTGCCGGCTTGGAGGAGCAGGGCATTGAAAAGGCCCGCGACTGGGCCGAAAATCAGGCGTATATGCGGATGGATCAGCTTGGTGCTCCGGCTCAGACACTGCGCGTGACACGGCTGAACAACAGCGCGGCGGGCGACTATACGCCGTACCGCGCGGCGCTGAAGAGCACAGAAGGGCATCTGGACATTTTTCGGTACTTTGCGCCGCAGGCCGGCGAGGAAAGCATGGGTACGACGTTCGCCGGTGCGGCGCAGTATGCCGAATATGCCGCCCTGGAATACACCGAAGTGCCGGAAACACTCGAGGAGATGAAACGTTTTGTGCAGGAAAACCCGCAGAATGGCTTTGCGGAGACAGAGCGCTTTATCCTGCGCAGCCTGTGGGAAAACACGACCTATACGCTGTCTCCGGGGCTTGTGCCGCCGGGAAAAGACCCTGCGGAGTACTTC
The DNA here is from genome assembly GCA_019422905.1 of Oscillospiraceae bacterium. Taxonomy (GTDB): domain Bacteria; phylum Bacillota; class Clostridia; order Oscillospirales; family Acutalibacteraceae; genus Hominenteromicrobium. Next base: position 11,140 of record JAHZCM010000037.1, read on the forward strand.
TTTTTCGACAATCGCCTTGGCTATTGCGAGCACTATGCTGCGACCGCTGCGCTTCTCTTCCGTCTGTACGGCTACCCGTCGCGCTACATCACCGGCTACGTTGCATCCACAGAGCGCTTTCAGCGCCAATCGGACGGCAGCTATCAGGCGGTTCTGACAGACCACGAAGCGCATGCGTGGGTGGAAGTGTTTGTGGACGGCGCATGGATTTTAGTGGAGGCCACGCCGCCGGGAAGCGTGGTGACGGAGGCAGGGGCGGCCCGGCAGGAGGAAGAGCGGCCGGATGCGGAGCCTGTCGGGACGCCGCAGGCCACAGCTACGGCCGCGCCCGGACCGACGGCAGAACCTACGGCGGCGCCGGAAACGCCTGATACGGTGGAGACGCCCGTACCCACCGCACGGCCGACAGTCCAAACGGATTTATCCGGCCCGCATTCCAAAAACCCGCAGAAAATGCCGGACTGGCTGCCGTATGCCGGAGGGATACTGGGCGGTGCGGCCGCCGTCGGGATGGTCGCCGCCTTGCTGTGCCGACGGCGCGAGCGCCGCCGCTGCGCGGATGCACGCGTTATGCTGGAGCAATCCCTGCGCGTGCTTCATCGGGCAGGGCTGCTGCGGGAAATGGACGGCACGGAGAGGGATTTCGCCGCGCGCCTGCACACGGCGGTACCGGAGATTGAAATTGCACAGGCCGAAAAGCTGCGGGCCGATGCGCTGGAGACAGCCTTCGGCGGTACGGGGTGCAGGAGGGCGGAGTCTGAAATCTACCGGCTCTGTAAAAAAGCTGCGCGGCGAAAGCTCTTGCGGAGAAAGCGAAGCGGCGCGGGGGACGGAGAGAATCCTTCCGTTTAAGGATTGAGAAACCATATGGCGCCGTGCGGCGACAAATTTGAGAAGCACAGGGGTTGCAATCCTTGTACGCTTTATAGTATAATTGCATTTATGACAGAGAGAGCATATTTTCCTGCAAAGCATATGCCCAATCCGAAGATTTTTTAGAAAAGGAATGACAAAACTACCATGAAAATCAGCTTTTCAACGCTGGCGTGCTTGGACTATTCGTGGACAGATATTTACTCGATGGCTAAGGACCTGCACTTTAACGGCATTGAAGTGCGCGGCCTGGGCGACGATATCTTTGCCGTGAAGGCAAGGCCCTTTACGGACAGTCAGCTTCCGATGACGATAAAAAAGCTCAAGGAGCTTAATCTTGAAATTCCCTGCCTTGCTTCCGGCTGCGGCCTGAAGCTGAAGGAAAATCATAACCAGAATATCGTGGAGATCACGCAGTATATTGTTTTGGCGCAGAAGCTGGGCACGCCGTATATCCGTGTGCTGGCGGATCTGCATCCGGAGGCCGAGGGCGAGGTGGACGACGATTACATCGCCGGTGTGCTCCATGTCCTCGGCGTTATTGCAGAGGGCTTCGGCGTTACGCTTCTGGTGGAGACAAACGGTGTCTACGCCGATACAAAGCGGCTGCGCAGGCTGCTTGACGCCGTCAACTGTAAGGGCGTCGCCGCTCTGTGGGATATGCATCATCCGTACCGTTATATGGGCGAGGCCCCGGAGGAGACGGTGCAGAATCTCGGCGATTATATCCGCTATGTGCATGTAAAAGACAGCCGGATTGTGAACGGCGTGCTCGAATACCGCATGCTGGGGGACGGCGACCTGCCGCTTCACAAGATGTTCGACGCGCTGCTTGGCATAGGCTATGAGGGCTACATTTCCCTCGAGTGGGTCAAGCGCTGGTCGCAGGAGCTTTCGGACGCGGGTGTTGTTTTCCCGCGCTTTGCAAACTATATGCGCGATTACCTCGATGAGCGCTTGGGTGAAGCGCCGCTGCAGAAAAACCGCGCAGGCACCGGCGAATATATCTGGCCGAAGGAAACGCTGATCGACCTCACCTTCCCGGACGTTCTCGATAAGATGGTTGAGAAATTTCCGGATCAGCCCTGCTTCCGCTACACGGAGATGGACTACAGCCGTACATATAAGGAATTCCGCGACGATGTGGATATGTTTGCCCGTTCGCTGATCGCCATGGGCGTCAAAAAGGGAGACCATGTGGCGATTTGGGCCACGAATGTGCCGCAGTGGTACATCACCTTCTGGGCGACGACCAAAATCGGCGCTGTCCTCGTCACCGTCAATACGGCTTATAAAATTCATGAAGCGGAATACCTGCTCCGCCAGTCCGATACGCATACGCTCGTCATGATCGACGGCTACAAGGACAGCGATTATGTGGGGATCATGAAGGAGCTTTGCCCGGAGCTTGAAAGCTGCGCGCCAGGCAAGCTGAAATCCAAACGTTTGCCGGTGCTCCGCAATATCATTACGACACAGAGCACGCAAAAGGGCTGCTATACCTGGGAGGAAGCGATCGCGCTGGCGGATACCGTGCCGCTGAGCGAGGTGGAGGCGCGCCGTTCCCGCGTTAAAAAGGACGACGTCTGCAACATGCAGTATACCTCCGGCACGACGGGCTTCCCGAAGGGCGTCATGCTCACGCACTACAACGTTGTCAACAACGGCAAAGCCATCGGCGACTGCATGGATCTTTCCACGGCGGACCGCATGATGATTCAGGTGCCGATGTTCCACTGCTTCGGCATGGTGCTTGCGATGACCGCCTCCATGACGCACGGCACAACGATGTCGCCGATCACGGCGTTCTCGCCCCGCAAGGGCCTCTACTGTATCAATCAGGAGAAGATCACCGCGTTCCACGGCGTTCCGACGATGTTCATCGCGATGCTGGAGCACCCCGATTTTGAAAAGACCGATTTCTCCCACATGCGCACCGGCATCATGGCCGGATCGCCCTGCCCAATCAAAGTTATGCAGGACGTTGTGGAGAAAATGCATATGAGCGAAATCGTGATCACCTACGGCCAGACCGAGGCTTCTCCGGGCTGTACGATGAGCAAGACGACCGATTCTATCGAGACGCGCGTTGCGACGGTCGGCGGCGCGATGTTCGGCGTGGAATGCAAGATTGTCGATCCGGAAACGAACGAGGACCTGCCGGATAATGTGGACGGTGAGTTTGTCGCCCGCGGCTACAACATCATGAAGGGCTACTATAAAATGCCCGAAGCGACCGCAGCGGCGATCGACAGCGAGGGCTGGCTCCATACGGGCGACCTTGCGCGCCGTCTGCCGGACGGCAACTACCAGATTACCGGCCGTATCAAGGATATGATTATCCGGGGCGGCGAGAACATTTATCCGAAGGAAATCGAGGATTTCCTCTATACGAATCCGAAGGTCAAGGATGTGCAGGTCATCGGCGTGCCGGATGAACAGTACGGCGAAGAAATCATGGCGTGCGTCGTCCTCAAGGAGGGCGAAACCTCCAGCGAGGAAGAACTCAAGGACTTTGTCCGCACCCATATGGCAAAGCATAAGGTGCCGCGCTATATCGATTTTGTAGACGGCTTCCCGATGAATGCCGCCGGCAAGATCCTGAAGTACAAAATGCGTGAAGATGCGGTCAAGAAGCTGCAGCTCCGCCAGAAGACGGCGTTTGAGGCCAGCAATGCGGCGGTGTCCGCAGATTTTGGCGTGAATATGTCCGTGTCTACAATCCGCGATAAATTCGGTTTTGTTCTGCCGGTCGAGATGCGTCCGGATTTCCGCGAGGCGGTTAAGAACGCCAGCGAAGCGCTGGGCCGTCAGATGAGCCCCGAAGAGCTGTACAGCCTGTTTGAATCCGAATATATCAAGGTTAAAACGCCGTATGACCTCAAGAAATACAAGCTGTTCGAGGAGAATGAGCTTGGCGGTGATGTGGTTGTCGATTTTGAAGGCACGATCGAGCACAACGGCGAGGCGAAGAAAATCAGCGGTAAGGGCAACGGCCCGATCGATGCGTTCTTCAAGGCGCTTGAGCAGATCGGCGTCACGAATTACAGATTCGTTTCCTACAGCGAGCATGCCATCTCCGCAGGCGCGGATTCCAAAGCGGTTTCCTATATCCATCTGGAGCATAACGGGGAAGCGCTGTATGGCGTCGGTATCGACAACAATATCAGCCTGGCTTCCATCAAAGGTATTGTCTGTGCAATCAACCGGTTTGAAAGAAGCCGTTGAATTGCGTTAAGGACGAGGGCGTCGGTTTGAAATTTTTTTCGGACTGGCGCCTTTCGCGCGTATGCGATACCATACATTGTCGAAAAGCAGAAAGGCGGTATATATCATGAAAGCACCGATTACATTTGCCATCGCAGGCTTTGGCGACCGCGGCAGCACCTATGCCTCTATGCAGGGGCTTTTCCCGGACCGAATGAAGGTTGTCGCCGTGGCGGATTTAAAGCCCGAAAAGGTGCAGAAAGCAAAGGAACTGTATAATATTCCTGCGGAAAATTGCTTTGCAAGCGCAGAGGATATGCTTGCGCACGAGAAGCTCGCGGACGTGATGGTGATTTCCACCATGGATCGCCAGCATGTCGGGCATGCGATTCCGGCGCTCGAAAAGGGCTATAATATTTTGCTTGAAAAGCCGATCTCTCCGGACCTCGCCGAATGCCGGCGGATCATTGAGGTTTCAAAGCGCTGCCCGGGCAAGATCATTGTCTGCCATGTCCTGCGCTACACGGCATTTTACAATACGCTTAAATCGATTTTGGACAGCGGCAGAATCGGCGAGGTTGTCTCGGTCTGCGCAAATGAGAATGTCGGCTACTGGCATCAGGCCCATTCGTTTGTGCGCGGCAACTGGCGCAACAGCGACCAGACCAGCCCAATGATTCTTCAGAAATGCTGCCACGATATGGACATCTATACGTGGCTGCTCGGTAAGACCTGCAAGGCGGTGTCCTCCATCGGCGATACGCACCTTTTTAAGAGGGAATGCGCGCCCGAGGGCGCAACGCCCTACTGCCTCGGCGGCTGCAAAGCGAAGGAAAGCTGTAAGTTCGACGCCGAGAAGATTTAGATTACCGATCCGCACACCGGCATTCAGCAAGGAAACACATGGATGGCGGGCGTAGCCTGCGGCGTGAACCCCACCGTAGAGCGCACGTATGAAGCGCTTCGGAACGGGCAGTATGGGCGCTGTGTCTACATGTGCGACAATAACGTCGTCGATCACCAGCAGACGAATCTGCTCTTTACGGACGGTACGACGATGAGCTTCACGATGTGCGCGTTTACCGAAAAGTGCTACCGCTATTTCAAGGCGATGGGCACGAACGGCGAAATCGAGGCGGATATGCTTTCGAACAAGATCCATGTCCGCGTGTTCGGCGAGCCGGAGGAAGTTATCGACGTCGCACGGCTTGCGGACGATCTCAAGGGCCATGGCGGCGGCGACAGCGGCATCGTGCAGGATTTCCTCGACATGCTGATCAACGAGACGGAAGCCACCGCGCGTACGACAACGCTCGAAAATTCACTTGAGAGCCATTTTATCGCTCTTGCGGCGGAGAAATCCCGGCTTGCGGGCGGCAAACTCGTTGAAATGGATGATTTTCGGCGCGGCGAAGCAGAGTAAACAGATACAATAAAACGCATAGCCCATGGCAAATCTGCCATGGGCCTTGTTTATATTTATGGAGTTGTCATCTGTTTTGGAGCGTTGTGAGGTCGACAACGCCGAATTTGAAAAGCTGGTTTTGCTCATCAGAAGCGGTCAACTGAATCATAAGCTGCGTATTTGTTTTTTCATCCACCCAACGGGCAGATTCCGTGTCTGCGGCGGCGTCCGAGCTTGTGGGGGAGCCAAAGGCGGATTGGAAGGCTTCCCATACGCTTTTGTAGGCTGCGTCCATCTCATCGCTTGAACCCTTGGCGGTAAAGGTGACGGCATAGAGGCCGCTGCTTGTAAACTGCGCGTCAACTTTGCCTTTTAAGCCGAAGAATTCAGCCGATTCGGCTTCGGTCACATAGTCGTCAAATTCATACGGATAACTGCTCCAGAGCGATTCCCGCTCCGTCATACTGCAACCGAGCGCTTCCTCCAGCGCGTCGACGGAACAGCCGAACGGCGCGTCCTGCATTGCGTAGCCGTCTGCTGTGCGGATAAAGCCCTGCGTATCGGGCTGTGAAGCGCAGCCGGTGAGCGTAAAAGCGAGCATGAGCAGCAAAATTAAAAAGCTCTTCTTCATCCTATCTCCCTCATTTCACAGAAATTTATTTTAGTAGGTGCCGCTTGTTGGCGTCCAGTCCA
>JAHZCM010000038.1 GCA_019422905.1 Oscillospiraceae bacterium
CCGGCGGAGCAGGGCGATATAGCGGTACCACGCGATCAAATCCTCGTCCTCATGCCCCCACGGGTAGCATGCGCGGTTGAAGGGGTCGCGGTAACCCTCCATGCCGGCCTCGTCGCCGTAATAGACGCAGGGCACACCGGGCAGCGTATATTGCAGCAGCGCGGCAAGGCGGAGGCGTTCCAGCGCAATTTCGCGCTGGTCCGGCGTCATGCGCTGCCGGCTCTGCCATTCGCGCCCATGCCCGCCCGCAGGCTCGCCGCCGAGCACGGTCAGCGCGCGCTCCGTGTCGTGCGTGCCGATATGGTTCATCAAAATGTGAAGCACCTGCGGCGGATAATTCTCCACGACGGTTTCAATGCGGTCCATCATCAGCGAGGCATGCTCGCCGCGCAGGAAGCCGAGAATCGCATCCCGGAACGGGTAATTCATAACGCTGTCGAGCTGCCCGCCGAGCAGATAGCGGCGCCGGACGCCGTAGGCCGTCTTGTTGGAGGCGTCCTCCCAGACCTCGCCGAGCACCAGCGCGTCCGGATCATGCGCCTTGACGGCACGGTTCAGATGGTCGATGAAACCGTCGGGAAGCTCGTCGGCCACATCAAGCCGCCAGCCCGACGCACCGGCCGCCAACCACCGGCGCACGATCCCGTTTTCACCGTTGATATAGGCGTCATAGTCCGGGTTGCCCTCGCGCACGTTCGGGAGCGTGATGAAGTTCCACCAACATTCATAATCATTCGGCCAATTGCGGAACGAATACCACGGGTAGTACGGCGAGCTTTGCGAGCGGTAAGCGCCGCCGTCGCCGTAGCGTCCCTCGCGGTTAAAATAGATGCTGTCGCTGCCCGTGTGGCTGAACACGCCGTCGAGCAAAATATGGATGCCGCGGGCCTTTGCGGCCGCGCAGAGCGAGCGGAAATCCGCCTCGTCGCCGAGGAGCGGGTCGATCCGCTCGTAATTGGCCGTATCGTAGCGGTGGTTGGAATGGGATTCGAAAATGGGGTTCAGGTAAATGCAGGTTACGCCGAGCGATTCCAGATAATCGAGCTTCTGCTCAATGCCCTTGAGATCGCCGCCGAAAAAATCCGAGTTTGTGATTTCGCCTTTTTCGTTCGGTCTCCATTCCGGCTGCTCCAGCCAGCTTTCGTGCATCGTGCGGCCGTAGGGCACATCCCGCTTTTCCTCGCCGGAGCAGAAAAAGCGGTCCGGGAAGATCTGATACAGCACGCCGCCCAAGAGCCACTCGGGCGTTTTGAAATCCTTTGCGCAGACGGTCAGCTGCCAATCCTCGCCGCCGCCGGCACGGGCTTCGCCGCCGATGTCTTTTTTCAGCACGAAGCGTCCGCGGGAGGTACGGAGCTCGAAATGATAGAAATACAGGCCGGCGGTCTCCGGCGTGAAGTGGCATTCCCACCATTCGTGGTCCGCGCCGTTCATACCGCACCAGAACATATCGCCGCACACGACCTTTCCGTTCCCATCCTGCACGAGCAGATAGGCGGCGGAGCAGGACATGCTTCGCGGCACGGTGATTTTAAAGTGGACGCGTGTCCCGGCGGATACGGCTCCCGTGGGGTTGCGGTACACCGGATTTCTGGAATTGAAAAAAATCATCGCGGTTTGGCTCCCTTGCGTTTGATCGAGAAAAAGGCGCCGGAACTTTATTCCGGCGCCCTGTAAAGGCTGTTTTCAGGTTATGCCTTCTTCTTTTTAGCGGCATCCACCGGGGTTGCAAGCCAGATATTGTTTGCATAATCGCGGATCGAGCGGTCGGCGGCGAAAATACCGGCCTTCGCCGTATTGACGAGGGACATGGCGTTCCAGTGAGCCGCGTCCTTGTAGAGCCGTTCGGCCTTCTGCTGGGCTTCGCTGTAGGAGGCGAAGTCGGCGAGCGCCATATACTGGTCCACATTCAGGAGCGCCTGATGGAGGTTCGAGAACGTCTTGCCGTCAAAGCCATGGCCGAGCGCGTCCACCGCCTTGCGGATGATCGCGTTGTTTTCATACTGGTTCCGCGGCCGGTAGCCCGAAGCGCGCAGGCTGTTGACCTCCGGCGTCGTCATGCCGAAGAGGATGATGTTGTCGTCGCCCACAGCCTCGTGAATCTCGACGTTTGCGCCGTCGAGCGTGCCGAGTGTGATCGCGCCGTTGATCATGAACTTCATGTTGGAGGTACCGGAAGCCTCGGTGCCCGCAAGCGAAATCTGCTCGCTGATTTCGGCGGCCGGGGTGAGCAGCTCAGCCCAGGACACGCAGTAGTTCTCCACGAAAATGACGCGCAGCTTCTGATTGACGCGCGGGTCGTTGTTGATCGTATTGGCAAGGCAGACGATGAATTGCAGGATCTCCTTTGCAAAGTAGTAGCCCGGGGCGGCCTTTGCGCCAAAGAAATAGGTGTGCGGGGTGTAATCGGCGTTCGGGTTTTCAAGGAGCCACTGGTAAACGGAGAGAATGTGCAGCGCGTTCATATGCTGGCGCTTGTATTCGTGCAGGCGCTTGACCTGCACGTCGAAGATGCTGTTCGGATCGACGATCTGTCCCTGCGTGCGCTTGAGATGCTCGGCAAGGCGCTGCTTGTTGTGCAGCTTGATTTCACCGAGCTTCTGCAAAACGGAGGCGTCGTCCTTGTAAGCCATCAGCTTTTCAAGCTGTTCGGCATCGTGGATGTAGCCGTCGCCGGTCAGCTCGGTAATCAAGGAGGCCAGCTCCGGGTTCGACTGGTTCAGCCAACGGCGGTGCGCGATGCCGTTGGTGACATTTTTGAACTTCCACGGCATCTCGGTATAAAAGTCATGGAAAACGCTGTCCTTGAGGATTTCGCTGTGCAGCGCGGAAACGCCGTTTGTGCTGTGTCCGGCTATCACGGCGAGGTTCGCCATGCGGACATAACCGTCGCACAGGGGCGCCATGCGCCAGATCTTGCCCTCATCGACCCCTTTCTGGCGCATTTCAATCCAGAAGCGGCGGTTGATTTCCTCCACAATCTGATAGATACGGGGCAGGCGGGACTTGAACAGCTCCACGCTCCAGCATTCGAGCGCTTCGCTCATGACCGTGTGGTTCGTGTAGGCGATGGTGCGGCAAACAATATCCCATGCCGCGTCCCACTCGTAGCCGCATTCATCGAGCATGATGCGCATCAGCTCGGGAATCGCGAGCACCGGATGCGTATCGTTCAGGTGAATGGCCGCGAGCTTCGGCAGGTCGTTCAGCGAGCTGTGGGTATACAGATGGCGGCGGACAATATCCTGCACCGAGGCGGAAACCAGGAAATACTGCTGCGCAAGACGCAGGCTCTTGCCCTCGTAATGGTTATCCTCCGGATAAAGCACCTTTGTGATCGTTTCCGCCATGGCGTTCTGCTCCATAGCGCGCATGTAGTTGCCGCTGTTGAAGAGCTTCATATCGAATTCGTTCGCAACGGCGCGCCAGATGCGCAGCACGGAGACGCCCTTGCCGTCCATACCGGAAACGTACAGGTCATAGGGCAGCGCCGTGATGGAGGTGTAATCCTTGTGCCGCACGGAATGGTACTGGTCGTGCCACTGCTCTTCGATGTGGCCGTCAAAATGCACTTCTACGGCGCTTTCGTCCACCTTCTGCAGCCAGACCTCGCCGCCCGGCAGCCAGAAGTCCGGAAGCTCCGTCTGCCAGCCCTCCACGAGCTTCTGGCGGAAAATGCCGTACTCATAGCGCAGGGAATAGCCCATGGCCGGATAGCCCTGCGTGGCGAGGCCGTCGAGGAAACAGGCGGCGAGGCGGCCGAGGCCGCCGTTGCCGAGGCCCGCATCCGGCTCCTGCTCGTACAGATTATCCAGCTTTACGCCGAAGTCCGCAAGCGCCTTGCGGAAGTTTGTTTCAAGACCCAGATTAAAGAGGTTGTTCCGAAGAGAACGGCCGAGCAGGAATTCCATGCACAGATAGTAGACCTGCTTGGTTTCAGCCTTTTCGGCTGCACGGACGAATTCGTTGCGTCCGCGCATCAGAAGATCGCGGACAACCAGCGCAGACGCCTTGTAAAATTCCTCGTCGCTGGCGTTTTCACACGAAACGCCGTAAATGTGGGAGAGCTTTTCCTGGATTGCAGTTTTTACCTGCGCGACACTCATGTTGTAATTCAATGTTATGCCTCCTTAATGCTGCAAACAAAAAATATTGGATATTTGTTGGTTTTACATAAAATTTAAAAAAATAAATTGCGAAAATAAAAAGTTTACGTACATTATATACTAAAAATGCCGGGATTTCAATACCAAACAAACCGAAGTTTGAGCAGCGGCTTTGTATGGTTTAAACAGAAAAACGGCATAAATAGGCGCGTTTACACCGGGGAAAACGCGCGATAAAGCATAAAACACAGTACAATATATTATAGGATGCTTTTGTGGATTTAACAAGTGCTTTTTGAAAAAAAGCCAGAGAATATGCGGGTTTTTGAGCATTTTCTGCATCTGGACCGGAATTTTTTGCGGCATCCCTTTCTTTTTTATCGGGAATGCAATATAATAGACCTATAAGAATCTGGGCCGCCGGCGCGAAAGACGCGCTGTGCGGGAAGGAAGGCATGGGAATGGAAAAGACGAGATGCAGGCTGAATATCTGCGGCGTGGAGGTCACGGTTGCGGGCGATGTGGACCGCGAAGCGGCGGAGCAGATCGCCGAGGCGGTTCGCACGCGCATACAGCACGTGCTCAGCACGGCGCATGCAGCGACGGTGGAGAAGGCCGCGGTGATTACGGCGATGAACCTCTGCGAGGAGCTGGCCCGCCTGAACGGTGAACTGGAGCAGAGCAGGGCGCAGGCGGACGCGCTGGAGGCGGAGCTGCGGCAGCTTGGCGGTGCGGACGGCCTGAAAAGCCAGCTCCGGCAGGCGGAGGGCAAGCTCAGGCTCTGCGAGGAGCAACTGCAGCGGGCACAGGCCGCCCTGAAGGAAAGGGAGACAGAGGACAGAGCGGAGAAAAAAGAGCCGGCGCATGCCGTGGAAATGCGCAATCCCCTGCGGCCCGACATCGGCGAGCAGGAGGGGCTGGTCAGCTTCTTTGCAAAGGAATAGGGCGGAGAGACCGTCCTTTCGGGATAGATTTGCGGCATACAGCGGTATTTTGCCGCTTGAAGGCGGAAAATGCGGGTCCAAAGGAAAGGTGCGTAGGTCAAAAATATGGCGGAGACAACGGAAAAGATAGAGGTTCTGGCGCCTGCGGGCAGTCCGGCGGCGCTGAAGGCTGCGGTTTTTGCCGGTGCGGATGCGGTATATATGGGCGGCGCGCTCTTTTCGGCGAGGGCGAACGCCGCCAATTTTTCGAAAGAAGAAATGCGCGAGGCCGTCGCGTTTGCCCGGGAGCGGAGCGTGCGGGTCTATGTGACGGTCAACACGCTTTTAAAGGACGGTGAGCTTTCCGAGGCGCTGGAATTCTGCGAATACCTGTGCGCGCTGCCGGTGGACGGCATTCTCGTGCAGGATATGGGGCTTTTTGCGCTGCTGCGCGCGGCCTGCCCGCAGATGCCGCTGCACGCCTCCACGCAGATGAGCCTGCACACGCCGGCTGGGGCGGCGCTGTTAAAGGAGATTGGCGCGTCCCGCGTGGTGCTGGCGCGCGAGCTGTCTCTGGAGGAAATCCGGGAGGTGTCGGCGCAGACGGATGTGGAGCTGGAGGCGTTCGTACACGGCGCACTGTGCATGTCGCTCTCCGGCCAGTGCTATTTCAGCGCGATGCTCGGCGGGCGCAGCGGCAACCGCGGGCGCTGTGCGCAGACGTGCCGCCTGCCTTTCGCCGCGCCCGGTGGCACGGGGCACGATTTAAGCCTCAAGGACATGTCGTTCATCGGGCGGATCGGCGCGCTGCACGAGGCCGGCGTCTGTTCAGCGAAAATTGAGGGGCGCATGAAGCGTCCGGAATACGTGGCGGCGGCGGTATCGGCCTGCCGCCATGCGGCGGACGGTGAAGCGGTTCCGCAGGACCTGCTGGAGGATCTCGGCGCAGTCTTTTCGCGTTCGGGCTTTACGGACGGCTATCTGTCCGCACATCGCGGACGCAATATGTTCGGCATTCGTACAAAAGAGGATGTGGAGGGCGCGTCCGGCGCGGTGTTTGCAAGCCTGCACGAGCTGTATAAAAATGAAATGCAGCGCGTGCCGGTTACGTTTTGTGTCCGGATTTTTGCGGGCGCGCACCCGCAGCTCACGGTGTCCGACGGCGTGCATACGGTTTCGGTTTCCGATGCGGAGCATATCTGCGAGGCGGCGGTGAGACTGCCGGTGGATACGGCGCGCTGGCGCGTGCAGCTGCAAAAAACCGGCGGCACGCCCTATCTGTGTACCGCGGCGGAGGTGGAGACGGACGGCAAAACGGCTGTGCCGATTTCCGTGCTGAACGGCCTGCGCCGGTCGGCGCTGGAGGCGCTCGGCGCACAGCGGCGGAAAAAGCCGCCCGTTTCGTTTTCAATGCCCTTGCTCGACGTGCATCTGCACAAGCCGGAGAAGCTCCGGTTGCGGGGCAGCTTCCGGGAAGCGGAGCAGCTTCCCGAAAACGCTTCGGCGCTGGATAAGATCCTCCTGCCGCTTGAAACGCCGCCGGGGACGCTTGACGCGCTTCGGAAAAACGGGCATGAGGTGATTCTGGAAATTCCCCGGGCGATCTGGGGCGTGGAGACACAGGTGAAGGCGGCGATGGAAGCGCGCCGCGCGGAGGGCTTTACGCATTTCTGGTGCGGAAACCTCGGCGCTGTGGCGCTGTGCAGGGAAATGGGCGTGTCCGCGCACGGCGGATTTTCGCTCAATATTTTCAACACGCAGAGCCTCGGCTTTTTTGAACAGCTCGGGCTTCTCGACGCGGAGCTTTCCTTTGAGCTGACCGGCGAGGAGGTTGCCGGCATCGGCGGCTCGCTGCCGCGGGGTGTGCTCGTTTACGGGCGGCAGCCCTTGATGCTGACGCGCAATTGCCCGCTGGCAAATTCGCCGAAAGGATGCCTGAATTGCAGGCGGCCGGGGAAAATCCGCGACCGCCGCGGCGTGGAATTCCCCGTCCTTTGTACAAGATTTTCCGGAAAGCCCGTTTTTTCGGAGGTTTTCAACAGTGTTCCTTTGACGTTATCGGACAGGCTTCGCGGCAATTTCGGCGCGGATTTTGGCGTTTTACGGTTTTCTGTGGAAAAAACTGTGGAAATCGGGGAAATCCTGCGGGCCACAATTCGACAGGAAAAGCCGCATTCCGACTATACGCGAGGACTTTTTACACGCGGTGTTCTCTGATTGTGGAAAACTCGGTGGAAAGCGTTAAAAACTATTTGCTTCCTGAGAAAAAAGCGGTCTGAAAACCCGCATTATTAAGCCAAAAACGGTTTTCCACAGACCTGTGGAAACGATTTTGCACAAAGTGGGAAGAAAAATGAAAAATGGAGGTAACAACGAGATGGTATTGAAGCTGATGCGGGTGCGGGAAAACGCCGTTTTGCCGAAGCAGGCGACGGCGGGCAGCGCAGGCTATGACCTGTGCGCGTGCATTGAAGCGCCGCAGACGATTCAGCCCGGCGGACGGGCGGTGTTTCCGAGCGGCCTTGCGGCGGAGATTCCCGCGGGCACAGCGGGCTTTGTGTTCACGCGCAGCGGGCTCGGCATCAAAAAGGGCATTCACGTCACGAACGGCGTGGGCGTGATCGACAGCGACTACCGCGGCGAGATCCACGTGGGCCTGCACAATCTGAGCGCGGAGCCGTATACCGTGCAGCCGGGCGAGCGCATTGCACAGATGATCATTATGCCGTATTTTGCGCCGGAGATTGAGGAGGTCCGGTCGCTTTCGGATACCGAGCGCGGCGCGGGCGGCTTCGGCAGCACGGGAAAGTGAGAAAATCAAGATATGGGGCGGCGGCTTGTTCGTGCCGCATATCTTGGGATTTTTTGAAAAAGTTACAATTTGTAAACTTTTTCGGTTGAGAAATCGCCGTTTTTTTGCTATACTGTATGGTGTGATTTTGTTGATTCCCGCGCCGGAAGGCGGACGGGAATTTGGAGGCTTCTGGCAGATGGGTACAAGGCAATCGGGATTTTTCGCGGGGCTTTCCTCGCTTTTTTCAATCTTTTCAACGTCCGTTAAGGAAATCGGCATCGATCTCGGCACGGCGAACACGCTGGTTTACGTGCGCGAACGCGGCATTGTGCTGCGGGAGCCGTCTGTGGTGGCGGTGGACGCGCACACCGACGAGGTGCTGGCCGTGGGCAAGCAGGCCAAGGAAATGCTGGGCCGCACGCCGGATTCCATCGTGGCGGTGCGCCCGCTGAAGGACGGCGTGATCGCGGATTTTGAGGTCACAGCGGCGATGCTCAAGTATTTTGTGCGCAAGGCGTTGAAATCCGGTTCGTTCAGCCGACCGCATATCGTGATCTGCATCCCCTCGGGCGTCACCGAGGTGGAGCGCAGGGCGGTGGAGGACGCCGCGCGGCAGGCCGGCGCGGGACGCGTGGAGCTGCTGCTGGAGCCGATGGCCGCGGCGCTCGGCGCCGGCATCGCGGTGGAAAAGCCGCGGGGAAGTATGATTCTGGATATCGGCGGCGGTACCAGCGAGATGGCGGTCATTTCCTACGGGGACCCGGTCGTCTCCGCATCGGTGCGCGTGGCGGGCGACAAATTCGACGAGGCGATTGCGGCGCACCTGAAAAAGAAGTACGGTGTTGTGGTGGGCGAGCGCACGGCGGAGCAGATCAAGATCCGCATCGGCTCGGCTTACCCGCTCGAGAAGATGCGCGGCAACTATCACCGCGACGGCCGGCGACGTGCGTGAGGCGCTGATGGTGCCGCTGAAGGCGGTGTTCGAGGCGATTCACAGCGTGCTGGAAAAGACGCCGCCGGAGCTTTCGGCGGATCTTTTGGAGACCGGTATCACGCTGACGGGCGGCGGCGCATTGCTCCGGGGGCTGGACCGGTTCCTGCTGGAGGCGACCGGCCTGCCAGTGCACGTTGCGGAGCGCCCGATGGACTGCGTGGCCGAGGGCGCGGGGAGGACGCTGGAGGGCAGCGCCTATATTCCGGCGAACACCCGCAGGGCCGAGGCCTGAGCGGCAGGTATAAAAGCGAAATCCGGGCGGAAGGGAGGCGCGGCTTATGGAAAAATTTACAACGCGGTCGTTCAAGATCCTGATGGTCGCGGTGGTGGTTCTGATCGGCCTTGTGATCTACGGCCTGAGCGCGGGCAGCTCGATTTTTTCGAATCTGTTCGGCACCGTGTCCTCGCCGCTTCTGACGGCCGGCACGAGCATGACCGAGGGCACGAAGGAGTTCATCCATCTGGACGGCATGTCGAAGGAAGAGCTTAAGACGCTGTATATGGAGCTTTCGGAGGAAAACCGGAAGCTGCGGGAGCAGCTTGTCGATTATTACGAGGTCAAGGCGGAGAACGCCTCTTATGAAAACATCCTCTCGGTGAAATCCGCCATGCCGGATCTGGAGCTTACGGCGGCAAGCGTCGTCGGGCGCGATCCAGGCGACGTCTTTTACGATTTCACGATCAACCGCGGGTATCTTTCCGGCATTTCGGAGGGAGACGCGGTGATCACGGAGATGGGCGTTGTCGGCGTGGTGGAGGAGGTCTACGCGACCTCGAGCCGCGTGCGCTCGATCCTTTCGGAGAAGACGCAGATCGGCGCGGTGGCGAAGGAAAGCGGCGAAAGCGGCGTGATTTCGAGCGATATCCAGTTTGCCAACAGCGGCAAGGTGCGGATGAATTATCTGACCCGCGACACACAGGTGCAGGCCGGCGCGATCGTGACGACCTCCGGCGCGGGCGGCATGTTTCCGAGCGATCTTCTGATCGGCCGCGTGGACAGCGTGGAGCGCAGCAATTCGGATTCCTCGTTTTACGCGATCATCACGCCGTATGTGGACGTGAAAACCGTGTCCGACGTTTTTGTGATTACGGACTTTGAGGGTAAGGGCGACGTGCAGGCCAACCTGCCTGAGCCGTCGCCGTCCCCCGAGGCGGAGGACCCGGCGGCAACGGCGCAGAAGGGCAAGGAATAAGCCCGAAACACGATGCGGAGGGAGGCGAACCGCGTGGCGGACCGAAAAAAGTGGATGCGGTGGGCGCTGTATGCGGTGCAGGTTCTTTTGCTGTTTGTCCTGCAGGAAACGCCGGGGCTGCTGCCGTTTATCATGGGCGCAAAGCCCATGCTGGTGCTGGCCGCAGCACTGACGATCGCGATGGTGGAGGACTGCGTGCCCGCGATGGCCTTCGGCATTTTTGCCGGCCTGCTCGCGGATTTCGGCGGCGGTGTGCCGATGGGCTACCATGCGCTGGTGTTCGCCGTGCTCTGCTTTGTGCTGAGCGGCCTGTGTGGCACGCGGATCCAGATCCACCTGTTTACCTCGATTCTGATGGGCCTGTGGAGCTGCGCGGCGGCGATCCTGCTGGACTGGGTTTTGCTGTATGTGGCGCGGGGCTACAGCCTTGCGGCGTATGCGCTGTTGAACGCATACCTGCCGATCTATTTTTATACCCTATTGACCATTCCCGCGTGTTACGGGCTGCAGACGGTCTGCCGGCGCTTTTTTGGCCGCCGCTGAAAGCCGGGGAAGCGGGAGCAACAGACAGGAAGGAGGCGGCGGTATGCTGAAAAAATGGGGGCGCTACGTGTTTTGCGGAGCGCTGATTTTTATTATCTTTGTCGTGTATATCGGGCGTCTCGGCCAATGGCAGCTCGTGGACGGTGAGACGTATGCCGAGGAGGCCGTGGTGTCGAGCAGCTTTATCAAGCTGACCGGTGCGCGCGGCGAAATTCTGGACCGCAACGGCGAGATGCTTGCCGGGAACCGGCCGGTATACAACATTATATACAACAAGCTTTCCTGGGAAGAGGAGACCCGCAATGAAACGCTGCTCGCAGCGGTAAAGCTGCTGGAATCGATCGATGTGCCGTGGGTGGACAGGCTTCCGATTGTCATCGGCAAGAACGGGGATTACAGCTTCGACACGGAGAAAACAAATGAAATCGCGGTGCTGAAGGGCGAAAGCATGCTCGATCTGCCGGAGAGCGCTTCCGCTGCCGATTGTATGACGGCGCTCATCGAGCGGTACGGCATTCAAAACACGACGGACAAGGCGGATCTGCGGCGGATCGCCTCGGTCCGCTACAATATGGAGCGCAGCTATTTCAGCCGCACGACGCCGTATGTGCTGGCGCGCGACGTCTCTATTGAGGCGGTGGAGGTGGTCAGCGAGCGCGCGGCGTCCATGCCGGGCATCGAGACGCAGGTGAGCCAGACGCGCGACTACGGCGACGGCACGCTGGCTCCGCATGTCGTCGGCACGCTGGGCGCGATTTCCGAGGAGCAGTACAACGCGGCGGCGGAAGCGGGCAACACGTATTCCGTTGCGAACGTATCCGGCTATTCGTATACGGACACGGTCGGGCAGAGCGGCATCGAAGCCGTCTATGAGTCGGTACTGCGCGGCAAGAACGGCAAGGAAACCATCGAGACGGATTCGACCGGCGAGGTGATTTCCACAACCGTAACGGAGCCGCCGGAAGCGGGCGATTCCGTTTGGCTTACGATTGACGCCACGGTGCAGCGCGCGGCAAACCAGGCGCTCGAGGAGCAGATTACGGCAAAGCCCACAGAGGATTGTGTGGCGGGCGCGGCGGTTGTGCTGGATGTGAATTCCGGCGCGGTGCTGGCGTGCGCGTCCTATCCGAACTTTGACCTTTCCAAATATGCCACGGATGACGAATATCTGACGGCTCTGTATGCGGATGAGACCCAGCCGCTCTTCAACCGGAGCTTGAACGGTATTTTCACGCCCGGCTCCATTTTTAAGCCTCTTGTGGCGCTGGCGGCGCTGGAGGAGGGCGTGATCACGGATAAGGACCACCCGGTGGACTGCGACGGCGCATACCATTACTACGCGCCGGACTATGAGCCGGGCTGTCTCGGCGTGCACGGCCAGCTGGACGTATACAGCGCGCTGAGCCATTCCTGCAACAGCTTCTTCTTCGACGTGGGCCGGATGCTGACGATCAAACGCATGCACACCTACGCGGAGCTGTTCTCTCTGGGCGAAAAAACGGGCTGCGAGCTGCCGGAGAGCGTGGGCATTATGTCCGACCCGGACGAGTACACCGAGCGGCACAACGGGGATCAGTGGTATGACGGCCTGACGATTCAGGCTGCCATCGGCCAGTGCGACGATATGTTCACGCCGATCGAGCTGGCGACGTACTGCGCGATGATCGCAAACGGCGGTACGCGCTATAAGACGCATTTTCTCGAAAAGGTGACGGATTACGATCGCGTGCTCACGAAGGAAGAGACGGAGCCGGAGATCGTGCTGCAGGCGGAAATTTCGGAGGAGAGCTTCCGGATCGTGCGCGAGGGCATGCGGCAGGTCTGTACGGAGGGAACGGCGGCCTCCACCTTTGCGGATTTCGGCGTTGCCGTAGCGGGCAAGACCGGCACGGCGGAGACGTATGAGCATTCGGATAATTTGACCTTTATCGGCTATGCGCCGTATGACAACCCGGAGATCGCGGTGGCGGTGGTGATCGAATACGGCGGCAAGGGCAATGCGGCAAAGGAGGTTGCCAAAGCGATTTTCGAAGCGTATTTCTTCGGAGATACAACTGCCGATACGGCGGCGGGACCGGAGAAAGACAATGTGGATGCCGAATGAGGATTTGTTTGCTTCGACAAAAAACGAGCCGTGTTTTTGGGTCAGTGTGCTAAAATTTCGTTAGTTCGTTTTTTGTTTTTGACTATTGTGTTTTTATGTGTTATTATAGTTAATGAGGTATTATCTATGGGTACTGCAATCGTTGTCACATCCGGAAAGGGCGGCGTCGGAAAGTCTACGGTGTCGCTTGGGCTTGCCGCACAGTTTGCCGCCAACGGCGAGCGTGTGCTGCTGGTCGATTGTGACGCGGGCCTGCGCAGTCTGGATCGTATGACCGGCACGGAGGAGTCGCTCGTTTTCGACAGCTCCGACGTAGTCGCCGGCCGGTGCGCGCCGGCAGAAGCCATCTATCCCTGCGCCGGAATGCCCGGCGTTTCTCTGCTGCCCGCGCCGCAGAACGGCGAGGATCTCGTGCCGGCGCATGTCATGCAGCGATTGGTTCCGATGCTCAAACGGTATTTTGACCGTGTTTTGCTGGATTCTCCCGCGGGCGTCGGCCGCGGCTTTCGCGCCGCTGCCGCAGCGGCGGACCGTGCACTGATCGTATGCAGTCCGGAACCGGTCTGTATCCGCGACGCGGCGATCGTGCGGCGGCTGCTTTTGGAAACCGGCGTTTCCGACCAGCGCCTGATTATCAACCGGTTTCAGGCGGCGTATTTCAGGCAGCTTTCGGCCGAGGCGGCGGATCAGGAGCGGCAGGGCTTTTGCAGGGATCTGGATGATGTGATTGACCAGAGCGGCGTCCGGCTGATCGGCGTCGTGCCCGAGGACAAGATACTTTCCGCGGCTTTTGCGCACGGGCGGCTTCCCGGGGCGAACGCACCTGGCTTTATGGCGCTGTCGCGTATTGCGGCGCGGCTGAACGGTGTACCGGTTCCGCTTGCGATTTAGGAAGCGGTTGAGACAAAAAAGTACCATACGGATTTGAAAAAATAGAGCTGGGAGGAAATTTTATGAACATTGCACTTACCGCACATGATGCAAAGAAGGAACTGATGGTTCAGTTTTGTATTGCCTACTGTGGCATCTTGAGCCGCCATACGCTTTGCGCCACGGGAACGACGGGAAAGCTCGTTGCAGACGCGACAGGGCTGAATATCCACCGCTTCCTGAGTGGGGAACAGGGCGGGGACCAGCAAATAGCGGCTCGTATCGCCTGCAATGAAATAGATTTGCTCCTCTTTTTCCGGGATTCCATGCAGTCTCCGGCTCAGGATATGCCATACGACAAGAATCTGCTGCGCCTGTGCGACGTGCATAATATTCCGGTTGCGACGAACATCGCCACGGCGGAGGTTTTGATCCATGGCCTCGAGCGCGGTGACCTCGACTGGCGTGAGATCGTAAAGCTGTAATTCTGGATTGACAACCGTGGGAAAATACGGTAAAGTATAGAAGATATCCGGCGTTGACCGGGAAGAGTACCCGAATGTACGGCACGGGCAGAGAGCGCGGTCCCGGCTGAAAGCCGCGCGTGCTGTGTTCGGAGAAAGACACCCGCGAGCTGCACGAAAGTGCGTTTTCCGCGTTAAGGAGCCTTGAGGAGAAGGGGGCTTTTGCCCGTTTCTCGAAAAAAGGGTGGCACCACGAACGAGCTTCGTCCCTTATCCGCTTGTGCGGCGGATAAGGGATTTTTGTTTCTTGCAGGTTTTCGGACGGGTAACCTGCGTGGAACGGCGTGGCTGTCAGAGCGGAGCCGGCGAACCGTGGACAGGAAAGCCTGGCGCGGGCGCCGCCCCGGCCGGGATATATAAGGAAAAACACAGAAAACCGTATGCAAATACAAAAGAGAAAGGATAAGAAAGATGGAACTGATAACCAAGGCGCCGAAGGGCACCAGAGACATCATTCCCGGCGAATCCGAAAAATGGGCGCTTGTGGAGGATGTGATGGCCAGCGAGGCGGAGCTGAACGGCTTCTCCGAAATCCGCACGCCGGTTTTTGAGCACACGGAGCTTTTCCAGCGCTCCGTCGGCGATACGACGGACGTCGTCGAAAAGCAGATGTACACCTTTGAGGACAAGGGCGGCCGTTCGATCACGCTGCGCCCGGAGGGCACGGCGGGCGCGGTGCGCGCGATGCTCGAAAACGGCATGTACAACAACGGCTTCCCGATCAAGATGTACTACAAAACCTCCTGCTACCGCTATGAAAAGCCGCAGGCGGGCCGCCTGCGCGAGCTGCACCAGTTCGGTGTGGAGATGTTCGGTGCGGCGGAGCCTGTCGCCGACGCGCAGGTGATTCGGCTTGCGATGTCGATTTTTGAGCGTCTCGGCCTTGGCGACGACGTGCAGCTTGCGATCAATTCCATCGGCTGCCCAACCTGCCGCGCCGAATATCACAAGGCGCTGAAGGCGTATTTCGCGCAGCATAAGGACAAGCTCTGCGAGACGTGCAATTCCCGCCTTGAGCGCAACCCAATGCGCATTCTCGACTGCAAAAGCCCGGTCTGCGGAGAAATCGCGAAGGGTGCGCCCAAAATTCTCGACTACCTCTGCAACGACTGCCGCGCGCACTTTGAGAAGGTGCAGAGCTTGCTTTCCGCCGCCGGCATAGCCTATACGGTAGACCCGGGCATTGTGCGCGGCTTGGATTACTACACCCGTACGGTCTTTGAATTTCCCTCAAACCGCTTTGGCTTTGCGCTGGGAGGCGGCGGCCGGTATGACGGCCTCGTGGAGGAGATCGGCGGGAAGCCGACGCCGGCGCTCGGTTTTGGCCTCGGCTTCGACCGTATCATGATGGCGCTCAGCGAGGCGGGCGCGGAGTTCCCGGATGACGGTAAGTGCGAGCTTTATATTGCTTCAATGGGCGAGGCGGCGCTGGTGAAGGCGTTCGAGCTGACGGGTGCGCTGCACCGCTGCGGCGTTGCGGCGGACTGCGATCTGTGCGCGCGCGGCCTGAAGGCGCAGATGAAATACGCGGATAAGATCCACGCGCGGTATACGGTTGTGCTGGGCGATAACGAGCTTGCAGACGGCAGAGCCGAGCTGAAAAACATGAAAACCGGCGAGAAGAAGAAGATTTCCATCGGCGAGGATTTCATCGACGCATACATCGAAGCAACCACAGCACAGGACGATCTGTCGTTCTGAGCTGCGAAGGGGAGATACGGCCATGATTTTGATTCGCGGCGTGCGCAAGCAGCCCGCGGAAAAGGTCTATGGCAAGGGCTCTGAAAAAGTGCATGCCAAAGCGATGAAACGGACCTTTTGAGAGATATGAAATTCAGATAAAGAAAGAGGAAATACAATATGGTTCAGTCCAGAACGCATACCTGCGGGGAGCTGCGGCTTTCCGATGCGGGAAAAACCGTCACGCTTGTCGGCTGGATGGAAAACGTCCGCGAGGTCGGCAGCAATTTTGCCTTCATTGTGCTCCGCGATTTTTACGGCACGACGCAGGTTGTCATTGAAAATGAGGAGATGATGGCGGCCGTCAAGCCGCTCAACAAGGAATCGACGATCTCGGTCACGGGCCTCGTGCGCGAGCGCGAGAGCAAGAATCCGAAGCAGGCGACCGGCGATATTGAGATTGCGCCGACGGAAATCCAGGTGCTCGGCCGCTGCCGCTACAATGAGCTGCCGTTTGAGATCAACCACTCGCGCGAGGCCGACGAAGCGCAGCGCCTCAAATACCGCTATCTCGACCTGCGCAATCCGGCCGTGAAAAACAATATCGTCCTGCGCTGCAACGTCGTTTCGGCGCTGCGGCAGGCGATGACCGAGCACGGCTTCCTCGAAATCACGACGCCGATCCTCACGGCCTCCTCGCCGGAGGGTGCGCGCGATTACCTCGTCCCGGCCAGAAAGCATCCGGGCAAATTCTACGCGCTGCCGCAGGCGCCGCAGCAGTTTAAGCAGCTTCTGATGACCGCGGGCTTCGACCGTTATTTCCAGATTGCCCCATGCTTCCGCGACGAGGATGCACGCGGCGACCGTTCGCCCGGCGAGTTTTACCAGCTCGATATGGAGATGGCGTTTGCCACGCAGGAGGACGTT
>JAHZCM010000039.1:0-10431 GCA_019422905.1 Oscillospiraceae bacterium
CGCCGGTTTCGCCCATCCACAGGCAGATCCCCAGCTTTTTACAGGTGCGAAGCACCTCGGCGATCGAGGCTACCTCCGGAACGACCATCTCATAAGCGTGCAGGCTGATGCCCCAGTTGTGGCACTCCGGGTCAAAATCATGGTCGAACATGTAAGTCAATGTGGAGAACTGCGCGCCGTTCAGCAGGAACATGTGGTTTTTGTCGATGGCACGGCAGCGCTGAATCATATCCTCATAGAATTTCACAAGCACCGGGGTCAGCTCCGCGAGACGCGGCGTCATGGAAAGCGGCTCGTTGATGCAGTCATACCCGCCGATGATCCAGCGATCCCTGTAGCGGTGCATAAATTCCTCCATCAGGATATGCATACGCTCCATGGATTCCTCGTCGTCATAAAAATGCTGGCAATTATCCATACCGTCATCGCAGGGAATGCCGGACTGTCCCGCCGTGGCGGCATGCAGATCGATGATCGCATAAACCCTGTATTTCTCACACCAGCCGAGCACATCGTTCAGCATGGAAAAAGAATCTTCGTTGAATGTAATGCCCGGCTCCTCATAAAGGAAGCTCCATGCACGGATCGGCAGGCGCACGGAGTTGTAGCCGCGCTCAGAGAGCAGGCGGATATCGGCCTCCGTCAGATACGCGCGCCGCCAGCGCTTCCAGAATTCTTCCGTATACTTTGTGCCGCAGGTTTCACGGAGGATGTTATCCATCGCGCGGCCGCGGTCCATGCGGCCCATCGGCGCGTACTTGCCCGGCGTAAACGGCTCGAAGCCAGACTGAATGCCCAGCATAAAGCCCTCCGGGTTATCCCAGTTGCCCATGCCCCAGCCGCGGAGGATTACCTCTTCGCCGTCACCGTTGACCATGATGCCATTTTCATTGTGCAAAAAGCCTTTTACGCGCGCGTGATCATAAACGCCCATATTTCATCTTCCTTTGCGTATATTTTTGTGAATATTTCATTCACCATTAAAGTATAAGCGCTTAACAATCATTTGTCAACAAAAACAAAGAGGGGAGCCGCCCGCCAGAAGCTCCCCCACATTTCACGCCATATATAGGCCTGCTTTTTGAAGCCGCCCTTTAATTCTGCTGCGGCAGATATCCCTGCGCGGGCTGCGGCGCAAGCGCCTTGACCCGCTTATTGTACTGGATAATGCAGATACCGAAGACGATCTGCGTTGCAGCGGTGCAGGCCGTTGTCAGAAGGCCGAACCATCCGTTGAAAACAAAAATGCCATACAGGTCCAGCAACGAGAAGCCGGCGAGGATAAAGTTCACAACCGCCACAAACATCGAGGCTTTTTTCGCCGCCACGCCGGTGTCGACCGCCTTTTTCACCGCATTGAGCGAACCGATGACCTTGACAGAATACACGATCGTCACCGCAACCAGCGCGACGCATGCAACCATAATCACAATGGCAACCGTCATAACCGCCTGCGCAGCGGCTTCTGCACTGGAATACCGCATTCCGCTGCTCATAGTCGCAACGGCAATGAGCAGAACAATCAGAAGCACGACGAGCAGGAGCGCCCCGATGCACAGAAAGACCAGATCTATGATCTGTAAAACCTTCAAAATCGTCAGGCCCGAAGTTTTGAGATACGGGCTCTTCTTATCTCTGCCGGAGACAAAAGTAATCCAAAGACCGGCCAGCGTCAGGCCGGAAACAGCCAGAGACGGAATCAACGAAATCACCGTGGAAGCCACAGGCGTATTCTGCGCCCTGTAAATCTCATAGAAAAGCTCATCGAGATCCATGGCGGAAACGATGTCTCTCGGCAGAATCTGCAGGATACCGGACATAATCTGCATATAATCCGCAGGGATAAACGCCTGCACAACGCTGAGCAAAAGGCTCAGCGACATGAGAATCGCACCGACCATAAACAGCGGCGATCCCGCGGCAGCCTTAATCGCGTCGTGTACCGGCGTCTTTTGGCGCACAATGGGTCGCGCATAATACGGGCCGGGCTGTGCATAGCCGCTCTGCCGGTTGTAACTCTGCTGCACATACGGCGACGGCTGCACATATGGGCTCTGCACCGCATAGCCGTTCGGCTGCGCGGCAGACGGCGCAGGCTGAGCAGCCGGTATGGATTGAACCGGGGGCTCCACGACGGGAGCGGGCTGCGCTGCGGGAGTCGGCTGTACCATAGAGGTCGGCTCTGCAGCGGGAACCGGCTGAGGCTTCGCGGCAGTTTCCGGTTCCGCAGCGGGCTTCGGCTTGAATTCGGCGGCCGGCGCCGCCTGTGGAGCGGGCTCGGGCTCTGCTGCAGCCTGCGGCTCCGAAGCCGGCTCCGGCTGTACGGCAGGCGCAGGCTGTGCTACGGGCTCCGGCTGTACGGCAGGTTCAGCGTATGTAACGGCAGGGGGCTCCACCGCCGCCGGGGGCGGCGTCTGCGCCGCTCTGCAAACGCAGGGCGTGCCGTCATCCGGCAGCTTTCTTCCGCAATGGATACAATACATAGGTGATCATCCTTTCTTTCCCTATCCTCAACGGGCCGCCGGGCGGCGCTCTGCGGCGCAGCCCCGGCCCATTTATTCCCAATTTGGCGCTTAATGATAAACCGCGACGATCTCCAGCTTATCGTCCAGCACAACCATGTCGGCGCGCTTGCCAACTGCAAGACTGCCGATTTCATGCGCCATGCCGATCTGCCTGGCGGGCGTCAGCGTCATGGCGCGCACCGCTTCCTCAAACGGAATGCCCCATGAAACGAGGTTCTTCAGCTCGTCGTGCAGGTTCGTGACAGAGCCGGCGATCGTTCCGTCCGGCAGGGTAGCCCTTCCGTTCTTCACCGTGACGAGATTGACGCCCAGCATTCCCTGCCCGTCCTCCATGCCGGAAAGGCGCATGGCGTCGCTGATCACACAGACGCGCCCGGGCATCAGCTTGAACACGGTGCGCACAACGGCAGGGTGAATATGGATTCCATCGCAGATCAGCTCCCCGCAGACCGTGTCGCTGTCAAATACCGCGCCCACCACGCCGGGCGCACGGTGCGTCATGCCGGACATCGCGTTGAACAGGTGCGTGGCATGCGTCGCGCCCTTTGCAAAGGCGGCCTTCGCCCCGTCATAATCGGTCGCGGTATGGGCGACGGAAACCGTGCAGAGCTTGGAGGCCTGCTCGATGAATCCGCCTTTTTCGTCGCATTCCGGCGCAATATCCACCAGCTTGATGATGCCGCCGCAGCCGTCGTAAAAGGCCTTGAACACGTCAAAATCCGGCGGCTGGATAAACTCGTCTCCCTGCGCGCCCTTCTTGGCGTGCGAGATAAACGGCCCTTCCATATTCACGCCGACAATCCGCGCGCCCTCCGTATCCGCCATGCACGCCTTCACGACCGCAAGGGATTTTTCAATCTCCGCGTCGGAAACGGTCATCGTGGTGGGACAGAAGGAGGTGACGCCCTTTGTCAGCAGGAATTTCGCCATCGCGCGCAGCCCCTCTGCGTCCGCGTCGCACGTATCCGCGCCCGCGCCGCCGTGTACGTGGATATCCACAAAGCCCGGTACGATCGTGTAGCCGGCGCAGTCCACGACAAGATCCTGCTCTGTATAGGAGAGCTTATCCGCCAAACGGACGATTTTCTCCCCGTTGATCTCCACATCAGCCTTCCGCAGGCGGAAATCGCCGTCCAAAACCTGCGCGTTGATGAAAATCATAGTGATAGCTCCTTTCTTTTCTGCCAGACTTCCGTTTATTGCTTTATACACAGCCGTTTTGCATCACAATTTTAAAAACGCACCGCCGAAGCCGTGAATGCTTGTTCTGTCTTCCCCACCGGCAGATACCGGTTTAAAGCATACCGAAAAGCACCATCATCGTCACGCCCGGCACGCCGAGCGCCGCGGCAATGAGCAGGCTCAGCCTGCTGACGGACACCGCAATCCCGGTAAGCGGCGTAAGCGCATACAGCGCCGCCAAGGCGCCCACGCCGAGCAGCGCCGAACCGAGCAGATTCTTGATAAACCGCATATTCTTTTCTCCTTTGCCTTTTTTAAAAGCATATGCGGGCAAAGGAAAATTTATCGCATCACGCCTGTGCTTCCTTTTCGAGATCCGGCATAAAGTCCACCTTGCCGGTCGCAACATATGCGGAGGCGACGATAATCGGAAGCGGCGTGCCGATCGTCAGCTCCCGCTTCGGGCTGCGGTGCGTGATGAGGCCGTCGTAGACGAAGGATTCGCCCGTGAAGCCGTCCAGCGAAACAAAGCCCTCCACACTGTTCTCCAGGCGCACAAACACGCCGCGCTGGGTGACGCCGCTGACAACGCCGTCATAATGCTCGCCAATATGCTGGCGCATATACTCTGCCATATAGCAGTCCTCGGCGTCGCGCTCCGCCATCAGCGCGCGGATCTCATTCTGAGAGGATTCGCGCGCGGAAATCTCCGTAAACTGGCCGTACCGCCGGCGGATCTCCTCCGCAGGCACGCCCTGCGTAAAAGCGGAAAGGATACGGTGGATGGAGGTATCCGGATAGCGGCGGATCGGCGACGTAAAGTGGCTGTAATGCTCTAGCGCCAAACCGAAATGCCCGGTTTCCTCCGTCGAATAGCGCGCCTTTTCCATCGTGCGGAGAAGCCGCTGGGAGACGAGCGTTTCGCAGGGAAGCCCGCTCGCGCGGTCCAGAACCGCGGCGAAATCCTGCGTTTGCGGCTCCGGCTTTTCCAGCTCCCTGCAGGGGATATTTACAAGCTTCAAAAGCGTGACGAGCTCCTCCACCCGCTTCGGGTCCGGCGTGCCATGCACACGGTACAGGAACGGCAGCTTATGGTCTAGCGAGAACTTCGCCGCCGCGATATTCGCGGTAATCATCATCTGCTCGATGAGCTGCTCCGCCTCGCCGGACGTGCGGGGCATGATATCCACGCATACGCCGTTTTCATCGAGAACAAAGCGGGATTCGCCGCTGTCCAGTTCCATAGTGCCGCGGGCAGCGGAATTGGCCTTCAGAATATCCGCCAGTTCCTTCGCCGCCAGAAGCGCCGTCATCACCGGCTTATATTTTGCCTTGATCTCCTTTGTCGCGGAGTCGTCGAGAATCGTATTGACCTCGCTGTACACGCCGCGCACCTTGGAATTGATCACAGACTTCTTAAAATCGTATTTTGTGATTTTTCCACTCTTATCCAAATGGATGATTGCGGAAAACGCCAGCTTGTCCGTCCCTGCATTCAGCGAGCACGCGCCGTTCGAAAGCGATTCCGGCAGCATGGGAATCACACGGTCGGCAAAATAAACCGAGGTGCCGCGCAGAAGCGCCTCCCGGTCCACCGGCGTGTCCTCCCGGACATAATGGGACACATCCGCAATGTGCACGCCGAGCACGTAGCCGTTGCGCGTGCGCTTGACGGAAATCGCATCGTCCAGATCCTTGGCGTCCGCGCCGTCGATCGTAAAAATCTTCTCGCCGCGCAGGTCAAGCCGCTTTTCATACTCCTCCGCCGGAATCGGCGCACTGCCGACATTTTCGGCCTGCTGCAGCACTTCCGTCGGAAAAACCGACGGGATACCGTACCGCTCGACAATCGCGTCGGCGCAAACCCGGGCGCTGCGCCCGGAGCCGAACACCTTCTGTACAGAGGCGCGGGTCCAGTCCCCGCGGTAGTCCTGCATGAGCTCGGCCAGAACCTTGTCGCCGTCCTTTGCGCCGTTCAGGTCGCGCTGCTGGACCTTCAAATTATACCGGATGGCGCCGTCCGGAATCAGCTCAATGCCCTCCGCAGCCATCGAGACCGTGCCGGTAATTTCCGCACGCGTATGCTCCAAAATGCTGCGCACGCGTCCGGAGGGGCCGCGGTCCTCCTTGCGGATATCGCCCACAACGATCGTATCGCCGACGAGCGCGCCGCGCAGGGCGCTGCCGTGAATGAAAATATCCTCGCCGCCGTCGAGCGGGCGGGCGAAGCCGAAGCCCTTGGAAAGCGAGACGAGCGTAGCCGTCACATCCTCCTCCACCGGAATCAGCTTCACATTGTGCTGGCGGTCCATAAGGATCAGCCGTTTATCCTTCAGGCTGTGCAGCGCATCGTAAAAAGCGGTTTCATTGGAAATGCCGGACTTGCGCAGCAAGCGCCGCGCGCCCCAGTCGTGCACCTCTTCTTCCCGCAGTGTTGCAAGAATTTTCTCCTCGACGCTGCTCATCGCCGCGTCGCTCTTTTTCTCAAATCGATTTCTCTTCTGAAAGCCGAGCTTTCTGTCATTTCCCTTGTACTGTTTCATGATACCTATCCAATCCTAAAACATTCTGTGTTTTTATTCTGCCACAGAACGGCGCCGAGTGCGCAAAATCTGTTTAAATTCTTCGTAAATTTCTTTTGCCGCTTATTTCAGGCCCTGTACGATTGCGCGAAAAGCGTCGCCGCGCTCGGCAAAGCTCTTGTACATGTCAAAGCCGGTAGCCGCCGGACAGAGCGAGACGACGTCCCCGGCCTGCGCGCGGCTGCGGGCCGCCGCCACGGCGTCCTCCATCGTATGCACGGAGATGATCTCCGGCGCACCGTCCTTATAGTTCGGCGCCGCCTGCACCGCCGCTTCAATCTTACCCGCCGCCGCAGGCTTAAAACCCGGAAGCGGCGCTTCGGGCGAAAGCAGGATCAGCGTCTTAACCTTGTCGCAGATCACACCGCCCAGCTCGTCAAACGGTACCTTTTTGTCCGCGCCGCCTGCAATCATGATGATTTTGAAATCATACAGCGACAGCGTGCCGGTCATCACGCGCGACGGGCTTGTGGCGATGGAATCGTTGTACCAGCGCACGCCCTGGAGCTCGCGCACAAACTCCATACGGTGCTCCACACCGTTAAAATTCCTTGCGACCGACGCAATGATCTCCGCCGGAACATCGCCCCACACGGCGGAAACCGCCGCAAGATAGTTTTCGACGTTGTGCTTGCCGGGAATCCGGATATCCGTCTCATGCATGACAAACGTGTCGCCGAAGCGGATTTCACCGTCCGCGCCGCACCATGCGCCGTTCGTCTTTTCCTTTCGGGAAAAAAGCAGCGTTTCGCCGCGCGTTTCCGCCGCACAGGCCGCGGTCAGCGCGTTGTCCGCATTCAGAACCGTCCGCTGGAACGCATTCTGGTGCAGGAAAATATTTTTCTTTGCATTCACGTATTCGTCCATGTCCTTGTGGACGTCGAGGTGGTTCGGAGAGAGGTTCGTGACGACCGCTACGTCCGGGCTTCTGCGCATCGAAATGAGTTGGAAGCTGGAAAGCTCCACCACCGCGACGTCCTCCGGGCGGATCTCCTCGATCTCCGGCAGAAGCGGGCGGCCGATGTTGCCGCCGAGATGTACGTTTTTTCCCGCCGCGCGCAGCATCTCCGCAATCACGGAGGTCGTCGTCGTTTTGCCGTCGCTGCCCGTCACCGCGTAAATTTTACAGGGACAGAGATCAAAAAAGACCTCCATCTCGCTCGTGACCGCCGTGCCGCGGGCCTTCGCCGCCTGAAGCTCAGGCAGCAGGTACGGCACGCCCGGCGTGCGGAACAGCATATCCTCGTCGATATTTTCGAGATAGTTTTCACCGCAGATCAGCGCCGCACCGAGCTTTCGGAGGTATTCGCCGTCCGCACCGAGCGCTTCGGCCTCCCGCTTATCGCGCACGGAAACCCGCGCCCCGTGTGCGAGGAATTTCTCGATCAGCGGCAGATTCGTCCGGCCCACGCCGGTAAACGAAACCCGTTTGCCCTGCAGAGCGCCATAAAATTCGCTTGCTGTCATCACAATGCCTACTTTCCGATGATGGTTTGGCCGCTTGGCGCGGCTGTGAATCATTTGATAAAGGTTCTGTAATCCTCCAGATTTTTCCGAAGCAGCTCCGGCGTATTCAGGCTGTACGGGCAGTGCCGCATACATTTGCCGCAGTGGAGGCATTCTTCGATCTTTTCCATTTTCTCCTGCCACTCCGGCGTGAGCCATCCGGCAGACGGCGAGCGGCGGAGCAAAAGGGACATGCGGGCGCACTGGTTGATCTCGATCCCTGCGGGACATGGCATACAGTACCCGCAGCCGCGGCAGAAATCCCCGGCAAGCGATACCCGCTCCTGCTCGATATAAGCCGCAAGCTCCGCCGTCATCGCAGGCGGATTGTCGTTGTAGGAAAGAAATTCGTCCAGCTCGCTTTCGCGCTGCACGCCCCAGATCGGGAGCGTATTTTCATATTGGGCGAGATAGGCGTACGCCGCCTCGCTGCGGGTGATCCGGCCGCCGGAGAGCGCCTTCATGCAGATGCAGCCCACATTTTTTTCCGCGCAGAGCCGGACAAGCGCCTCATCCTTTTCACTGGCAAGATAGCTGAACGGGAACTGCAGCGTCTCATATAGGCCGGAATTCACCGCTTCCTCAGCGATCGCAAGACGATGGTTCGTGATGCCGATGTGGCGGATCTTCCCCTGCGCTTTCGCTTCCAGCATCGCCTCGTACAGGCCGGTGCCGTCTCCGGGCTTCGGGCAGAATGCGGGATTGTGGAACTGGAAGATATCGATATAATCCGTTTTTAAGAGCGAAAGGCTCGTCTCCAGATCCTTCCAGAACCCCTCCACCGTGGTGGAAGGCGTTTTCGTCGCAATATAGATATGCTCGCGCACGTCGGAAAGCGCAAGGCCGATTTTATACTCGCTGTCCGAATAGCTGCGGGCCGTATCAAAAAAGCGGATGCCGTTTTCATAGGCCTTGCGCAGCAGCTTTCCCGCCTCCTCGGCGGAAACGCGCTGGATCGGCAGTGCGCCGAAGCCGTTTCGGTTCACCGTGATACCCGTGCCGCCAAGTGTGACTGTTTTCATATGGAAATCATCCTTTCATTTTAGTCCGTTTTCTCTCTTTTATGCATCCGGCAAAAAAAAACTCCGCAAATCGCGCAAGCCGTTCCGGCAGAATATCCCGGTATCCGCTAGATGGCAGATTTTTCGACACCATTTTGCAGATCAATTTGTCCAATCCATGCTGCCGGCTCATATCCATGCGCCCGCCAAAGCTCTGCACGCACTGCGCATGGTGCAGCAGGCTCTGCGGCACGGACGCTTTGAGCGCCTGCGTCTCTCCGCCCGCAAAGCAATTGCAGGTAAAGATGCCAAGCCGCTTTTCCAGCAATGCGCTCTCATGCATTTTGAGATACCCGGCGGCGGCCTTATGCAGCGCACCCATACGGATACCGCCTCCAACCAGCACCGTATCAAACGGCGCCGGATCGCGCGTTTCCAAAACCAAATCGCACAGAACCGCATTCGGAAGCTGTGCCGCAAGGCGCTCGGCGCACTCCGCCGCCGTCCCGGTCTTTGACGCATAAGCAACCAGAATCATCCGTCTCTACCTCTCAGTCTTCGTCCTCCGTATCCGCGGTCATTTCCGTATAGCTCTTGTACAGGCCGTAGTAAATGCCCTTTTTACGCATCAACTCCTTATGGGTACCGGATTCCTCGATACCCTTGTCCGTCAGGACAAGGATCTTCGTCGCATTCTTGATCGTCGTCAGGCGGTGGGCAATCGTAAACGTCGTTCTGCCCTTCGCGAGCTTTTCAAGGGAATCCTGCACAACGCGCTCGCTCTCGTTATCGAGGGCGCTGGTGGCTTCGTCGAGAATCAGCACCGGCGGGTTTTTGAGAAAAGCGCGCGCAATCGAAATGCGCTGCTTCTGGCCGCCGGAGAGCTTGACGCCGCGCTCGCCCACATATGTATCATATCCCTCCGAGAGCGACTCGATGAATTCGTGCGCGCCGGCCATCTTCGCCGCCTCAACGACCGCTTCGCGGGAAGCGCCCGGCTTGCCGTACTCGATATTCTCGAACACGGTGCCGGAGAACAGGTAAACATCCTGCTGTACAAAGCCGATCTGTGAGCGCAAAGATTTCAGCGTCACGCTGCGGATATCCTTGCCGTCGATCAGGATGCGGCCCGCCGTCGTATCGTAAAAACGCGGAATCAGATTGCAGAGCGTCGTCTTGCCGCCGCCCGAAGGGCCGACCAGCGCGATGTTCTCGCCCGCTTTGACCGTGAGGTTGATGTCGGACAGGACCTCGGTGCCGTCGTCCATATAGGTAAAGCCGACATGATCGAAGGTGACGTCTCCCTTGACCTCGCCGATATCCTGCGCGCCGGGTTCATCAAAAATATCGATCTCAGCGTCCATGATTTCAAAGAAACGCTGCACGCCGGTCATGCCGCTCTGGAACTGCTCCGTAAACTGCACGATGCGGTGAATCGAATTGATCAGCGTCGTAATATACAGCAGGTAGGCGACCAGCTCCGAGGGATTGATCTCCCCGTTCATCATAAAGATTGCGCCCGCGATAACGACGACGATATACATCAGGCCGTCAAAGAATTTATTGGACGCCTCAAAGCCGCCCATGAACATATAGCGCAGGCGCTTCGTGTTGTAAAACTTGACGTTGCCTTCC
>JAHZCM010000039.1:10441-16368 GCA_019422905.1 Oscillospiraceae bacterium
CGCCTCATTGGCGAAGGATTTGACAACGCGCACGCCGAGCAGGCTGTCCTCCACCTGTGCGTTGATCTCACCGAGCTGCACGCGCTGGCTCAAAAACTGGCGGCGCATTTTCTTATTGAAATACATTGCGGCAGCCAGCATAAAGGGCAGCACCGCAAAGATAATCAGCGTCAGCGGCACGTTCATCGTGCAGAGAATCGCAAAGGAACCAAAAATCTTGATCCCCGCAATGAAAAACTCCTCCGGGCAGTGGTGCGCAAACTCCGTCACATCAAACAGGTCGGACGTGATGCGGGACATAATCTGCCCCACCTTCGTGTTGTCGAAATACGCGAAGGAGAGCTTTTGAAGATGGGCGAACAGATCGCGGCGCATATCGGTCTCAATCTTCGTCCCCATAATGTGGCCGATCGAAGCCATGAAGAACGTGGCTCCCACATCGACCAATTTCAAGAACATATAAAGCAGGCCGATACGCAGGATATACTCCAGCGTGATGGCTGCGAGATTGTTGATGCCCATATCCGTCAACTGTTCGACGATCAGCGGCAGCACAAGCTCGCACACCGTTGTCATCGCCGCACAGAACAGATCGAAAATCAAAATCCATTTGTACTTCACAAAGTACGGCGCAAAGCGGCGGATCAGCCCCTTCTGCCGTTTTTTCTGCTGTTCCTGTTCCAAACTGAACCAACCTTTCCGAGTGCTTCGCGCGTCAAACGCGCACTCCCCCACAAATTCATTTTCTATATTTTACCACGGCGTTTCCGCCTTTACAAGTGCCGGACCCCGTTACTTGAGGTGTAAAACCGCCGCGATCTTCTCCCCCTTCGGCATATGCAGAATTTCTTCGCGCGTAATCGCCTTCGTAAACACAGCCGCCAGCACGTAAACGAAAATCGCCAGAAGGATCACGGGAATAATCGCCACTTTCGCGCTGACCCACAGCGTGAGCAGCCAATAGACCGGCAGGGACACGGCCACCATAATCGCCGATGCAAGCAGCGGGCGGATAGCCATGCCCACCACGCTGGGCACGCCCGGCAGCATCCGGTGCATGGCCATCACGTTCAGCACAATCATCACAAAATAGGAAACGAGCGTTCCGATTGCCGAACCGTTCACGTTGATTTCCGGTATGCCGCAGAGCAGATAGACAATGACGATGCGCACAACAGTGCCGATCGCCATATTTGCAACCGGTACATAAGCCTTGCCAACCGCCTGAATCATGGAATTCGTCGTATAGAGAAGGCTCGCCGTGATGACCGCCGGCGCCATCAGCATCAAAAGCGGCGCCGTACCGGCCGCGTCCTCCGGCTGATTATACAGCAGAAGCTCGCAGATCGGGTTGGAGAAAACGCAAAGCCCCACCGCCGCCGGAACGGCGACCATAAGCGTCATGCGCAGCGCCATCGCAGACGTCCTGCGTATGCCCGCTTTATCCTTTTTCGCGATAACGCCGGAAAGCAAAGGCAGCACGGTTGTGGAAATCGGCACAATCACCGCATTCGGCAGATCAAAATACTTGCGCGCGTTGCCCAGCCAGCCTTTCATGGCCAGCGCCGTATTCTCCGCAATGCCTGCCGCTCCCTGCAAACGGTACATCATAATGCTCGAATCCACAAGATCCAAAAGGCTCAGAAAAGCTGAGCCGACAATAACTGGAACGGCAAACACGCATATGTCGCGCAAAATCTGCTTCGTGCTGGAAACAGGCGGCTCCTTAACCGCATACCGCGTTTCCCTGCTGTTTCTGAAATAATAGATCAGAATATACAGCACCGCGAAGAACGAACCGACCGATACGCCGACGATCGCGCCCGCCGCGCCAAGCTCCGGCAAGCCAGTGGTGTTCAGGAAGTACAGCGCCAGCCCGATACCGACGAAGAGCTTGACGACAGACTCGAGCACCTGCGATACCGCGGTGGGCGTCATGTTGGAGCGCCCCTGGAAGTAACCGCGCAGACAGGAAGAGAGCGACATAAACAGCACCATCGGGGCAAGCGCCGCAATCGCATACATGGAGCGCTCCCCCTGCGTCATCAGCACCGAAAGCTGCCGTGAAAAAACAATCATCGCCACGCAGCCAACAAGGCCGATCGTGGAAAACAGGAGAAAAGAGACGCGGAAAATCTTATCCGCCTGGCGCTTTCTCCCCTGCGCATACGCCATGCTGACCATACGCGAAATCGCTACCGGCGTACCGGAAGAGGCCAGAACGCTGAAAAAGACAAAAATATCATATGCCGTATAGAAATGGCCCATGCCCTCGCCGCCGAGAAAATTGGACAGCGGAACGGAAAAGAAAATATTGATAAACTTGACTACAAACGTTGCGGCCGTCAGGATCACCGTGCTCTTTAAAAAGCTCTGTCCCTTATGCTCCGACAATCTCGATCACCAATCCTTATTTTCGCTCAAGATGATATACTCTTTAAAGGAATAGTATACCATCTTTCGCACACTTTCGCAACCGCAGACTCCAAAAACCGTGCAAAAAATGCGGCAAACCGCTGGAATCAGCCGTTCGCCGCAAATTTAAGGGGGTCGTATGCAAGTGTTTCGCAAAAATATCCTGTCTTTTCCATCCGCTTTTCAGCGGGTTGCTACCGGATTTTACAGGCTATAGGTTCCCTGCTCGGACGCGTCGTCAAACTTCACACCGAGATAACGCGCCGCCTCGCGCAGCACCTTCTTGTAGTTACCGTATACGCCGCCGACATGGTGGATATACGGACCAAACATCAGCTTTTCTTCCCAGCGCTTCCAGTTGTCCGCCTCAAACCAGACGTACGTACCGGTCGTCTCCGGGCCGTCCACAGCCTTGCCCTCGCCGCCGAACAGGTAATATTCGCCGTCGATGTCGTCAAAGCGGGAAATTGTGATTTCGCCCTTTTTAAGCTCCCAGCGCTCCTGCCCGTCCACAAGGCGCGCCTTGGAAGCCGGGTCCTTCAGCGAATACGGGAACGGACCGCAGTGCCAGAGCAGCTCCGCATTGTCGTTCTCCGGATGGCGGATCGTCAGGTCGGCGAGGAACTCCGATTCCTCACCCAGCGTGACCGCACGCAGGATCGCCAGCGTGACCGCGCCGTTCAGGTCGGTCTCACAGGAAATCGGCAGGCCGGCGTCCGCCAGCTCGCCCAGCGTCATGCAGATCGGCACGCCGATGATGGGCGTAGCGCTCCAGCATTCCATTGCGCCGACGGAGCAGTTGCTTTCCAGCATCAGCTGCTTGGTCGCCATAGTCACCGCAGCACAGCGCAGCACCTTTTCCGGCGCCATCTGCGTGGTATCGATTCTGGCGGTGAGATCTGCATAATATGCCTGCAGCTCTTCGCCGTTCTCCTCAATCAGCTTGTCGGTGCGCTTTGCAATCGCCGTGGGCGAAATCGGAATCGTTGTAATGCCGAATTTCGTTGCCAGCTCCGCCTCATTGGCCATAACGCTCATGAACGGCACCGGGCGGGAACCGAACTTTGCGATGCGCAGCGTTTTGATCGTCTTCAGCACGGACACAACGCGGATAAAAGCGTCATAGCCGTTTTTGAAATCGTCGCTCTCGGTCTCGCAGTTCCAGATATAGCTGTACTGCACGCCAAACCGGCGCATAACTTTGGAACATGCGAACATGCCGCACTGGGTATCGCGGCCGCGGCCCGAATCGGTATTCGGGCGCTCGTCGCGCGCGCCCCACAGAAGCGTGGGCACCTTCATCTGCACTGCAACACCCGCCGCGCACTGCTCCTCGCCGAAGTCACAATGCGGCGTGAAAAGGGCGTCGATATTCGCCTTGCGGAACTTATCGACGACAGCCGGGATTTTATCCGTCTGGTACAGGATACCGTTCTCGCACAGATCGTCGATGTCGATGATCTCCACCTTATCGGGGAGAATCGAGCGGATAACCGCCATAAACTTATCCTTCTGGCGCTTTGCCTCCTCCATACTGAGGAAGCCTCGCTTGGTGGGCGCAACACCCAGCCTGATTTTTTCCATTGCCATAAAACTAAACTCCTTCCGATGCGCCGTCAGCGCCTTTTTGGCGCTCAGCGCGTATTTGTAAGCCATAAACCGGAATTACAGCGTGGCTTAAAGCTGCAAGCCTTTTCCATAATAAGCGGTGCGCTGGTCAATCTCTGTATAATCGATCTCACCGGTTGCCATAAACTTCTCTGCGGTGGCGCGATCCGGAATGCCCGCTCTGCCGCCGATGCGCGTGCACTTGATGCACGCCACAGCCGTAGCCAGCTCAGCGGCGGCCTTCGCCGTCATACCCTCTACCATGCCGACAGCAAACGCGCCGTGGAAAACGTCGCCTGCGCCGACCGTATCGGCGACGTGGACGTCATAGGAATCGAGCTGAAAGAAACCGTCCGCACTGTAGCCGATGCATCCATGCGGGCCGAGGGTAAACACGACCACCGAAGGACCCATCTCAAAGATTTTTTTGCAATTCTCTTCGTAGTTTTTGTCCTTGAACAGCACGTCATAGACAAACTCGGATGCGACAAACGCGTCGACCAGGTCGAGGTTCTCCATCACGACCGAATCATAGCTGTCCGCGTCGATGATGACCTTTGCGCCGGCGGCCTTTGCCTTGCGCGCCGCATCGAGACAAACCTCGGAGCCGCGCGAAATAAAGAACCACTCGCAGTCCGCCAGAACCGCTTCGTCCAGTGTTCCGGGCGCCGGTGCTGCAGCCGACCCGCTGCGGTACACGATGCTTCTGCCGTTCGTCTCGCGGTCGCTCAGCACGATGGAGAGCGAAGTCGTCTCGCCCGAACGCACCTGCATGCCGTGTACATCGATGCCGTGCCGCTCAAAATCCCGGAGGACAAACGTGCCGTAATCGTCGTCGCCAACCGCGCCGAGCATCGCGCACTTTGCGCCGAGCCGCGCCGCCGCCACCATGCCGGTAGCCACTTTGCCGCCGCCCTGCCAGGAAAGATCGCGCACACCCGTGCCGCCGTTCGGCTTCGGGAATACATCCACATTGACCGCCAGATCGACGCAGGGCATGTCATATCCGGCAATCTGATACTTCTTTTTCAATGAATCCACATCCCTTTCCGTTTTACAGGGAGAAGCCGTTCGGATTCAAGAGGCGCATTTTCCCGCGCACAAACTCGATCGCGCCCTCGCTGGCGTCGTTCATGATGGACATCATGCTGCCGTTCTTATTCTCCGGATCCGCCGCTGCGCTGATCGATGCATAGCACGCGCGGAAATACTCGGTGGCAATATTGAACTTGCTCATGCCGAGGCGCACGCTCTCCTGCAACTGCTCGTGCGGAATATCGGAGCAACCATGCAGCACCAGCGGCACCGGAACCGCCGCGCGCAGCTTCTTGATGCGGTCAAAGTCGAGATTCGGCGTCTGGACATACGCGCCGTGCGCATTGCCGACGGCGACAGCCAGCGAGCCGCAGCCCGTCTTTTCCACGAACTCCACAGCCTGCTCCACATTCGTATAATTATCGCTGTTGACAATATCATCGACACTTGCGCCGGAACCTACATGGCCGAGCTCCGCCTCCACGTCTACGTCAAACACAGCCGCAGTCCGCACGACTGCCTTCGTCATTTCCACATTTTCCTCGTACGGGCGCGCGGAACCGTCCACCAGGACGGACGGGAAGCCGGACTTGATGCCGTATACGGCGATTTCGTACGACGCGGAATGGTCGAGATGCACAGCGATCGGGACGTCTGCCTTCTCTGCGAATTCCTTCGCAAACGACGCCACATGGTGCAGGCTGATGTAGGAGTCAAAGCCGGGATACAACTGAATAATCAGCGGAATCCGTTCACGCTTTGCCGCCTCCGCCGCCCATTTGACGGTTTCGTAGTTGAACACGTTGATCGCCGCAACGCCATAGTGGTTTTCGGTGGCATGGCACAGGATATCTTTTACTTTTGCAAGT
>JAHZCM010000040.1:0-11422 GCA_019422905.1 Oscillospiraceae bacterium
TTGGCTGGTTATCTCCCTCAGAGTTCGCTGTCCAATATGTTTGACAAACCTACAACCGGCGCACGGTTTTATTTGCGCGCGCCGGCCACCCCAAAAAACACAGAATTATAAACCGCTTGTGAACTTTTTCATAAATCGGCATAAAATCGGAAAAAGGTTTGACATTTCACTGAAATCTGGGTATGATAATAATATATTCCGATATATGGAAGCCAGCGCATACAGGCGCGGCCCAACATGCAGAAAGGAAGGTTTTGTTTTTATGAAATGCCTGAATAAAGCACTCACAATTATCGGCTGTATCACAGCGATTGTGGCCCTTGCCGCAGCGGCTTTTGCTGTTTTCTCGTATTTTGACAAGAAAAAGGAAGACGCGGAGCTGGAGGAGTATCTCGAAGGCGCGATTCAGTAAATTTAAGCGAAAAGCGTGAAGCGGTCCGGTCGAAAAGGCCGGACTTTTTTCGGTCTGCGCCGTTTCTTTGGCAGCGCTTCTGCCGGTATGGAGCCAGAAAACAGGCGCACGCCATACAGGTTATGCGGACAGAGGCACGGAAAAGCGGCCGTGTTGCAGCATGCTTAAGCATAAAACAAAACGAGGGGAAGAACGATTATGGGTCAGAGGATTTACAATCATCCATATGCCGAGGCCGGCCATTGCGTCGGGCACGTAGAACCGGACGGCAGAATCTACAGCCATCCGCATGCCAACGCAGGCTACTGTGTCGGCCACATCGCGCAGGACGGCAGAATTTACAACCACCCGCACGCCGAGGCCGGCTACTGCATCGGGCACATCGCGCAGGACGGCCGTGTTTACAACCACCCGCATGCCGAAGCCGGCTACTGCGTCGGGCACATCGCGCAGGACGGCCGTGTTTACAACCACCCGCACGCTGAGGCCGGTTACTGCATCGGCCATGTGGAGGGCGGATATTCGCAGGCCGGCGCCGCGGCCCTACTGCTGTTCCGCCTTTCTCCCGTTCCGGAAACACTGCAGCCCAAAATTCCGAAAATGCCCCGTGTGCCCGTCGGCAGATCGAGCGCTTTGGGGGAATTTCTCGTCTTCCTTCCCATTCTGATCGGCGTCTGCCTGATTGCAATGTTCTGGCAGGTCAGTATAGCGACACCCGCGCTGCCGATCATGATTGCGCTCACCGCAGCTTTCTCCGTTTCTGCGACCCGCCATAAAAAGCGCGGGGATCTTTCGACCGACCCCGCAACCGTCGCCGCCGCAAAACAGTGCGCGTATTCCTGGGCGCTGCTCTTCACGCTGATTCCCGCCACGATCACGCTCGTCTCGATGGCGGCCATCGTGTAAAACGCTATATTTCTGATTTTCCTGCCGCTCGACTATTTCTTCATTTATATGCTCGTCCGCTACCGCATGCTCTCCGGGAAGATGCGGATCCGCCCGCTTTTCAGCGCAAAGCCGAAGCCGGCGGCAAAACCGCCCGTATACAACACGCCGCCCGTGCACAATCAGCCTCCTGTATACAACCGGCCGCCCGTCACGCCAAAACAACCCGTATACGGTAACCCGCATCATTCGGACGGTACATACAACTATTTTATCTGCATACGCTGCGGCGCCACGCTTCGGGTTCCCATGGGAAAAGGGAAGATTCAGCTCACCTGCCCGAAATGCAGGTATTCGTTCATCGTGAACGACTGAGCGTCCAAAGGATTCCCGTAAAAATTCAAAAACAAGCAGACAAAAAGGATTCTGCGGGCATCTTCCCGCAGAATCCTTTCGCTTTTCAGGATTTGTCGCCCGGCTTTGCAAGCCGCGACGCAAAATACCCGAAGAACACCGCAGCCGCTATGCCCGCCGCTCCGGCCGTAACACCGCCGGTGAACGCGCCGAGCAGGCCCTTTTCCTCTACCGCCGTGCGCACACCCTCCGCAAGGAGATAGCCAAAGCCCGAGAGCGGCACGGTCGCCCCGCAGCCCGCATAGTTGACGAGCGGCGCATACCAGCCCAGCGCGCCGAGCACCACGCCGCCGGTGACGTACAGCACCATGATGCGGGCGGGTGTCAGCTTGGTCAGGTCGATCAGAAGCTGGCCGAGCACACAGATCAGCCCGCCGACCACAAACGCGCGAATATATTCCAACGTTCGATTTCCTCCTTTTTTGTTTTTCTCCTGTAGTCTGCGCGGAATAGCGCGGTTTATCCGGCGCATACTACCTCACAGAAACAAAATCAGGAAGTCGCAGGCTTTTTCAGGCTTGTGTGGAAAGGAAAATGGTCCATCATGAAAAAAATCGCTTTTTTTGATACAAAGCCCTATGACCGCACATGGTTTGACGAACTGGGCAAAAACTATGAAATCACCTACTTTGAGGAAAAGCTGAACCACCACACGGCGAAATTCACCGACGGCTTCGACGCGGTCTGCGCTTTCGTCAACGACAGGATCAACGCGCTCGCCGTGGAGCGGCTGTACCAGAACGGCGTGCAGCTCATCGCCATGCGCTGCGCGGGCTACAGCAACGTGGACGTGAAGGCCGCGTTCGAAAAGCTGCACATCGTGCGCGTGCCGGCCTACTCGCCGCATGCGGTGGCGGAATATACGATGGGCCTGCTGCTCACACTGAACCGCCGCCTGCATAAGGCGTACAACCGCACCCGTGAATTCAACTTCAGCATCGTCGGCCTGACAGGCACCGATCTCTACGACAAAACCGTGGGCGTCATCGGTACAGGCAAGATCGGTCGCGCGTTTATCGACGTGTGCAGCGGCTTTGGCGTGCGCGTCCTCGCCTATGACAAATATCCCGCGGAAAACAGCGGCCTCACCTATGTACCGCTTGAAACGCTGCTGCGGGAAAGCGATGTGATTTCCCTGCACTGCCCGCTCACCCCGGATTCCCATCATATCCTCGACCGCAAGGCCTTTTCGCTGATGAAAAAGGGCGTGTTTATTCTGAACACCTCCCGGGGCGCGCTGATTGACAGCGCCGCCCTGCTCGACGCGCTGAACGACGGCGTTGTGCGCGGCGCAGGACTGGACGTCTACGAGGAGGAGACAAACCTCTTTTACGAGGACCGCTCCGATACGATTATCCTCGACGATACGCTCGCGCTGCTCGTCTCCCGTCCAAACGTTGTTTTGACCGCCCATCAGGCCTTTCTGACCGAGGAGGCGCTGCACAACATCGCCGAGGAAACCATCAAAAATCTCGATGCGTTCTTCTCCGGCGCACCGCTCGAAAATGAAATCTGCTACCTCTGCGACCGCGACAAGGCCGGACAGGATTGCCGCAAAAACCGGAAAGAACGCTGCTTCTGAACCGCAAATACAAAAGACCTGGCCGGGTATGGTCAGGTCTTTTGTACATTCGGATGTAGCACGGCGGCTATACCGCTTCAAAACACTGCAATTTAAAAAACATACCGAAGCTGCTGCAATGTCATTGAAACCGCTCCTTCGCCTTACCATTCCAGCCCGTACGGCCAGCCAACCAAACTGCCGACATCATACACCCTGCTGTAGCCCATCGCCGCCAGCTTGCTGGCAGCCTCCC
The DNA here is from genome assembly GCA_019422905.1 of Oscillospiraceae bacterium. Classification (GTDB taxonomy): domain Bacteria; phylum Bacillota; class Clostridia; order Oscillospirales; family Acutalibacteraceae; genus Hominenteromicrobium. Next base: position 3,529 of record JAHZCM010000040.1, read on the forward strand.
GGCTGCGGCGGCCGCTGCGGCAGTAGACGAGCACCGGCGTTTCCAAGGACGGGATCTTTTCCGCCGCGCTCTCCGCGCTGATCGTGTCGAGCGGATACAAAACCGCGTTCTTCGCATGCCCCGTCAGGTATTCGTCTTCCTCCCGAACATCGAAAATGAGGCACGCCGGTTCCGTTTCCAGCAGCTTTTCCGCTTCCTCAAAGGATACTCTGTAATATGGACTTTCCACGCTGATAACCCCTTCCTTTTTCATCCGGACCCGCCACGGTACACAGGGACGAGCGCGCTTTGATCGCCCGCACCCGGTTCCAGCTTGTCCGCGCAGCGCCGCATAGATTTGCAGATGCCTGTATTTTACTACAAACCGCGCCGCAAAACAAGTCCGGCACTTTCCTCTTGACAAGCGCAGTGCTTCATGGTATTCTGAAACCACAAAACAGAATTTTGAAAGGAAGACGAATCTATGACGTTAACGGCAGGTGCGTCGGTCTGAGTCTTTGACTGAGACCGGCATGAACAGAAATCGGAAGACGTACCGCAAAGGGCGGCACGTCCGGCTTTATGTGGAGCCGTTCACCCGTACTCTGTTTGCGCCTGATCCCCGATGCGTCTTGTCCTCGCGGGGCCGTGTGCCGCCGCGTCCTTTTTGAGCGTATCCGCAGGGTCCATCAGAGTACCTGCGGATTTTTTGCGCGCTGTGCAGCGCCTTTCCGCAGGTTGATTTGCCGCACCGCGGCACGGCTCCGCGCGAATCCGCACAAAATCAGGATTGGAGGACATATTCCATGCAAAATGCATTCGAAACCCTTGGATTTGAACAAATACGGGAACAGCTCGTCGCCTATGCGGCAACACAGCAGACAAAGGCGCGGATTATGGCGCTCGCACCGCTCACAAGCGAGGTGCGCCTGCGCGGCGCGCTCCGCGAAACGGACGGCGCGCGGCAGATTTTGGACTTTGCCGGCATGCCGCCGCTGCCCGACACCGAAGCCGCTAAAAATGCGCTGACGCTCGCGGAAAAGGGCGGCCTGCTCACGCCGGAGCAGCTGCTCTCCTGCGCCTCCTTCGGCGCCGCCTGCAAGCGGCTCAAGGCCTATCTCAAGAAATCGGAGGCTACCGGGGCATCTCTCGCCTTCAACGGCGAAGTCATCGACCCCCTGGAGGACATGACGCTGGAAATTCACCGCTGTATCACGGGCAGCACGGTGGACACAAACGCCACCCCCGCGTTGCGAGACATCCGCCGTCAAACGGAAAACACGCGCGGACAAATCAAAACGCGCATGGAGGAGCTTTTAAAGAGCCATAAAAAATTCTGCACGGACAGCTTCGTCTCCGTAAAAAGCGGGCGCTACACGCTGCCTGTCTCCAAGAACTATAAAAATCAGGTGCCCGGCGCCGTGGTCGCCGTCTCCTCCGCAGGCTCTACCTGCTTTATCGAGCCGAGCGCCATCCGCAGATACACGGAAAAGCTCGCTCTGCTCGAAACGGAGGAAGCCATTGAGATCGATAAGATCCTGTACACGCTCTCCGCTTTCGTCGCCGGCCAGAGCACAGCGCTCCGCTTAAACGCCGAAACCGTGGAGACGCTGGATTTTGCCTTCGCCAAGGGGAAGCTGAGCCTTGAAACCGGCGGCTGCACGCCGCGGCTCAACACGGAACGCCATATGAAAATCGTTCAGGGCCGCCATCCGCTTTTGAACCGAGACGACTGCGTGCCGGTCGATTTTGAAATCGGGCAGGAGCGGCACGGGCAAAAGATCAGCGGAATTGTGATTACCGGCCCGAATACGGGCGGCAAAACCGTGACGCTGAAGCTCGTGGGCTTATTTTCGATGATGGCGCAGTGCGGCCTGCACCTGCCATGCGAAAGCGCGGAAATCTGCATGAACGGCGCCGTGCTGTGCGACATCGGCGATCAGCAGAACATCTCCCAAAACCTCTCCACCTTCTCCGCGCACATCACAAACATCATCGGCATTCTGAATGCTGCGGCGCGGGATTCGCTCGTCCTGCTCGATGAGCTCGGCTCCGGCACGGACCCGGCGGAGGGCATGGGCATCGCGGTCTCGATTCTCGAAGCGCTTCGCCGCCGCGGGTGCCTTTTCCTCGCCACGACGCACTATGCAGAGGTGAAGCAGTACGCGGAAAAGGTCGACGGAATCCTGAACGCCCGCATGACCTTTGACCGCGAAACGCTCCGCCCCGAATACCGGCTCGTCATCGGCGAGGCGGGCGAAAGCTGCGCGTTTTATATCGCGCAGCGGCTCGGCTATCCCGCGGAGCTTCTGGACTATGCGAAGGCCGTGACCTACGGGCGGCAGAACGCGCCCGCACAGGATTTTGAATTCCGCCCGCTGCCCGGCAGCACACAGCCGCAGCCGAAAAGCCGGATTGAGAAAGCGCCGCGCCCAAAGGGCGTTCCCCCGCACGCGCAGCAATTCGGCGTCGGCGATTCCGTTTTTGTCTATCCGGGCAAGAAGATCGGCATCGTTTTCCAACCTGCGGACGAGGCCGGCACGCTCGTGGTGCAGATACAGGGGCGGAAAGACCGCGTAAAGCACGACCGGCTGAAGCTCCGGGCCAAGGCCAGCGCGCTGTATCCGCCGGGCTATGCCGTCTCAATTATTTTCGCCCCGGTGGAGAACCGCAAGGCGCGGCACAAAATGGATAAAGGCTACACCGGCGTGGAAGCCGACTGCGATATGGAAATCGAAGATTTATAACCCCCTGCATGGATGAAGGCCCGTCTCGAAAACGAGACGGGCCTTCCACCGCTTTTCTACGGGCACGGTCTTTTAATTCTTCTGTCAGGCGAAGCCTTTCCGAATCCCCTTACTTGATATGGGCCTCGGAAATTCTGAGGCTGCCGGCCGTTTTCCGGTTTTCCTTATTTGTCAAACTCCTTTGCCACTTCGGCGAGAAGCTCCCGGATCGGCAGGTGCTGCGGGCAAATATGCTCGCACTTACCGCACCGGATACAGTCCGAAGCGCGGCTTCCCGCTTTTGTATGCACATTGTTGTAATAGTAGTCCGTATTCCAGTTTCGGAACTGCTTCTTCGCGTTCAGGCACGCAAACAGGTCGGGAATGGCAATCTGCCTTGGGCACCTATCCGTACAATAGCGGCAGGCCGTGCAGGGGATCAGCCCCTGTGCGCGGAAAAGCTCCCGCACCTTTGCGACAGCCGCCTGTTCCCGGTCGGAAAGCGGCTTGAAATCCTTCATATAGCCAATATTGTCGCGCATCATTTCCATGTTTCCCATACCGGAAAGCACCATCATGATCCCGTCAAATCCGGCTGCAAAGCGGATGGCATAGCTGGCGTTGCTGCCGCCATGCAGCTCGTCCAAAACCGCCTGCGCCTTTTCCGGCAGGTCGATCAGGCTGCCGCCCTTCACTGGCTCCATAACGATGACGGGCTTATCAAATTTCCGGCAAACCTCATAGCATTTTCGGCTTTCCACGGAAGCATCCTCGTAGTCCACATAGTTGAATTGAATCTGCACGACCTCAATCTGCGGATATTCCGTCAGAATCTGCTCCAGCACAGCGGCTTTGTCGTGGAAGGAAATGCCGAAATGCTTGATTTTTCCTTCCTCTTTGAGCTCCAACGTCGTCTCATAGGCGCGGCACTTTTTGAACTTCGCGTAAATCTCGGCGCTCTGGGCATGCATCAGATAGAAATCAAAATAATCGACGCCGCAGGCCGCAAGCTGGCTTTCAAAGAGCGGCCGGATCTGCTCCTGCTGATCAAAAAAGTGCGTGGAGAGCTTGTTTGTCAGAACATAGGATTCCCTCGGGTAGCGGCGTACAAGACATTCGCGCAGGGCCGTTTCGCTTTTGCCGCCCAAATACCCGTGCGCCGTATCAAAATAATTAAAGCCGTTCTCCAAAAAGAAATCCGCCATACGGCACATTTCCTCGCGGTCCACCGCTCCGTCCTGCATCGGCAGACGCATGCATCCAAACCCAAAATTCTTTTTTACATTTTCAAAATACGTTTTCATTCCGCTTCTCCTATCCTTTCGTGAATTTTTAAGGCTCCGATGGAGCCATTTTTCAGTTCCTTTTTTTCATGGGCTGCTTCGCACTACCCTTTCGTCAATTTTACAGGCTCCGCATAAGCCGAACGCAACCGGCACGGCCTCTTCTCCATACTGCCATGCAAGCGGTTTTTTGTATCGGGCAAGCATTGCAGGCGCCCCATGGAATGTGCGCATCTCCCCTTCTCCGTTTCCCCGCTTACACTTTATATTGTAACGGCCCGTATCCGTCCGGTCAATTCGGATTCCTGCGCAAACGCATAAGATAAACTTATATGAAAGCAAAAATGCCATGCAGCCGGCATAAACAGCCCCTGCATGGCATTTTTCATTCTTGATGTTACCGGGCTAAGCTCCCTTTTCCCGGCGCCCTTTCAACTCATCGCCGCAAACGGTTTTTCGCGCGGCTTCGGCGATCAGATTTCGATCTGGTGGATGATCTCCTTGAGGCAGTTTGCGCTCTTGACAAGGGAGGCGCGCTCCTCGTCGTTCAGCGGCAGCATGATCTTGCTTTCCGCGCCCTTATGCCCGACAATGTTCACAAGGCTGAGGCAGACATCGTCGATGCCGTACTCGCCGTTGAGCATCGTGGAAACGGTCATCGTGGTATCGATGCCGGTGAGGATGCACTTGACAATGTGGCAGACCGAAACGGAAACCGCGTAGAACGTGGCGCCCTTGCGCTCAATGACGCGGCCGCCGGACTTGCGGACATACTTCTCGACTTCCGCAAAATCAAGCGGCGGTAGGAGCATGTCTGTGTTTGCCATCGAATTATGATAATCCTGAACCGGAATGTTGGAGATATTGGCCAGAGACCACGGGACGAAGGAGCTGTCGCCGTGCTCGCCGAGCACGTATGCGTGAACATTTAGCTGGTTAATGGCAAAATACTCTGCGAGACGCGCGCGGAGACGGGCGGTATCGAGGATCGTACCGGAGCCGAGCACGCGGGATTCCGGCAGGCCGGAGCGCTTGCAGAAGGTATAGGTCAGAATATCGACCGGGTTGCTGACGATCAGGTAGATCGCATCCGGCGCATAGCGCGTGATTTCAGGAATGATGCTCTTGATGATGTTGACGTTCGTCTGAGCGAGATCCAGTCTGGATTGGCCGGGCTTGCGCGCCACACCGGAGGTAATGATGACAATATCCGAATCCTTGCTGTCCGCATAGCTGCCCGCATAAATGGAGCAGGGGCTGCAGAACGGCGTGCCCTGACGAATGTCGAGCGCTTCGCCAAGCGCCTTGTTGTTATTGATGTCAATCATGACGATCTCGGAAGCCAGACCCATAACGGTCAGCGTATAGCCGATCGTTGCGCCGACGCTGCCGCTTCCGATGATGGTGATTTTATTCATAGCGTGTTCACCCTTACCTTTCAAGCGTTTCCGCTCGGATGTTTTTAAATTATTATAGTGTATTTCTATCGATAAATCAAGAGGGTTTGCGCGTATTTGTCAAATACTTGTCAAACGCGCCGGGAATTTCACAGCGCCCTTTTCAGCCCCACCGCAATTGCCTTTCAGAATCCTTCATGCTATACTCTAACCGTATAGAAAAGGAGGCTGTTTTTTATGGCACTGTTGATCCGGAAGGCCCGCCCTTCAGACGCCGAAGCGCTCTAGGCGCTTTATTTCTTCCACCTCACGCAAACACCGCCCACAGAGGCGCAGGACATGGCGCTGTGGCGGGAAAAGCTGGCCCGCTTCGCGCAGAACCCCGCCTACCATCTGCTGGTCGGCGAGGCGGACGGCGCGCTCGTCTCCTCCGTCACGCTGGTCATCATCGAAAACCTGACCCACAATGTGCGGCCTTACGCCCTGATCGAAAACGTCGTGACGCACGCGGAGCACCGGGGCAGGCACTACGCTACCGCGCTGATGCGCCGCGCAGGCGAAATCGCGCGGCGCACGGCTGCTATAAGATCATGCTGCTGACCGGCTCCAAAAAAGAAAGCACGCTGCGGTTTTACGAAAGCTGCGGCTTCGACAAAAACGCAAAAACCGCGTTCCTGCAAAGGCTGTGATCACGCCCCGCACAGCGCCCGGTAGCTTTTCTGCGGCTCCGCACCGAATTCCGGATTCAAATAATAATGTGACAGCGAAAAACTCACGATCTCATCGGCGTACAGCGCCGCTGTATCCAACTGCCTGCGGAAACGGCCGACATCCGCCGGCCTGTAGTCCTTTGTGAAATTCTCGCAGTTCGCCCAGAAAACAAGCTCCGGCTTTGTCTGCACCGCCCGCTTCGCCGCGGCGTAATAGAAATCCAGATCGTCAAAGCCGATCCACTCCGCGCCGATTGCGTCCTGCAGGCAGAAAATATCTCCGGGGCGGAAACGAACCTGTGCGAAGAATTCCGTCCACTCCCGCTCCGCGCTTTTATAGCCGGAGTTCTTCGAATTGAACGGCGAGAACAAAAGCGGCAGCGCGGGCTCCAGCGCATCCAAAGCCGCAAGGTCGCTGTTCAGCAGCTCGGCCGCGGCTTCCGCGCCCTGAAAGCCGTTCGTCAGCTCCCAAGCCCAATACCAGCCGTGAAAGGCGTCCGGATATTTCTCCCCGTACAGCGTATGGATTTCTTTCGCCATCGCGGCGGACAAGGCGCTTTGTTTTTCACGCCACGCCGCGTCCTTCACCGCAAAATCCCACCATTCGTCCGCGAGATTCAGCCCGATGAAAACTTGCACGCCCGTTTTTTGGGCGGCAGACAGGCAGTTTTCCAGCATCGCGGGATACCGCACGGCATTTTCCGCAAAGCAGCTTTCCGGCAGCTCCGTATCATAATACACCATCCGGATTTTTCCTTCGGGCGTATCCGCCGTCCACTGTATAATCAGCTTGTCCGTGCCGAGCGCGCGGAGACACTCGAAATGCGCGGCAAAGTCGTTCTCCGTCCAGTCCGCACAATACCAGGGCTGGATAAACGTGCCGGTCGGCACCGGCGTTTTTTCAGGCGCGGCTCTTCTCTGTCCCATATAATATTCCCGATCCGGCGTGAGGAAATACGCCGCCGTCAGCCCGACCGCCAAAAAGACGCCGGCACAGATCCCGATCAACACACTTTTTTTGCGGTTTGAACGGCGTTTTTCCTTCATGACCGCCCGTCATTGAATATCGTTTCCTTCTTATAGGCGATATTGGCGAGTTTGCCGTCACAGCGCTTGAAATCGCCTGTAAATCTGCGTGCATACAGGAAATCGCGGCCAATATACGCCTTCTGGTACTGGTCGTCCGTGCCGGCCATGATTTCATCGCACAGCTCGATCGCCTCCTCGATAATGCACTTCGGCACCGCGCCGGTCCCATGCCCGCCGTAGAGCACATCGAATTCGCCGATGAAATCCATAAAGTGCAGAAGGCTCTGCTTATAGGTCTCGATCGTCGTTGATTCGGGCAGTGCGAGCAGCGTATTGGGGTTGCATGCGTCGCCGGAATACACGACCCGGCGGGCGCGGTCGAGAAATACAAGCGTACCGTGCGAATGGCCCGGCACCCCGATGGCTTCGATGCGCACGCCGCCCAGGTCAAAAACGTCGCCGTCATATACGGGCAAAGTGCGCACCGCGCACGGCGGCACAACATCCTCCGTTTTGGGCTTGAAGGCCCCCTCCGGCTTACCGCGCGTCACAAAATCATACCGGCGCGCCGGATCGCCGTGCGCATAGAGCATCTCCACATCCGCGGGATGCACCCGGCATACGCCGTATTCAAACGCCGCGCCCGCATGGTCGACATGGCCGTGCGTGAGGACAAGCTCCACCGGCAGATCGGTCAGCTCGCGCGCAAACGCCTTCAGGCTGCCCACACCGGCCAGCCCGTCGATCAAAAGCGCCTTTTCGCTGCCCTC
>JAHZCM010000040.1:11432-16315 GCA_019422905.1 Oscillospiraceae bacterium
AGCAGAGCTCGCCGCCGAGACCGCCGATTTGTGTGACGTTCTCAAAGATTTTGTTGGCTGTGAAAAATTTGGACATGACAATTCCTCCCTATATTTGAGATCTATATTTCCCAAACGGTTTTCACCGTTTTTCTTCGCATGGAACGACATTGTAAATTTGAAATGAGAATTTCCCGAAAAGCCGCTGCGGGCAGCTCGTGGTTTTCCATCTCGCAGGTGCGTGCATAGACTGCCGCGCAGTCCTGCTCCCGGCTTTCGCGTATCATATCGTACCCTCCCAAATAAACAACTCTTTTTTCTATTATAAAGCGCCGGCCCTAAAAAATCTACAGTAAAAATGCCATGTACCCCAGCATCTTGTGTTTTGCGAAAAATCCGGAAAAAACGCTTGCATTTTCGGGGGCAATGTGTTATCATTATTTCTGCGTTATTGGAGTTTAAGGCGAATCTATGCCCACCAATACGGTTCAGGCGGTTTCGCCGTACTATAATCCTGTTATCGAGGAGGTGTCTATTGTGCCCAACATTAAATCGGCTAAGAAGCGCGTAAAAGTTACTGCTGCAAAGACCCTGCAGAACAAGATGATCAATTCCCAGCTCAAGACGGAGATCAAAAAGGCAAACGCAGCGATCGAGGCAAACGCTGCCGACAAGGCGGAAGCCGTCAAGGTTGCCGTGAAGAGAATCGATCAGGCGGCTGCCAAGGGTATTCTGCACAAGAATACGGCTGCCAGAAAGAAGTCCGCACTCGATAAGAAGCTCAGCGCGGGCGCGTAACTTCCAAGATCGCAAAGCTTAAAAGATCGTCCTTCGGGACGGTCTTTTTGCGTTTTCACCTCAGGCAATATCCTGCCCCTGATTCAGGCATACTTCATGATGGCGCTCACAAGCGTCAGCAGGATCACCACAGCATACAGGGCCAAAATCGCAATCCCGATCCCGATGCCCGCCGACGCAAGCTCCCTGCCGCCTCCATCCCGCTCTTCGATCTGTCTGCGCCCGAGAACGGACAGGATCACCCCGATCAGGGCTGTGACTCCGCAGGTGGTAAGCCCCAGCAGGGAACAGATGAAGCCCGCAGTCGCAAGGGCGTTTTTCTTTTTATACGGTACGCCCGGCACATAAGGATTTCCATATACCGGCGGCTGCCCCTGCCATGCGTCCTGCGGAGGCTGCGCCGGAAATCCCTGCCCCTCCGGCTGCGGCGTCTCCTGTCCGTCAACCGGAGGCGCCGGGCTTTATTCTCCCCGCGCCGCCCCGCACGCCGGGCAGACCGCTTCTGTCTCTTCCATGAAATTCCCGCAATTTCTGCAAATAATCATCGTGTGATCCCTCCAATTCCCGAAAGCTCGCTTCCACCGCATAACGAAAACGCTTCAAAAGCCGGTAAAACAACAAAGGGATAAGCGCAGGGCTCCGGCTTATCCCCTTCAATTTCAGTAAAACAGATCGTTTTCTATATAGACGCCCATCAGCGGCAAAATCAACATAATAATCCAGAATAAGAGCACAAGGCCATTCAAAACGATGCCTGCAACGGCGAGGCCCTTGCCGCGCTCTCTCCGGCTTTCCGTCTGCGGCACACCGATGATCGAGAGAATCAGGCCGATGATTGCCGTAATCGGGAAGCAGCACAATACCAAAGAAACGCAGGAAAGGACAAATCCAGCGATCGACATTCCATTATACGACGGAAGCTGTACCGGCTGCACATAATACGGGTTCGTCGGCATCGGCGGATATGGATTTACAGGGGGCGGCGCGTAAACCGGCGGCTGCGTATACATGGGCTCCTGCTGCTGCATCGGCGACGTATACGGTGGCTCCTGCGGCTGCTGCACCGGAGGCTGCGCATACGCCGGTCCTTGCGGCGGCTGCACCGGGGGCTGCGTATATGCCGGCCCCTGCGGCGGATAAGGCTGGTCGTAGACCGGCTCCTGCGCCCCGCAGTTCGGGCAATACGGCGCACCGTCCTGATAAACTGTTCCGCACCGGCTGCATCTCGCCATTGCGCACACCTCCTGAAATTCGACTATTTTCTGATTTAAGTATAACTGCCGGGGACGGGATTTGTCAAGAGACGGCACTTCCCGTCTCTCTTTTTCCTTTCCGCCCGAGAGCATCCCCGCCGCCCGCGCAGCGCTTTGCGTCCCTTATACGGCATCATACGGCAGACAAGCCAAAACGCCGGCTCCCGCCGTCCGGGCATCGGGTATTCGCTGTTCTCCATCCGGAAAGGTGAAACCGCCGCGCAAAATTACCGGAGAACCTGCTTAATCCTCTCCACAAAGCCAGAAAGCTGCTGCTTCGGAATCGCGCCGACAATGCCGGAAAGATCGCTCTCCGCCATACCGAAATTGCGAACCCATGCGTACAGGTTCAGCTCCTGCTCGCCGAATTCAAGCTTCAGGCACTGCGCCGCCGTCCAGAAGCCGCCCTTTTTCCAGTAGGTTTCGTTATTTTTCGTGACTTCCTTGAACCGTTCGGAAATCAGAAGCTGGCGAACAGCCGGCTCCGCCGTATTGCGGTCTGCATACGGAATTCTCAGATTTGTTCTTGCCATTGTACATCTCTCCTCCTATATACGCATGATTGGGATCACAGCAGCCAAAAAGCTGTGATCCCAAAATTTATCATACCACCCGGCATTCCCGCCGTCAATAGCGCAGCATAACGAAAAATACGGGCATTTCTTTGTGTGCCTGCCGCGCGGAAGGAGAAAGGTCAGAACGCTGTAAAAAAGAAGCGGGACTGTCAGCTTCAGGCAGTCCCGCTTGGGGTATTTGGTGCCGAGCAACACACCTCTCGGTTATAATCGAACCTCTTTCAGAATATCCACGAAAGCGCGCCAAAAAATACAAGGATAACAATAAAGGCAATAAAAAGAGCCGGAGCAATAATTATACCGGCAATGGCAAATCCCTTGCCGCCTTCATTTCGATTCTTAATCTGTGCCAGACCGACAATCGACAGAATCAGTCCTACAATACCCGGAATTCCGCACAGGAACCATGTAAAAAAAGAACAGATGAATCCCGCCACTGCCATCGCATTGGTTTTCGGTGCAGGCGCACTTGTAACCGCCGGCGCTGCCTGCACTGGAACCGATTGATCCGTCTGTGTCTGGCCGTTCAGCGCTGTGCCGCATACCGGACAAAATGCGCAGCCCTCCTCCACAGTATGTCCACATTGATTACAGAGCATCATTTCTACCTTTCCTTTCTAATTCATTTTACTTACTCACAAGCAGCTTTAACGGTTTTGCAATCCAGTAAGCAACCCTTTCAGAGTATCCCAAACCCGCTCTTTTCCAGTTTCATAAGAATAAAAACGCATCAAGCCGCCTTGATTAACATGATGATTGCGGTCCAAACTCGCTCCGATAAAAGTGCAGGATCGCCTTTAATTCTCTTTCAGCTCCATTTTAGTTCTCTTTAAGCTAATTGTCAATACTAATTTTGAACTTTATGCTAATAAAAAAGGAGCTGAAAGAGATGGAAGCAGGAAAATTGGGCTGCGCAATCCGCACGGCCCGTCTTAAAAAGCACTTGTCTCAAGAGGAGTTGGCGGAACTTGTAGACATTACACCCACACATTTAAAGCATATTGAAAGCGAGCACCGCAAGCCCTCTCTGGAGGTTCTCTGGAAGCTGGCGACCATTCTCAATCTTTCTCTGGACAACTTACTCTTTCCCGCTGCGACCGAAAAAAGCGCCGCCTATTCACAGGCGGAAATTCTTCTGAAGCAGTGTGATGAGAAACAACTCAGCGTCGTTACCGCTACGCTTCAGGCATTATTAAACATGTAAAATTCCTGTTCAGCACAGAAGTGCCGCCCCATACGGAGCGGCACTTCTTCTGTTTCTTCTCTGTTTACGGCTTATTTTGCGGCGGAACCGGCGGGACCGGCGGCACGGCCGGCATGCGGCGCTTTTTGCGTTTGACGGCAATCAGCACGATCACCAGCGCAACCGCCGCGATCACAATCAGCGGCAGCGCGTAAATCAGCACGATCACAAATCCCTGCGCGCCGTCTGCGATGCCGCGCAGCATGTTCTGAAATGCCTGCCCGGCACGCTCACCAAACGACGGCTCAATGGGCGTGTAGGTTTCCACCTCGTCGAGGCAGACCGTCACTGTGGTGTAATCGATCCGGTTCTCAAGCGCCTTCATCTGTCCGGTATAGCTGTCAATCTGATACTGCACGTCGGACAGCTTTTCCTGCACAGCCAAAAGCTCCTCCAGACTGCCGGAATTCTCCATCAGCTCGAGCAGGCGCGTTTCCTGCGTGCGCAGGCTTTTCAAGCGGGCCTCCAAATCGATATACTGATTCGTCGCATCCTCGGTGCTCTCCTCTGTGCGCACCACGCTGCCCGCTCCCTGCACGCTTTCCAGAAACGCCGTGTACTGCGCCGCCGGAATACGGCAGGTGAAATTGGCATTGCGCGTGCTGCCGCCCGCATACTGAGAGGAATACTCGATATAGCCGTCGGCTTCCTCTACCGCACGCTTCAAAAGCGCCAGAGAATCGTCATACCGCTTCGTCTCCATGACAAGCGTCGTATCGCGGATGATTTTCCGGCCGTCCGCCGGCTGAGAGATATCTGTGGCCGATACGTTTCCCCCGGCGGCTTCCGATACCCCCGCGGCTTCGTCCGCCATGTCGTAATCAGCGGCGCCCTCCGTCGCATAACCCGCGTCGTAGCCCGCCGTTTCATAAGACGCAGCCGCGCTGGAATCCGCCGCGCTGTTTTTATCGCCGCCGCAGGCTGTTCCTGTAATTGCCAGCAAACAGCCGAGCATCAATACAATGAGCTTTCTTTTCATGTTTATGACCATTCCTTTCTGCTGCGCTACAAGGCACAAAACAGCATGAAACTGAA
>JAHZCM010000004.1:0-21433 GCA_019422905.1 Oscillospiraceae bacterium
GACGCCGTTTGCGTCCTTCAGCTCGCCGACATTGTGCGGATTGGCGAAATGATCCATTACCTTTTCACTGTATGCCATATCGATTCAGATCCTTTCGAAAATTAACTGTTTGATTGACCGCTTCCGTCATGCGCGGCCGTGGATGATCGCGTCCCACAGCGGGCTCATCGAACGCAGGCGCTCAACGATCGGCGGAAGCACCTCGATGATGTAATCCACGTCGCTTTCGTCGTTCATATCGCTGAAGCTCAGGCGCAGCGAACCGTGCGCAATTTCATGCTTCAAGCCGATCGCCAACAGCACATGGCTCGGGTCGAGCGAGCCGCTGGTGCAGGCGCTGCCGGAGGAAGCACAGACCCCTTTGAGATCCAGCATGAGGAGAAGGGATTCGCCCTCGATGCCCTCAAAGCAGAAGCTGACGTTGCCGGGCAGGCGATGCACGCGGTCGCCGTTCAGACGGCTGCGGTCGATTTTGAGGATTTCCGTAATCAGCTTATCCTGCATGCGGCGGAGCTTTGCGTTCTTTTCCTCCATGATCGCCATCGCGTTTTCCATTGCAACGCCGAGACCGACGATACCGGCGACGTTCTCCGTGCCCGCGCGGCGGTTTCTCTCCTGCGCGCCGCCGTCAATCAGGTTCGGGATCGTAACGCCGCGGCGGATGTACAACGCGCCGATGCCCTTCGGGGCATGGAGCTTGTGGCCGCTCAGGGAGAGCATATCGATATTCTGCGCCTTCACATCGATCGGTACATTACCGACGGCCTGTACCGCGTCGGTGTGGAAAAGCACGCCGTGCTTTTTGCAGATCGCGCCGATTTCCGGAATCGGCTGGATAGTGCCGATCTCATTGTTGGCGTACATGATGGTGACAAGCGCCGTTTTGTCTGTGATGGCGGCCTCCAGCTCTTCGGGAACCACGATGCCGTTTTCATGCACATCGAGATAGGTGACGGTGAAGCCTTCCTTTTCCAGCGACGCGCAGGTGTGCAGCACGGCGTGGTGTTCGAACTTGCTTGTGATGATGTGCGTTTTGCCCTTGGCTTTCAGCTTGTGGGCGACGCCCTTGATGGCCCAGTTGTCGCTCTCGCTGCCGCCGCTGGTGAAGTAAATTTCAGACGGATCCGCGCCGAGCGCACGGGCTACCTTGGCACGGGCTTCCTCGAGCGGCTTCTTTGCGGCGTTGCCGATTGCATAGAGGCTTGAGGGGTTGCCGTAAACCTCTTTGTAAAACGGCAGCATCGCGTCAAGAACAGCGGGAGACACAGCCGTTGTGGCGGCATTGTCCGCATAAACAATTTTCTTGCCGTTCAGTTCCATAGATTTATCAGTACCTTTCGGATTGTATTTTTTGTGAGGGAATTGACCGCTTGAATCTAGTCTTTCCTCATCGCTTCAAATATACACCAATTTGGTATACTTTTCAATAGGCAAATGCAAATATCTGCAAAAATTCAAATTTTTTTAAAATTTAAAGGAAAAAGCCGTGTAAAGCGCCGAAAAAGCAGCGGAATCGGCCGGCAAACGCCTTTGAAAAAGCAAATATGCGCATAGGAAACAGGAAATCCGGCAACAATGGAAGGGAAGAGAAGAGGATAGGACGAACGTTTTTGCGGCTTACGGCATAAATGCGACCGGTTCTGCCTCTTTCAGAATTTCAGCTATCGTGTGTTCGGCGCTGCTTCTGAAATCGGGATCACTGTCCTTGTATGTGATCAGCGCTTTCCATAAAGCCCAGCCTCTGGCTCTGGCAATCATGCCGGCGTCTAGATTTTCCAGAAAAATACTCCGGCTCTTGCCGTCAAAGTATGTCCACGCCATGGCGTAGTCGCAGGCTGGGTCTCCTGTACCAAGGATTCCGAAATCGATCAGGCCGTAGAACCGACGGTTTTTCATCAGGATGTTTCCGGGTGCAACATCGCCGTGCACCCGGACGGCGGCCTTTTGATAAGCCGGTCTGACCGAATTCTCCCATATCCGGGGGAGCCGGTTGACGGGCAGCTCATCCCTTAACGAATTCAGGGCTGCAACCGTATCCGTATGGTAGGTCGTCGGGCTGCATCCGCGGTAGAAATTGTGCTGTCCGCCCTGTGGGCCTTCGGTGCAGTCGATGCGCTGGAGCTTTTTCAGGGCCGCCGATAAGTCGCGCGCCAGCGCTTCCTGATCTACGCTGTCTTCCTCAAGCAGCGTGCGGCCCTCGATCCAACGGTTTACGGACCAGAAATAGGGGTATTTCCGGCTTGGGCGGCCGACGGCCAGCGGTGCGGATATAGGATAATCCAGATGCTTTTGCAGATAGGGCAGCCACGTGCTTTCTTTTTTGATCTGCGCCTCGTAGGCTTTGCCGCTCGGCAGCCGCACGGACAGAGCTTCGCCGAGATGAAAGGTACGGTTGTCATGTCCGCTTTTTTCAACGGGCCGTACATCCAGATTTTTCCACTGCGGAAATTGCTCCGCAACCAATTCTTTCACCAATTCCGCTGTGATTTCCATATGCTCCTTCTTCTCCAATGCAAATTCATCGGTTCGATCTTAGCACGCCCGGCAGATTGTGTCAAGATGTGCGGAGAATCGGGCAAGGTTTTAACCCTTTTGCCATCTTTGGAAGGCGATGGCCTGCCGCTGCTTGACAGGCAGGGGAGAAAAGGGTAAAATAGAAATAACTTTTATGTACGGCGCACATCATCATAATTTTGGATCGGTTGAGTGCGGCGCATGGCCTGCGGGCGGAAAAGCGCTGTGCTGAAAGGCCCGGTATGGGCCGTTATGGAACGTGTTGAACGGAAAACAAAAAAGTATATCTATATTGAAGGCGGCATGCACGGTGCCAGACGGCGCCGCGTGGCGCCCTGCCTGAATTTTGAAAGGAAGGTTATTTATTTGGCAGAAAAGAAAGTAAACAGATTGATTAAACCCGCATCGCTCGGCGATGCACCCCAGAAGAAGCAGGATCAGCCGCTCAGTGCGGTGGCAAACGATGCCGCGTTTGTCGGCAAGATTGCGGACCCGATCCGCAAGCCGGCGAAGCGGCAGCGCACGCAGAAGAGGAGCGCGGAAAAATCGGAAGCGGCGAAGCCCGCAAAAGCGCCGAAGGCTGCGGCAGAGGAAGCGCCGAAGAAGGAATCAAAAGCAAAACGCAGCGCACGCGGCACGCAAAACAGTGAAACGCGCAAAAAACAACCGGCAAAGGCGGAGAAAACAGAGAAGCAGCCCGCCGGCAGACAGCGCCGCGGTGGCAGGCAGAAGCCGTCCGTAAAGGTCTATTTCCTCGGTGGCCTCAATGAGATCGGCAAGAACTTCACGCTTTTTGAATGCGGCGACGATATGGTGATCGTCGACTGCGGCCTTGCGTTTCCGGACGAGGAAATGCCCGGCATCGACGCGGTAATCCCGGATTTCTCCTTTGTGGAAAAGAATTCGGACCGGATTCGCGGCATTGTCATCACGCACGGGCATGAGGACCACATCGGCTCCCTGCCGTATCTTCTGAAAAGAATCAATGTACCGGTTTACGGCACGGCGCTGACGATTGCGCTGATTGAGAATAAGCTCAAGGAGCACAATCTCGGCTATGTCAAGCTGAACGTGACGCCGGCAGGCTCCCATATTCATCTCGGCTGCTTTGATGTGGAGCTGATCCATGTAAATCACTCGATTTCCGACGCGGTGGGCCTTGCGCTGCATACGCCGGCGGGCGTTATCGTCCATACGGGCGACTTCAAAATCGATTTTACCCCGACGCAGGGCGGCATGATCGACCTTGCGCGGTTTGCGCAGCTCGGTCAGGAGGGCGTTTTGATGCTTATGGCGGACTCCACAAATGCGGAGCGCCCCGGCTATACCCAGACGGAGCAGAAGGTCAACGCGACCTTTGAGGCGATGTTTGCGCGCGCCGAGGCGAATCACAAACGCCTGATCATTGCGACGTTTGCGTCGAATATCAGCCGCGTGCAGCAGATTATCAACTGCGCGGAGAAGTACGGCCGCAAGGTGGCCCTTTCCGGCAGAAGCATGGTCAACGTAATGACGATCGCGAGCGAGCTCGGCTATCTCGATATTCCGGACGGCCTTCTGATCGACCTCAATATGATTTCCCGCTACACGCAGGATCAGATTGTGCTGATCACCACCGGCAGCCAGGGCGAGCCGATGTCCGCGCTGACGCGCATGGCGTTTTCCGATCACCGCCAGGTGGCTGTCGGCGAGGACGACATGATCATCATTTCCGCCCGTCCGATTCCGGGCAATGAAAAGATGGTCGGCACGGTGGTTGACGAGCTTCTGAAGCACGGCTGCGACGTGGTGTATGAATCCATGTATGAGGTGCATGTTTCCGGCCATGCCTGCCAGGAAGAGCTCAAGATCATTCAGGCGCTGACAAAGCCGAAGTATTTCATTCCTGTCCACGGCGAGCAGAAGCATCTGCGCAAGCACGCGGGCGTGGCGATGAGCATGGGCATGCCGGCGGAAAACATTTTCATCGGGGATATCGGCAACGCCGTTGAAATCAACGAGGCGTTTATGAAGCGGCTTCCGGATGTCCCGGCAGGCGCCGTCATGGTGGACGGCCTCGGCGTGGGCGACGTCGGCAGCATCGTGCTGCGGGACAGAAAGCACCTTTCCGAGGACGGCCTGATTATCGCGGTCTGCACGATCGATTCCGCATCCGGCGAGGTCGTTTCCGGGCCGGATATTGTTTCCCGCGGCTTTGTCTATGTGCGTGAATCCGAGGCGCTGATGGAAGAGGCGCGCAAGCTGGTGAGCCGCACGATTGACCAGTGCATGGAGGAAAACGTCCATGAGTGGAGCGCGATTAAAATCCGTGTGCGCGACAGCCTCTCCAGGCTGCTGTACAGCCGCACGAAGCGCAGCCCGATGATCCTGCCGATCATTATGGAAGTTTGATTTATCTGGCAAAGGGGAGAAGAGGCGTATGAGAAAAAGGCGCATTTGGGTGACCTCGCCGGTGTTTTATGCCATGGCCGCCGCAATGCTGGTTATGGCGGTTCTGAGCTGGCGGCAGAATAAGATCCTGTTTGCTGCGGAGCTGTCTGTTGCCGTGCTGGCAACCGCGGCGGTGGTTGTTACGGATCTCCATTACAGGGTGCATGTGCAGACCGCGCTGCGTGCGGCGCGCCGCGTGCTTTCCGCCGAGGATGAACGGGATTTTGACCAGTTTGCGCTGCCTGTGGCGGTGCTCGGCAATATGGGCGACATCGTGTGGACCAATGCGCGCTTTCGTGACCTTTTCACAGAAGAAGACGATGGCCTCGGCGACAACATTGCAGCATATATCTACCCCAAAACGCTGCGCCAGATCCTATCGGAGAGCGGTACGGCCATCACCTTCGGCGATAAGGAATTCACCGCTTATGGGCTGCGTTCCGGCTCCGGCTGCGTCGTCTACTTCGTCGATGATACCTATTACAAGCAGATTCACAGGGAATACAGGGAAAAGCGCACGGTGGTGGCGCTGATCTCGTTTGACAACAAGGAAGAGCTTTCGCGCGATTCCTCCAGCGGCGAGGATTCCCGCCTTACCTCGGAGGTGGAGGCGGTTCTGCGCGACTGGGCGAACGACACGATGGGCGGCTTTCTGCGCCGCCTAACAAACGGACGGTATATGCTGATTACAGACGATCAGCACGTCGAAGAGGCAAAAGCAAAGCGCTTTGCCGTCCTCGACAGCGTCCGCGCGATTAAGGGCGAAAACAATATGTCGGCTACGATTTCCATCGGCATCGGCCGCGGCTCGTCCACGGCGGCGAAAAGTGAAATGCATGCCCGCCATGCGCTGGATATGGCGCTCGGCCGCGGCGGCGATCAGGTTGCCGTCCGGCTGCCGGGCGGTACATACGAGTTTTTCGGCGGCCTTTCCAAGGGCGTGGAGAAGCGCGATAAGGTGCGCACGCGCGTCATTGCCGCAACGCTGTCCGACCATATCAAATCGAGCGACCGCGTGTTTATCATGGGCCATGCCAATTCCGATCTGGACAGCGTCGGCTCGGCGGTCGGCATGTGGGCGGCGGTTACAAAGGGTCTGGAATGCCATGCCAATATTGTTATCGACCGCAACCGCTCTCTCGCGACGGGCCTCATCAACACCTTTAACCACCAGCAGGAATACGAGGACATGTTTATCACGCCGCAGGAGGCGCTGGACCTGTGTACGCAGCGCTCGCTTCTGATTGTTGTGGACACGCATTCGAGCACTTTTGTGGAAAGCCGGGAGGTGCTGGAGGCCATCCCGCGCGTCGTCGTCATAGACCATCACCGCATGATGGTCACGTATATCAAAAATGCGATTATCTTTTACCATGAACCGTACGCAAGCTCCGCCTCTGAAATGGTGGGCGAGCTGGTGCAGTATATTAATAGCTCCGCGCTCAACAAGCGCGAGGCGACGGCGCTGCTTGCAGGCATCATGCTGGATACAAAGAACTTTGTGCTGAAAACCGGCGTGCGTACCTTTGAGGCTTCCGCATACCTGAAGCGCCGCGGCGCGGATACGGTGGAGGTTAAGAAGCTGTTTGCAAATTCGCTGGATACGTATAAGGAACGTTCACAGCTTGTCGCGGGTGCGGAGGTCTATAAGGGCTGCGCGATCGCCTGCTCAAACTGGGAGTTCCCGAATATCCGCATTGCGGCGGCGCAGGCGGCCGACGAGCTGCTTTCGATTCAGAATGTCCGGGCGTCGTTCGTGATCTTCCGCGCGAACAACGACATCAACATTTCCGCCCGCAGTCTCGGCGACGTCAACGTGCAGGTGCTGCTGGAGGAATTCGGCGGCGGCGGGCATTTGACCATGGCGGGCGCGCAGATTAAAAACAGCACGACAAACGATGTGCGCAAGGCACTGCTGCGTGTGCTGGACAGCAAGCTCGCGCAGGCTTCCAAATTGGATTAACGGAGGATTTATTCCGCGATTTTTATAGAAAAGAGGGCATAAAAATGAAAGTTGTACTTTTGACAGATGTAAAGGGCGTCGGCAAAAAGGGCGAACTGATCAACGCTTCCGACGGATATGCGCGCAACTTCCTGCTGCCGCGTAAGTTGGCTAAGGAAGCCAACGCGCAGGTGATGAACGAGCTGAAGAACGCCGAGGCCTCGAAGGCGTATAAGATTAAGACTGAGACCGATGAAGCGAAACGCGCGGCGGAGACGCTCGAGGGAAAGATTGTCCGTATCACGGCGAAGGCCGGCGCCGGCGGCAAGCTGTTCGGCTCCGTTACGGCCAAAGAGGTCGCACAGGAGATCAAGAAGCAGTTTGGCGTTGAAATTGACAAGCGCAAGGTCAGTCTC
The DNA here is from genome assembly GCA_019422905.1 of Oscillospiraceae bacterium. Lineage (GTDB taxonomy): Bacteria > Bacillota > Clostridia > Oscillospirales > Acutalibacteraceae > Hominenteromicrobium. The sequence goes on from JAHZCM010000004.1 coordinate 7,303, forward strand.
AGCGGCGATATCAAGGCGTTCGGCACATATCAGGCCGAAATCAAGCTCTATGCGGGTATCTCCGCAAAGCTCTCCGTTTCCGTTTCGGAGGCTTGAGCAGGAAGCCCGGCTGAAGCCGGGTTCAAAAGCGTATGAATATATCCTGTGGGAGGAGAAGCCGCTATGGCAGACGGGAATTTTGAACTGAATACGGCGGCGGTGCCGGGCATGGTGCTGCCGTTCAGCGCGGAGGCGGAGCAGTCCGTACTCGGCGCCATTCTTTTGGAGCCTTCCTGCCTCTCCACGGTGGCGGAGCTGCTCCCGCGTGCGGAGTATTTTTATCAGGTAAACAACCGCCTGATCTACAGTGTGATGCTGGAGATGTTTACGGCGGGCCGGCCGGTGGATCTCGTCACGCTCCTCGAACGCCTGCGCGACGAGGATACGTTCGACGAGGGCACCGGCAAGGTGTATCTGATGCAGCTTGCGCAGCTTGTGCCGAGCATCTCCAATGTTGAGGAATACTGCACGATTGTCCGGGATAAATACGACGTGCGCATGCTGATCCAGGCGGCGCGCGGCATTCTGGACGACGCGACCGAGGGGACGGGCGAGACGTCGCTGCTGCTGGATTCCGCAGAGCAGCGCATTTTCGATATCCGTCAGGGCAAGAGCATCAAGGGCCTGCAGCGCCTGAATGAGATTTTATTTGAGACCTTTGAGCGGCTGGACCGGCTGAATTCCCCGGATAAGGAGCTGTACCGCGGCATTCCCACGGGAATCCGGGAGCTGGACAACACGATCACCGGCCTCAACCGGTCGGACCTGATCATTATGGGCGCGCGCCCCGGTATGGGCAAGACGAGCTTTGCGCTCAATATCGCGCGGCATGTCTCGGTGACCTGTAAAAAGCGCGTGGCCTTTTTTTCACTCGAAATGTCCAAAGAACAGCTTGCGTCCCGCGTGCTTTCCACGGAGGCGCTTGTCGGCGGCACAAAGCTGCGCACCGGCGAGCTGACCGAAAACGACTGGACGCGGCTTGTTGAAGCGGGGGACATCCTTTCCAAAGCGGAGCTGTATCTGGATGATTCTCCGGGCATTACGGTGCCGGAAATGAAAGCGAAGATCCGCCGCCTGAAGGATGTGGATCTCGTCATCATCGACTATTTGCAGCTGATGAACAGCGCCAAGCGCATCGACAACCGCGTGCAGGAAATCTCTGAAATCACGCGAAGCCTGAAAATCATGGCGAAGGAGCTGAATATCCCGGTGATTACGCTGGCGCAGCTCGCGCGTGCCGGCGAGAAACGGCAGGAGCACCGCCCGGTGCTGTCCGATCTGCGCGATTCCGGCTCCATCGAGCAGGACGCGGATATTGTTCTGTTCCTCTACCGCGACGCGTATTATGCAAACGAGGCGAAATCGCCGGAGGAAATCGACAAGAACAGCGCGGAATGTATTGTTGCGAAGAACCGCCACGGCGACCTGCGCAGCGTGGCGCTGCACTGGCAGGGCGAGTTCATGCGCTTCACTTCGCAGGAGGTCGTGCGCCGTGAAGGCTGAGGAGATTCTCGGGCGCGTCCGGTATGATTTTCCGGCTTCGGGAATCATCGCGATCGGGCTTTCCGGCGGTGCGGATTCCACGCTGCTCACGCATTTGCTGCTCCAAAAATACGGTGTGGCGCGTATCCGCTGCGTCCATGTGCACCATGGGATCCGCGGCGCGGAAGCGGATCGGGACGAGGGATTCGTCCGCGCCTTCTGTGCGGCACGGGGCGTGCCGCTCATGGTTTTTCACCGGGATGTTCCGGCTTTGGCCGTGGAAAGCGACGAGGGGATAGAAGCGTGCGCGCGGCGTGTGCGGTACGCCTGCCTGGAGGAAGCGGCGCCGGCGGCGGAGGATTGTATCGCCACGGCGCACAATGCCGACGACAATGCGGAGACGGTGCTGCTGAATCTCGCCCGCGGTATGGGCCCGAAGGGAGCCGGTGGTATTCCCGCGCGGCGGGGAAAAATCCGCAGGCCGCTGCTCGGCGTTTCCCGGGCGGAGGTGGAATTTCTCTGTGCATTTTATGGCCTTGCCTTTGTGCAGGATTCGACGAATGAGGATGACGCTTACACCCGCAACCGTATCCGCCACCGCGTGCTGCCGGAGCTGAAGGCTGTGAACCCGCAGCTCACCGAGGCGGTTTTGCACTTTACGGAGAGCATGGCAATCGAAAATGATTATATGCGCATACAGGCGCTCGACCTGCTTTCGCGCGCCCGCGTGCCCGGCGGCCTTTCCCTTTCCGTGCTGCGGGAAGCGCATCCGGCGGTTTTGCGGCGCATGCTTGAAATATATCTGCCGCCTTTGGGCAGACTGAGCTATGAGCACTTTTTGCGCGCCGTGTCCTGCGTGATGAACGGCGGCGGGCTGACGCTGCCCGGCGGCGCGCAGCTCTGGGCGCGGCAGGATACGCTTACGGTAACGTTCGCGCAGCCGGAAGCGTTCTGCATACCGGTGGCGGGAGAGAAAACCGTTTTGCTGGATGGCAGGATACTGCTTGTTTCAAAAAAATTTATAAAAAATGGGGAAAAACGCCGGAATGTTCATAATTTGTTATTTAAAAACCATCTGGATTATGATAGAATTACTGGTGTTCCGGTGGTACGCACACGCCGGGCGGGCGATCGGTTTTCGCCTGCCGGACGCGGTGTGACGAAACCGGTCAAGAAACTGTTCAATGAAATGCGGATTCCCGCAGCGCTGCGTGACAGGGTGCTGCTGCTGGAGCTGGAGGGCCGGATCATCTGGATTGACGGCATCGGCGCGGCGGAGGGCTTTGCAGCCGATTTTGCGGAAGGCTGGGCGCTGGAGGTCCGCGTGTGCGGTGAAGCTTGAGGGAGAAAGGAAGTTGTAAAATGGTCAACACAATGCTCAATGATATTCAGGAAATTCTTTACAACGAGGAAACCATTGCGGCGATGGTCAAGCGTGTGGGACGGGAGATTTCCCGGGATTACGCGGATAAAAATCTGCTGCTTGTCAGTGTTCTCAAGGGCTCCGTTGCATTTATGGCGGATCTGATGCGCGCTATCGAAATCCCGGCGCGGATCGATTTCATGTCCGTTTCAAGCTATGGATCCGGCACCAAGACCTCCGGCGTCGTGAAGATTATCAAGGACCTCGATATCAACCTGAAGGGCTATGACATCGTGATTGTCGAGGATATTCTCGACAGCGGCAAAACCCTGAGCTATCTCGTCGATCTGCTCAAGGGCCGCGAGCCGAACAGCGTAGAGATCTGCACGCTGTTCGATAAGCCGGAACGCCGTGAGGTGGACGTCCGTGCGAAATACATAGGCTGTGCGATTCCCGACGCTTTTATCGTCGGCTACGGCCTGGATTACGATGAAAAATACAGAAATCTTCCCTTTGTTGGTGTTTTGAAGCCGGAAATCTACGGCGCATAAATCACGGCGAGGCGTGGGTTCTGATTTATATTGAAAATATTTTCCGGGAGGTCGGAACTTGAATAACAACAAAAAAATCATTCGAAATCTTGCGATCTACCTCGGCATTCCGATTCTGCTGTTCTTTGTGCTGTTCTTCGTGTTCAGCAGCGAGAGGAGTACGCAGACTGAACTGAAATATTCGGATGTGCTCGAGTACTTTGAAGCGGGACAGGTCAGCGCCTATAAGCTGGATCTCGGTACCGGTGCCATGGAGCTGAAAATCACGGACGAAAACGGCAAGGAAGCCATTGTGCATTACACCGTGCCGAATGTCAACCTCTTTTACAATGACGTTTCCGATGATATCGCGGCCTATAATGAGGCGCACCCGAAGGCCAAAATGGTGCAGGATGTCCTGCGCCCGACGGAAACGAGCTGGCTCGTCAGCCTGATTCCGACGCTTCTGATGATCGGCCTGCTCGTCGTGTTCTGGGTCTTTATGATGAAGCGCATGGGCGGCGGCGGAGCCGGAAACCAGATGAACTTCGGCAAGGCGAAGGTCAAGCAGATCGGCGACGAAAAGCGCCGCACGACCTTTGCGGATGTCGCCGGTGCGGATGAGGAAAAGGAGGAACTGCGTGAGATTGTCGAGTTCCTCAAGCGCCCGAATAAGTTCAACGAGCTGGGCGCGCGTATTCCGAAGGGCGTGCTGCTCGTCGGCCCTCCGGGTACCGGTAAGACGCTTCTTGCGCGCGCGGTTGCGGGCGAGGCGGGCGTGCCGTTTTTCTCCATTTCCGGTTCGGACTTCGTTGAGATGTTCGTCGGCGTCGGCGCATCCCGTGTGCGCGACCTATTTGATAAGGCGAAAAAGAATCACCCCTGCATTATCTTCATCGATGAGATCGATGCAGTCGGCAGGCAGCGCGGCGCGGGTCTTGGCGGCGGCCACGACGAGCGCGAGCAGACCCTGAACCAGTTGCTGGTAGAAATGGACGGCTTCGGCGCCAACGAGGGCGTCATCATGATTGCGGCGACGAACCGCCCGGATATCCTCGATCCGGCGCTGATGCGTCCGGGCCGCTTTGACCGTCAGGTCACGGTCGGCTATCCGGATGTCCGCGGGCGCGAGGAGATTCTCCGCGTCCATGCAAAGGGCAAGCCCCTTGCGCCGGATGTGAATCTTGCCACGATCGCAAAATCCACGGCCGGCTTTACCGGCGCGGATCTCGAGAACCTGCTGAATGAGGCGGCTCTGCTTGCGGCGCGCAAGGATCACAAGGCGATCACGATGGAGGAGATCGAGGAGGCGACGATTAAGGTTGTCGTGGGCGCAGAGAAGAAGAGCCGTGTGATGAGCGAAAAGGAAAAGAAGCTCACGGCATACCACGAGGCCGGCCATGCGGTCGCCACGTACTACTGCGATTCGCAGGATCCGGTTCACCAGATTTCGATTATTCCCCGCGGCATGGCCGGCGGCTATACGATGCACCTGCCCACCGAGGATAAGTCCTACAAGAGCCGCAATGAAATGAAGGAAGAGCTGATCGTCCTGCTCGGCGGCCGCGTCGCGGAGGCGCTCGTTCTGGACGATATTTCGACAGGCGCTTCCAACGACATTGAGCGTGCGACGAAGATCGTCCGCGCCATGGTCACGAAATACGGCATGAGCGAGAAGCTCGGACCGGTCACTTACGGTACGGACGGCAGCAACCCGTTCCTCGGCAAGGAAATGGGCCATGTCAGCGATTATTCGGAAGAGACGGCGGCGGAGATTGACGAGGAAGTTAAGTCGATCATCTTTGACGCATACAAAAAGACGGAAAAGGTACTTTCCGATCATATCGACCTGCTGCACCGGCTTGCCGGCGTGCTTTTCGAAAAGGAAAAGCTCGATGCGGATGAGTTTATCGATGTGATTGAGGGCAGACTGCTTCCCAGTGCCGCTGCGGCGGTATCGGAGGCTGCGCCGATGGAAATACCTGCAGAGGCCTCAGAGGACGGCATAGAATAACAGGGTCAGCCTTGAACGAAAGGGAATGTCAAGCGCATTCCCTTTACGTTTGTTTTTGGACGTATCCTGCGGAAAGGAACCAGATCTTCATGGCAAAAAAGCAAAACTACGGCAACGAAAGCATCACGAGCCTGAAGGGCGCGGACCGCGTCCGGCTCCGCCCTGCGGTTATATTCGGTTCGGACGGCCTGGACGGCTGCGAGCATTCGATCTTTGAAATCCTCTCCAATTCGATCGATGAGGCGCGGCAGGGCTATGGCAAGGAAATCACCATTACACGCTTTGCCGACTATTCCATTGAGGTGGAGGATCACGGCCGCGGTATTCCCGTGGATTTCAACAAGCGTGAGAACCGGTTCAACTGGGAGCTTGTGTTCTGTGAAATGTATGCGGGCGGAAAGTACAACAACAATGACGGCGGCAACTACGATTATGCGCTGGGCCTGAACGGTCTCGGCCTGTGCGCGACACAGTACGCCTCGGAATACATGGACGCGGACATCCGTTACGACGGGTTTCGCTATACGCTGCACTTTGAGCACGGCGAGAACGTCGGTGGTTTGAAAAGGGAGCCGTATGGCAAAAAGGGCACAGGCTCTATCATTCGCTGGAAGCCCGATCTCAAGGTGTTCACGGATATCGCCGTACCGGCGGAATACTATCTCGACACGATCCGGCGGCAGGCAATTGTCAATGCCGGCGTGAAATTCATTTTCAGAAATGAGGTCGCACCGAAGAAATTTGAGACGACGGTGTTCTGCTACGAGAACGGCATTGAGGATCATGTGCGCGAGCTTTGCGGCGAGGATGCGCTGACCTCCGTGCAGTTCTGGCAGTCGGAAAAGAAGGTGCAGGACCGTAAAGATCTTCCCCTTTACAACGTGAAGGTCAATGCGGCCGTTGCCTTTTCAAACCGCCTGCATGTTGCGGAATATTACCACAATTCGAGCTGGCTGGCGCACGGCGGCGCGCCGGACAAGGCGGTGCAGCACGCGTTTGTCTATCAGATCGACGCATCTCTGAAGCAGAACGGCAAGTACAACAAATCGGAAAGCAAGATCAAATTTCAGGATGTAGAGGACTGCCTCATCATCGTGATGTCCTCGTTCTCCACGATGACCTCCTACGAGAACCAGACGAAGAAAGCCATCAACAACAAGGGCATTCAGGAGGCGATGGTGGAAATGCTCCGCCATAACCTCGAGGTTTATTTCATCGAGAACCCGATGGAGGCAGAGAAAATTGCCGCACAGGTGCTCATCAACAAGCGCTCCCGCGAGGACGCCGAGAAAACGCGTCTCAATTTGAAGGGCAAGCTGACGGCGAAAATGGACATCACGGGCCGCGTGGCAAAGTTTGTCGACTGCCGCTCGAAGGATGCCTCTGAGCGTGAAATCTTTATCGTGGAGGGCGATTCGGCGCTCGGCGCGGTCAAGCAGGCGCGCGACCCGAATTACCAGGCCATTATGCCGATTCGCGGCAAGATCCTCAACTGCCTGAAGGCCGACTACGACAAGATTTTTAAGAGCGAAATCATCACCGATCTCATCAAGGTGCTCGGCTGCGGCGTGCAGGTGAAGTCAAAGGCGAACAAGACGATTGCGGCGTTTGACATCAACGCGCTGCGCTGGAGCAAGATCATCCTTTGTACCGATGCGGACGTCGACGGCTTTCATATCCGCACGATGCTGCTCACCATGCTTTACCGGCTCACGCCGGATCTGATCGACCAGAACAAGGTGTTTATCGCCGAGTCGCCGCTGTATGAGATCACATCGAAGGACAAGACCTTTTTCGCCTACAATGAGCGGGAAAAGGAGCAGTTCCTGGAGGAGCTCAAGGGCCAGAAGTTTACGATTCAGCGCTCAAAGGGTCTCGGCGAAAACGATCCGGATATGATGAACCTGACGACGATGAATCCAAAGACGCGCCGCCTGATTCAGGTTAAGCCTGGCGATATTGAGCGCACGGCCGAGATGTTTGACGTCCTGCTCGGCGATAATCTCAGCGGGCGCAAGGATTACATCGCGGAGCACGGCGGCGAATACCTTGACGATCTGGACGTTTCCTGACGGCCGCCGCGCAGAAGGAGGGTATAACGGATAATGGCAAGAAAAAAACAGCAGCCAAAGCGCGAAAATACGCCGAAGATGCGGGGCTTCATCGCGGGTGCGGGCGAGATCGTCGAGCAGGACATCAACGACACGCTCCGGCAAAATTTCATGCCGTATGCGATGAGCGTCATCCTGTCGCGTGCGATTCCGGAGATCGACGGCTTCAAGCCCTCGCACCGGAAGCTGCTTTACACCATGTATAAAATGAACCTGCTCGGCTCCGCGCGGACAAAGAGCGCGAATATTGTCGGTCAGACGATGAAGCTGAACCCGCACGGCGACGCCGCAATCTACGATACGATGGTGCGCCTTTCGCGCGGTTATGAAGCGCTTCTGCACCCGTATGTGGATTCGAAGGGCAACTTCGGAAAATTTTACTCGCGCGATATGGCATGGGCTGCGTCCCGCTATACGGAGGCGCGGCTCGATAACATCTGCCGCGAGCTGTTCCGCGACATCGATAAGGATACCGTCGATTTTGTCGATAACTACGACAATACGATGAAGGAGCCTTCGCTGCTGCCCGCCGCGTTCCCATCGGTACTCGTCAATGCGAATACCGGCATTGCGGTCGGCATGGCGTCGTCGATCTGCCCGTTCAACCTCGCGGAGGTCTGCAATACGGCGATCGAGCTGATGAAGAACCCGAAGCACGACCTGTTTACAACGATGCAGGCGCCGGATTTCCCGGGCGGCGGCCAGATCATTTTTGACCGTGCGGCGATGGAGCAGGTCTACCGAACGGGCCGGGGCAGCATCCGGGTGCGTTCCCGCTATACGTACGATAAATCCGGGAACTGCATCGACATCACACAGATTCCGCCTACGACGACGATCGAAGTGATTGTGGAAAAGGTCATCGATCTTGTGAAGCAGGGCAAGCTCAAGGAGATCACCGATATCCGCGACGAAACGGGCTTAGACGGCCTGAAAATCACGATTGACCTCAAGCGCGGCGTTGATCCCGACAAGCTGATGCAGCGCCTTTTCAAAATGACGACGCTTGAGGACAGCTTTTCCTGCAACTTCAACGTGCTGATTGCCGGGATTCCGCGCGTGCTCGGCGTGCGGGAGCTTCTGGAGGAATGGACGGCGTTCCGCATCGAATGCGTCCGCCGCCGCACGTATTTTGACCTGACGAAGAAAAAGGAAAAGCTGCATCTGCTCTATGGCCTGCGGGCCATCCTGCTCGATATCGACAAGGCGATTCACATCGTCCGCGAAACGGAAGAGGAGAGCGAGGTCGTCCCGAACCTGATGATCGGCTTTGGCATCGATGAGGTTCAGGCGGAATACGTGGCGGAAATCAAGCTGCGCCACCTGAACCGCGAATTTATTTTGAAGCGTACCGAAGAGGTGGGCAGCCTGGAGGCGGAGATCCGGGAGCTGGAGGCGATTCTGGCGTCCAAAACACGCATTAAGACGATCATCATGCGGGAGCTTTCGGACATTGCGCAAAAATACGGGCAGCCGCGCCGCAGCCATATTCTTTATGCGGATGAAATCGTGGAGGAGGAGCCGGCTGAAGCGGTGCCGGATTACCCGGTGAACCTGTTCTTCACCCGCGAGGGTTATTTCAAGAAGATTACGCCGCTTTCCCTGCGCATGGGCGGCGACCACAAGCTCAAAGAGGGAGATGTGGTCGTGCGGCAATGCGAGACGATGAACGGCGCGGAGCTGCTGTTTTTCTCGGACAAGGCGCAGGTCTATAAGATGAAAGCTGCGGATTTTGCCGACACAAAGGCGAGCGTCATGGGCGAGTATATTCCCGCCCGCGTGCAGATGGATGAGGGCGAGAACGCCGCAGCCATGGCGGCGACAATGGACTACAGCGGATTTATGCTCTTTGTCTTTGAAAACGGCAAGGTTGCAAAGGTGGAGCTTTCCGCATACAGCACAAAGACGAACCGCCGCAAGCTCCTGAACGCGTACTCGGATAAATCGCCGCTCGTCGCGGCGCTGCAGCTTCCGGAGGACTGCGATGTACTCCTGACGGCGACAAGCGGGCGGATGCTGCTGTTTAACACCGGGCTGATCGCGCCGAAATCCACGAAAAACACGCAGGGCGTTGCGGCAATGACGCTGAAAAAGGGTCAGCGCGTGCTCAGCGCGGTGCTCTACAGGGAGGGCGACCTGCTCAATCCTGCGCGCTTTAAAAAGAAGATCCCGGCGTCCGGCGCGCTGCCGAATGGGGAAGAGAGAGCGTCCGGCCAAACGACGCTTTAAGATATACTGTATTTTGGAGAGGGTGTTATTCTGTGATTCCCATCGATCTCAGCGGGAAAATTGCGCTTGTCACGGGCAGCACAGGCCAGCTTGGCCGCGTGATGGCGCAGCGGCTCGCCGAAAGCGGCGCGGACGTCCTTCTGCACTACCACAAGAACTGTGAGAAGGCCGAGGCGCTTGCCGATAAACTGCGGGAGAAAGGCGTGCGCGCTATGACGGTGCAGGCGGATATAACGAGCCGGGACAGCGTCGAGCGCATGCGCGAGGCGGCGGAAGCATTTGGCAGCCCGGATATCGTGGTGAACAATGCGGTGATCCAGTATGAGTGGAAAAACGTGCTCGAGCAGGACGATGGGGACTTCTACAGCCAGTTCGATTCCACGGTTATGCACAACGTCTATATGTTCAAGGCCTTTGCGCCCGCGATGATCGCAAAGGGCGCGGGTAAGTTTATCGTCATCAACACCGAATGCTCCATGCGGTGCGACCCCGGCGCGGCGGCGTATTCCTCCGCAAAGCGCGGGCTAGACGGCCTTTGCCGTTCCTTCGCAAAGGAGGTCGGCGATAAGGGGATTACGGTCAATCAGGTGGCGCCCGGCTGGATGATTTCGGACCGCGAGCGTGAAAACGGTATGGTGACGACCGGCCCGTATGTGGACAGCGTGCCGATGAAGCGGCGCGGCTATGACGGGAATATTGCGGATGCCGTGCTGTTCTTCGCAAGCCCGCTTTCCGACTACATCACCGGCGCGTACCTTTCGGTGTCCGGCGGGCGCGTCATGCCGGCCATATAAAAATAGGATTCGAATTTATGATATCAGAAAGTGTTAGACTATGAAAGTCCTTGCAAATACTGGATTTTTTACCGATTAAGCTACTCAAAATAACAATACTTTTTTGACGTTTTGATGCCTAAATGACGCCCGGATTTTCTGTGCCGAAAGATATGAGCAGATATAAAATACCATGCTGTAAGAGAGCGGAAGCACCTGCTGCTTTTGCTCTTTTGTCTGTCATTATAAGCGAGGGCAGACGCACTGATTAACGGCGGGCGAAGCCTGTCCAGCTTGGCCGTCGATGAAGGTGGCCGGTTCTGCTGTTTCATACAGGGGAGTATTATGGTTGAAAAGTCGGGAGATACAGTATATGGCATATAAATTGTCAGGATGTGATTCTATGCAGGAAATTTGCTTGCTTGGAAAAGGAAATACAGCAGAAGTCTTTGAATATAAAGACGGAAAAGTTTGCAAACTTTTCTTTGAAGGATACCCGCATGAGTATGTCGGGCTGGAGTTTAGAAATGCTAACGAAATGTATAGGAATAGAATTAGCGTTTCTAAACCGTTTCAAATGGTTCGGATAGAAAATCGTGAAGGGATTATCTATGAAAAAATTGAAGGAAAGACATTGTTAAATATTATAACTGAAAATAAAGAAGATGCGGATATTGATGCGATTTTAGATATGTTTGTGCATCTACATCTTGATATTCTTGCACATCATTCAAAAAGTGTATTGTCCTACAAGGAATACTTAATTGCTATTCTAAAAAACAAAAAGGTAACGAATCAAATGGTATTTGATAAAGTCATTGCGCTGCCTGATGATGATTATCTTTTACACGGTGATTTTCATCCTGATAATATATTGGTAAAGCCGGATGAAACCCCTGTTGTTATTGATTTCATGAATGTATGTCATGGCCCGGTTTTGTATGACATAACAAGAACTTATTTTCTTATTAAAGAATATAATGTTCACTTGGCAAACCGGTATTTAAAGAAAATAGGCGTACTGGAAAATGACATCTCGAAATTTCTAAGTATTATTGAATTTTGCCGAAAATATGAAGGCTGAAATTGGATTGGCAAATACAGATTTGAATAAGGCTTTGGAATTTTTTCAATAAGCAAAGCCCTCTCGTTCTGCCGCAGGCGGGAGCAAGTGACTTTTTATGCTTGCTATGAAACTTTTTACAAGGGAACGGAATGGAAAGGATCATTTAAACGGATAGCATTTATTCATAACTGTTACGCGGTTAAAGGGCATTTTTTCAAAAAACACCTTGCCCGATCAGCTTCGGTGTCTGTAAAGCCTTTGTTTGCAAAGCTGATTGACTCTGATGCGTAGCATAACGCGTACCTTTAGCTGCCCTTGTGAGTGTGGTAACACTGCCCTGCGCTTACATTTATTGCTTTATTTGTGGCGCGAAGATGGTGTTCAACTTTACAAAGCCAACTTATACGGCGATATGAGAAAATACGAGCAGGGACGGGGAAGCTCTTGAAAATACGGGCTTTTCCCTCGCTTATAGAAACACCTGCAAGGAGCTACAAGACGATTTTCATCTATAAATCAATAAAAAATCAGCCCTCCGGCAAAACGTCCATCCACCCTGTTTTCGTGGTTCATCGGTGGATGAACGTACCGGAGGGCAAAGCTTGTTCTTTGGCCGGCATATCTGCAAAGCCGGCCGTCAAACCGATCGGCATTTCCGATTCTGGAAAGCAAATATGCGTGTTCCGGATGAAAACGTGTGGAATTATGTTCCGTCGAAGGGCAGGCAACATACAGTCCGTACCGGGTCTTTGCCGTCTGCCGCCCATCAGGACGGCCGCCTGTCGCTTTTTTGAGCGAGCCCACGCTTCGATCCGGGACGCACAAACGCGTGACTGTGTTTGCCGTACTCGTATTATGGCCGGTACGGGGACGCTTATTCCGGAAAAATCAAAAAAATATGGTTGCAAATTGGTTTTCTTTGTGCTATGATAGGAAAGCTATAAGCGTAAAAGTCATCTTGCAGAGGAGGTAAAAATATAATGGGTCCTGTTGAAATCATTTTCGGCGTCATTTTGCTCCTGTTCTCGATCGCGATCATCGTCGTTGTTCTTCTGCAGGAAGGCCATCAGCAGAATCTCGGCGCGATTACGGGCGGCGCGGATACATTCCTTGCCAAAAACAAGGCGCGTTCCATTGATGCGTTCCTTTCCCGCTGGACGAAGTTCATAGCGCTGGGCTTTTTCGTGTTGGTCATCGTGATCAATATCATCATGTATTTCACAAAATAATATTTGCGAAAATACGCCTCGCTTTGGGTGAGCTTCCGCTCGCCGGAATGCGGGGTTTTTGTTTTATGGAGGTTTTGTCATTATGTATGAAGAAATGGAGCGCCTCACGCGGGCGCTGTGCGCGGCGCACGGTACATCGGGCTGTGAGGAGGAAGCATTCGCCGTGGCGCAGCAGGAGCTTTCCTTTTGTGATGCGGTGTTTGTGGACGAGCTTGGCGGCGTTACCGGTATTCTGGGAGACAGAGGCGCAGAGCGGCGCATCCTGCTGGATGCGCATATCGACCAGATCGGCATGGTCGTCACAAATATCGACGAGAAGGGATTCCTGCGCGTGACGAATGTCGGTGGTGTGGACCGCCGCACAATGCCCGGCAGCCCGGTGACGGTATATGGGAAAGAAGCGCTGACCGGTGTGGTCTGCACGCTGCCGCCGCACCTGATGCAAGGCAAGGAGGAGAAGATCAGCCCGGTCTCCGAGCAGGCGATCGACCTTGGCTTAAGCCGCGAGGAGGCGGAGAAGCTCGTTTCCATCGGCGACCGCGCGGTGCTGACCTGCGCGCCCCGGAAGCTGCTCGGCAACCGCATCACCGCCACGGCGCTGGACGACCGTGCGGGCTGTGCCTGCATCATCCGCGCTGCGCAGCTTGTGCGGGATAAAAATCCCGGCTGCTGCGTGATGGTGCTTTGCTCCACGCGCGAGGAGGTCGGCGGGCAGGGCGCGCAGATTCGCACCTATGCGCTGGAGCCGACCGAGGCCATCGCGGTGGATGTGTCGTTTGCCGAGCAGCCCGGCACCGAAAACCTGGCGGCGAAGCTCGGCGGAGGCCCGATGATCGGCTTCTCCGCGGCGCTTGACCGCCGGATCAGCAAAAAGCTGGTTCGCCTTGCGCAGAAAAACGGCATCCCGTATCAGCTTGAGGCGATGGGCGGCAGTACCGGCACGAACTGCGATGACATCGGCGTTTCGCGTGGCGGCGTGCGCACCGGGCTGATTTCCGTGCCGCAGCGCAATATGCACACGCCCGCCGAGGTCTGTGACCTTGCGGACATGGAGAACATCGCGCGGCTGATTGCGGCGTACATTACGGACGGGGAGGCATAAGGCAGATGAAAGACATGGGAATTCTCGAAAAGCTCTGCACAGCGGTCGGTGTTTCCGGCGAGGAGGACGCGGTTCGTGCACTGATTTTAAAGGAAATTGAGCCGTTTGCCGACAGTGTGGAAATCACGCCGCTCGGCAATATTATCGCATTTAAAAAGGGCGAGAAGCGCGCAGCGAAAAAGCTCATGCTCTG
>JAHZCM010000004.1:21443-40063 GCA_019422905.1 Oscillospiraceae bacterium
CGTCATCACGAATATCACGGAGGACGGCTTCCTCAAATTTCAGACGGTCGGCGGCGTCCGGCCGGAGGTGCTTTCCGGGCGCGCCGTGCTTGTAAACGGCAAAACGCCGGGCGTGATCTGTGCAAAGCCGGTGCATCTGATGAAGGGCGACGAATTTGAGAAGCCTGTGCCGGTGGAGCGGCTTTCCATCGATATCGGCGCATCGACGAGGGAAGAGGCCGAGACGTGCGTGCAGATCGGCGACAACGCGTCGTTCGTGCCGTTCTTCGAATCGTCCCGCGGGACGGTCAAGGCGAAATCGCTCGACGACCGTGCGGGCTGCTTCATTCTGATCGAGCTGATGAAGAACGCGCTGGAATTCGATACCTGGTTTGTTTTCTCCGTGCAGGAGGAAATCGGCCTGCGCGGCGCTGGAACGGCGGCCTATCTTGTGGAGCCGGACGCCGCGATCGTGCTGGAGGGCACGACGGCAGGCGACATAGTCGGCGTTGATCCGATCAATGCGGTTTGCAGACTGGGCGGCGGCGCGGCGGTTTCCTTTATCGACAAGAGAACTATTTTCACAAAGGCGTTTTTCAGGCGTGCGCTGGAGCTTGGCAGAGAGAATGGGATTCCCTGCCAGCCGAAAACCGCCAGTGCAGGCGGCAACGATGCGGGCAGCATCCACGTTTCGAAAGCGGGCGTGAAAACCGTAGCGCTTGCCGTGCCGTGCCGCTACATTCACGGGCCGGTTGCGCTGGCAAGCGAAGCGGACATAGAAAGCACGATGCGGCTGACCGCTTTGCTGATGGCGGAAATCTCGGGCGGCAGGACGGCATGATCCGCCTTGCGGAACAGATGGAACCGCTCCTGCCGCTGTGCGCGGATTCGCCGTTTGGGTGCCAGATTTTGTCCTGCGCGGAGGCCTATGGCATGGAGCGCCCGTTTGCGCAGTTCTGGACGGACGGCAGCGCGGCCTACGGCAAGCTGGACGGCGTGATGCGCATCGCGGGAGACATCGCGGATGCCGGGGAGGCGCGCGGGTTTCTGCGCGCCGTCGGCGCCGGGAGTGTTTTCTGCGGCGGGGAAAACGCCGCGCGGCTCGGCCTTTCCGTGCAGGAGCAGGGCGCGGTGCTGAAAAAGGTGCTGTCCGGTGAAACGTCGGCGCCGGAGACGGTTTCTATCCAGGCGCTGTATGCGGTTTTGAAGGAAACCGGGATGGCCAGCGATTTTGAACCGTTCTATCTCGATCTATCCCACCGTCTGCGCCACGGGACGGCGCGCTGTGCGGCGCTTTACGATACGGGAAAAATGATTGCCACCGCGTCCGCCGTGCTCGGCGGAGAAGCGGCGCTCATCACGGCCGTTGCAGTGCTGCCCGGCTTTCAGAGGCGCGGCTTTGGCAAGGCGGTTATGCGGAAAATAGAGGCGCAGCTCGGCGCGCGCACGGCCTACGTGCTGCGGGCAGCGCATGAAAACGAACGCTTCTACGCATCGCTCGGCTATACGCCCTGCGGCACGTGGTGCGCGGGAATCTTGGAATAAAGGTAAGGGTTTGTTTGATGTACGAATTTTTCAACATAGACAGCCGCATTTTGAAAGCGGCTGAGGAGGCGGAGGCGCAGGCGGCGCCGTACCTCGCAAAAATCGCGGAAGTGCAGCGGTATAATCAGGAGAAGATGCAGGCGGCCTTTATGAAAGCCGGCGTCAGCGAGAGCCATTTTGTCGCCACAACGGGCTATGGCTACGGTGACCGCGGGCGCGACGTGCTCGACGAGGTGTACGCGTACGCGCTCGGTGCGCAGGACGCGCTCTGCCGCTATAATTTTGTCAGCGGCACGCATACGCTGACGGTCGCGCTGTTCGGCGTGCTGCGTCCGGGCGACACGATGCTCAGCGTGACCGGTATGCCGTACGACACGCTGCGCGGCGTGATCGGCATTACGGGGGACGGCAACGGCTCGCTGAAGGAATTCGGCGTTCAGTATGAGCAGCTCGACCTCCTGCCGGACGGCACGCCGGACTATGCGGGCATGGAGACGGCGATCACACCGAAGCACCGCATGGTGTATATCCAGCGCTCGCGCGGGTACAGCCTGCGCCCGTCGCTGACGGTGGAGGAGATCGGGCGCATCGCGGAGATTGCAAAGCGCCGCGCGCCGGGCTGCATCGTGATGGTGGACAACTGCTACGGCGAATACGTGCAGAAGACCGAGCCGACGGCGGTCGGCGCAGACCTGATGGCCGGTTCGCTGATTAAAAATCCGGGCGGCGGTATCGCGCCGACAGGCGGCTACATCGCAGGCCGCCGGGATCTCGTGGAAAGCTGTGCCTACCGGCTCACAACGCCCGGCACGGGCCGCGAGATCGGCTGCACGCTCGGCAACAACCGCGAGCTGTTTATGGGTGCGTTCCACGCGCCGAACGTCACCGGTGAGGCGCTGAAAACAGCGGTATTTACGGCCGCGTTGTTCGAGCGCTTCGGCTATGATGTTACGCCGCGCTACGACGAGCCGCGCGCCGATATCATTCAGGCGGTGAAGCTCCGCGAGCGGGACGCGCTCTGCGCCTTTGTCCGCGGTATTCAGCAGGGCGCGCCGGTCGATTCCTTCGTCGTGCCGGAGCCGAGCCCGATGCCCGGCTATGACTGCGACGTGATTATGGCGTCCGGCTCGTTTACATTCGGCTCGTCTATCGAGCTTTCGGCGGATGCGCCGCTTCGGGAGCCGTATGCCGCGTGGATGCAGGGCGGCGTCAATTTCAACAGCGGCCGTCTTGGCGCAATCTTAGCCGCGCAGTCGATGCTTAAGGCAGGATTTATCCGGTTCTGAGCGGATTTTGTGGATGGAGAATATCGTACTGGGTGCAAAAAGCACAGGGTACAAATCGGGGAGGGAAAGTGTGTGATTGCGGAGATTGATGAATATCAGCTCACGGAATGTCTGCAAGTGCTGCACAGGGGCTACGAGACCGTCGCAGTTCAATTCCACCTGACAAACGACAACTGCCCTTACCGCGGCCGGGCGGATCTTCCGCTGGCGGTGCTCACCGGGGAATTCTTATCCGGCATAAAAATGTACGGATACCGGCAGGAAAACCGCATTGCCGCGTTTGTTTCCATGAATATCGGCAGAGAGCGGATCAAGCCGAACGATGTCGTGGTCCTTCCCGAATTCCGGCACAGAGGCATTGGCACGGCCTTGCTCAATTTTTCCAAAAGCAGAGCCATCGGGCAGAATATTCCCAAGGTTTCCCTCGGCATGATCGACGACAATAAGACGCTGAGAGAATGGTATGAGCGGAACGGGTTTGTAAACATCGGATATAAAAAATATCCAAAGGCGCCCTTTGCCGTCGGGTATATGGAATGGAAAAATCCGCATTTCAGAGAAAGCTGACAGCCCCCTTGCTTGCCCTCAGAAACAGGTTGGCCGGGCAGAGGACGCCGGATCGAAAAGCTGTTTACGCACTCTTGCTATGGAGACGTTAAAGACTACGGGGATATTAAAAATGAAGATGCTAAGGAGGACTGATCCATGCCAAAGCTGATTATTTTAAGAGGAAATTCCGGCAGCGGCAAAACCTCTGCCGCAAAAGCGCTGCAGGAGAAATTCGGACCGAATACCATGCTGATTTCGCATGACATGGTCCGCATGCAGATCCTGCATGTATCCGGAGCGCTGGGCGTTGAGAAATCGCTGCCGCTGATGATCAGCCTGATGCGGTACGGCCGGCAGCATTCGGAAATCACGATTCTGGAGGGCATTTTGCCTGCGGCGGAGTACGAGCCGCTGTTTGAAGCCTGTGCAGAGGCCTACGGTCCCGATATTTTCGCTTATTACTGGGATGTTTCCTTTGAGGAAACCCTGCGGCGGCACGGCACAAAACCGAACCGGCTTGATTTTGGAGAGGCGGACATGCGCAGATGGTGGAAGGATAAGGACTACCTCACCGCTCTTTCCGAAACGATTCTGAAGGAGAACTTGAGTCTGGAAGCTGCGGTCGAGCGGATTTACCGCGATGTAACGGCAGCTCAAAAATTATGACTGGAGGAAGGATAAAATGCGAGACAGAAAGCAGGCACAGGCCAGAGCGAAGGCGCTTGTGGCCCAGATGACAATAGAGGAGCGCGCGTCGCAGCTCAAGTATGACGCGCCGGCGATCGAGCGTCTCGGCGTTCCGGCATATAACTGGTGGAACGAGGCGCTGCACGGCGTGGCGCGCGCCGGCACGGCGACGATGTTCCCGCAGCCGATTGCGATGGCCTCCATGTTTGACGAGGACATTATGAAGAAAATCGGCGACGTTGTGGCGACGGAAGCGCGCGCCAAATACAACGAGGCCGTGAAGCACGGTGACCGCGACATCTATAAGGGTTTGACCTTCTGGTCGCCGAACATCAACCTGTTCCGTGACCCGCGCTGGGGCAGAGGTCAGGAAACATACAGCGAGGATCCGTATCTGACGGCGCGTCTCGGCGTTTCATACATCAAGGGCCTGCAGGGAGACGGCAAGTATTTAAAGGTGGCGGCGTGCGCGAAGCACTACGCGGTTCACAGCGGCCCGGAGGCGATTCGCCATGAGTTTAACGCCGAGGTCAGCGAAAAGGACCTCTGGGAGACCTACCTGCCCGCATTTGAGGCGGCGGTCAAGGAAGGCGAGGTCGAAGCCGTCATGGGCGCGTACAACCGCACGCTCGGCGAGCCGTGCTGCGGCAGCGAGCTGCTGATGAAGAAAATCCTGCGGGGCAAATGGGGCTTTGAAGGCCATTATGTCTCGGACTGCTGGGCAATCGCCGATTTCCACAATTTCCATCATATTACGGCGACGGCTCCGGAATCCGCGGCGCTTGCCATTAAAATGGGCTGCGATGTAAACTGCGGCAATACATATCTGCACCTGCTGCAGGCTCTGGAAGCAGGGCTGATTACGGAAAATGAAATCACCACGGCGGCGGAGCGGCTGTTCACAACGCGCTTCCTGCTCGGTGAGTTTGACGAGGAATGCGAATACAACACGATTCCGTATGAAACGGTTGAGTGCCCGGAGCACCTTGCGCTCAGCGAGGAGGCTGCCCGCCGGAGCGTCGTGCTGCTGAAAAATGACGGCGTTCTGCCGCTCAATTTGGAGAAAATCAAAACGATCGGCGTGATCGGCCCGAACGCCAACGACCGTATGGCGCTGATCGGCAACTATCACGGCACGGCGTCCCGGTATATCACCGTGCTGGAGGGCATTCAGGATTACGCCGGCGATAAGGCCCGCGTGCTGTATGCCGAGGGCTGTCACCTGTACCGTGACTGCGCGGAGAACCTTGCGCTGCCGGGCGACCGTTTGGCCGAGGCCGTGACCGTGGCGGAGCACAGCGATGTCGTCGTGCTCGTCGTCGGCCTGAACGAGAATCTGGAGGGCGAGGAAATGCACGAGAGCAACGCAGGCGGTTCCGGCGACAAGCTGGATCTGCTTCTGCCCGCGCCGCAGCGCAGGCTGATGGAGGCCGTAGCGGAGACCGGCAAGCCGGTGATCCTGATCAATATGACCGGCAGTGCGATGGATCTGCGCTTTGCGGACAAGCACTTTGCAGCGGTTTTGCAGGGCTGGTATCCGGGCGCGCGCGGCGGCAAGGCGATTGCGGAGCTGCTCTTCGGCAAGTATTCTCCGAGCGGCAAGCTGCCCGTCACGTTCTACAATTCGGCGGACGATCTGCCGGCGTTTACGGACTACGCGATGGAAAACCGCACCTACCGCTATTTCCAAGGCGACGTGCTGTACCCGTTCGGCTTCGGCCTGACCTACGGCAAGGCGGCGGTGACGGACGCCGTGCTGCGCGAAACTGCGGACGGCTATGTGGTGACGGTAACGGTTGAAAACAGCGGCTGCGCGGCGGAGGAGACCGTCGAGCTGTACATCCGCGACAACGAATCGGAATTTGCGGTGAGGAACCACAGCTTGTGCGGCTTTAAGCCCGTGTCTCTCGGTGCGGGGGAAACGAAAACGGTGGAAATCTCGTTCCCGAAGTCGGTGCTGGAAGTCGTGGACGATCACGGCGAGCGCCGCATAGACAGCCATAGCTTTACAATTTTTGCCGGGCTTTCCCAGCCGGATGCAAGAAGCTGCGCGCTGCTCGGCACAAGGCCGGCGGAAATTGAGCTGCATATTTAAAGCGGGATCAGCTTTTTCGCAAAGATAGAACGGTTTCTTAATGCATCCCCTCGTGCCGCTCCGTTCAACCGGCACGAGGGGATGCAATTGCGTTCAAGGATCTTCGGCCGCAGGCGCGCTCAAAGGTTCTGCCGGGTACGGGGCCGGGCATGCGTGTTGCCGCGGAAAACCGGGGACAGATCCGGAGCCGGGTATATGTGCCGTTGCGGGAAATCGGGCACAGATACTGCTCAAAAGCGCCGTATTCCGGTATATTGGGGAACTACTGCGCCGCGGTATGCCTTTGCCGCAGCTCTGGCTTTGCTTTTAACGGTAAGCTCGATCATCCCCGCAGAAGGGGGCGCCGGCTGCTTTACAAGAAGGCGAAAAAGTCGTATACTGAATATCATGGAATTTGTTTTAAGGCGGGATGTATATGCAGGCGAACAGTGATTTTTCAAAGGGGAAGGTGTCGGGCAACATTCTGCGTCTTGCAATCCCGATGGTTCTGGCGCAGCTTGTCAACGTCCTGTATAACGTGGTGGACCGCATGTATATCGGCCATATTGCGGAGGCCTCCGTCAATGCGCTGACCGGCGTGGGCCTGACGTTTCCGATTCTGCTGATTATCACGGCGTTTGCGAATTTATTTGGCACCGGCGGCACGCCGCTGTTTTCGATGGCGCGCGGCGCGGCGCAGCACGAAGTGGGGGACGAGCAGAAAAAGCGCGCGGCAACCGTGATGAACAACACCTTTTTCATGCTCGTTGCGACGGGCCTTGTGCTCACCGTTGTGATGCTGCTCATCAAGAAGCCGTTTCTTTACCTTTTCGGCGCAAGCGACGTGACATACCCGTATGCGGACAGCTACATCACGATCTATATGTTCGGCAGCGTTTTCGTGATGATTTCGCTCGGTATGAACGGCTTCATCAACGCACAGGGCTTTGCCAACAAGGGCATGATGACGGTGCTGATCGGCGCGGTTTTGAATATTGCGCTGGATCCGCTGTTCATTTTTGTCCTCGATATGGGCGTACGCGGCGCCGCGCTCGCCACCGTCATCTCACAGTTTGTTTCGGCTCTTTGGGTGATCCGGTTCCTGACCGGCAAAAAAACGCTGTTTCGCCTGGACTTCAAGCACATGCGGCCGCAGTGGAAGCTGGTGCGGGAGATTATTTCGCTGGGCATTTCCGGCTTTATCGTGAGCTTTACGTCGAGCGCCGTGCAGATCGTCTGCAATATGATGCTTTCGCAGTTCGGCGGGGATCTGTTTGTCGGCGTTATGACGGTGATCAATTCGATCCGCGAGGTCACCTTTGCGCCGGTCAATGGTATGACGAGTGCGGCGAACCCTGTGATCGGCTTCAACTACGGCGCGGAGGAATACAAGCGCGTCCAAACGGCCATCCGGTTTATCAGCGCGATCTGCGTGGGCTACATGGTGGTGATCTGGCTTCTGCTGATGCTTTTCCCGCGCTTCTTTATCAGCATTTTCAATGACGATCCGGCGCTTGTGGAAGCGTGCGCGGATTCCATGTTCATCTACTTCTTCGGCTGCTTTATGATGTCGCTGCAAATTGCGGGGCAGACCGTGGCGCAGGCGCTTGGGCGCTCGAAGCAGGCGATCTTTTTCTCCCTGCTGCGCAAGGTCGTGATCGTGATTCCTCTGACGCTTCTGCTGCCGTATATCCCCGGCTTGGGCGTCAACGGCGTTTTCCTTGCCGAGCCGATTTCGAATTTCCTCGGCGGCGGCGCGTGTTACATCACCATGCTGTGTACGCTCTGGCGGGAAATGAAGAGAAAGGAAAAGGAAAAAGCTGCGCGGGCCGTTTAGGCCGCACAGCTTTTTGCATCCGCACAGGGTTATTCTTCATCCGGTTCATTCCCGGACGGCTCTTCGTCCGCACTGACTTCCGGCTCCGGCGCGGGATAGTCGAATTCGCCGAGCGCGGTTTTGCCGTCTGCGTCCAGCACGGTGAAGTGCAGGGAAAAGGCTTCGGTATCGCCGCCGGAGAATGCCGTATAGAGCAGGGCGGGGATATAAACGGTCTGCGCCATGGT
Source organism: Oscillospiraceae bacterium (assembly GCA_019422905.1). GTDB lineage: Bacteria > Bacillota > Clostridia > Oscillospirales > Acutalibacteraceae > Hominenteromicrobium. Next base: position 29,628 of record JAHZCM010000004.1, read on the forward strand.
ATTGTCACGCACGGGGCTGTACCGGTCCTTTTCGCTGCGGATGGTCACTTCGGTGCAGGTGCTGTTCAGCTCAATACTGTCAATAAACGGCCATGTGCCGCTCTCCGGCAGGGCTGCGAGCTGGCTGTCCAGACTTTCCCGGAGTGTGGACAGGATCGTTTCCTGCTCCTCGGCGGTCATGCAGACGGTGCAGGAGCCGTCGTCGTTGTCTGTGACATTGTCAAGGCCGTGGCGGCGCGCCATCGCGGACATGTCCGCGTCTGTGAGGCGGAGCACAGCTTCCGGAATCGTAACCGAGATTGTGCGGTCCACAGAGATCTCCGGCGAAGCGGAAGCTTCTGCGGAAGATATATTGTCCGGCGTATCCGTGTGGCAGCCGGGAAAGGAAAGCAGCAGGGCGGCGCTCAGCAGCAGCGCGCCCGCTTTTTTTGGCGTTTTTTTCATCGTGGCAGGATCCTTTCTGCGCTGGATTGTTTGAATATAGCATACCGCATTTTTTGTAAAAAGTCAAAACAGGGAAGAAATTCACAGAAAATGTGTGGAAAAGAATATAAAACTGTGCTATACTAAAAGCACCATATGCGTAAAGGGGATTTGGAATGAAAGGCGCAATTTTGGGAGATATAGCCGGCTCCCGGTTTGAATTCAGCAAACCGACCGGCTTTGATTATAAAACGGTAAGTCTGTTTGGCAGCGGCTGTTCGTATACGGACGATACGGTCCTGACGATTGCGACAAAATATGCGATTCTCAACGATATTCCCTATGCAAAGGCGTACGGCAAGCTGGGGCGGATGTACCGCCATGTGGGCTACGGCACGCTGTTTCAGGAGTGGCTCGACGGCCACGGCGAGACGGGCTACGGCAGCTATGGAAACGGCGGCGCCATGCGCGTGAGCTACATTGCCCATCATTTCAACACGCTGGAAAAGGTGGAGGAAGAGGCGAAAAAAAGCGCGATATGCACGCACAGCCATGTCGAGGGGCTGAAGGCGGCGGTGGCGACGGCAGGGCGAGAGCAAAAAAGCGCTGACGAGGTATTTTCACAGGGAATTTGAGTATCCTGTGCATAAGCCGCTTTGGGCGTACAGGCCGCGGGGAAAATTCGACGCCACGGCGGCGGGCTCCATGCCGCTCGCGTTCCGCTGCTTTTTGGAGAGCGAGGACTGGGAGAGCTGCATCCGCAACGTATTCAGCGTCAAGTGCGACACGGACACGGTGGCGTGTATTGCGGGCGGCATAGCGGAAGCATATTATAAACGGACGGTTGATAATGAGCAGGCGCTTTTGAAGCAGTATTTGATCAAACCGAATGATCTCGGCGAGTTTGACCGTTTTTTGTACGAGTGGGTGGTTCGGTAAATGGGTGAACGGGAATTCGAGGAAAGGGGACGGTTAGAAGAATGATTATCGATACTTACCAGTCGAGCGCGGTCATGCGAATTCTGCAGCGCGGGGAGGTTTACTGGGCGAATCCGAGCATTTCCTTCAAGGGCGAATATGCGGCGCTGATCGATATGCTGGATCTGCACTGCGCGTGTCCGGTATTCGGCGTGGTACACGGCCGAAAGCAGAACACGGGCGGGCGTGTTTCCGGCGCCGTGCGCATCCGGCTCAATGTGCCGAAGGAATATGTTAAGCTGACCGAATATTCGGTCTGGGTCGATTTTATGAGCAATTTCAAATATACGAGCCCAAAGGATTACAGGACGATCATCGTCGGCACAAATGATGTGAACTCCGCCACGCATGTGCGTTTGGTTGCGGATTTGAAGAATCAGAGGCCGTTGTATAAATACAGGGAGCCGCAGGCGATTTTGGAATATATCGACCCGAAATGGGTGCTGCGGTATAAAATTATCAAAAACACCCGGGAACAGGAGGATAAAAAGGAACGCTTTCTGAACCGTTTCCGCTGGTGAGATTTTGGGAATAAGGAGTTGGGACAAATGAAAATCGGAAAGTACATTTTGTCGCTGGATCAGGGGACGACCAGTTCCAGAGCCGTGCTGTTCGACGCGATGGGCGGCGTAGCCGGTATGGGGCAAAAGGAGTTCACGCAGATTTATCCGCAGCCCGGCTATGTGGAGCACGACGCGGTGGAGATCCTGCAGACGCAACTGTATGCGATGCGGCAGGCCGTACACGAGGCCGGCATTACCGCCGACGATATCGCGGCGATCAGCATCACAAATCAGCGGGAAACCGTTGTGGCGTGGGATGCGGAGACCGGAATCCCGGTCTGCAATGCGATCGTCTGGCAGTGCCGGCGCACGGCGCCGGAATGCGAATGGCTGAAGGCGCAGGGATTGGCGGATTATATCCATGAGACGACCGGACTGGTGATCGACCCCTATTCCTCCGGTACGAAAATGAAGTGGATTCTGGAGCATGAGCCGCGCGCCAAAGTGCTGGCCGACGCGGGCCGCCTGCGCTTTGGAACCATCGATACATGGCTGATCTTTTCGCTCACCGAGGGGAAGAGCTTTGTCACCGATGTCACGAACGCGTCGCGCACGATGCTCTTTGACATCCGAAAACTGGATTGGGACGATAAAATGCTCGAAATCCTCGGCATTCCGCGGGAGACGCTGCCGCGGATTGTGGATTCCTCCGGAATCGTCGGGATGTGCGCGGATTCCGTATTCGGGCGCGAAATTCCGATTGCGGGTATCGCGGGCGACCAGCATGCGGCGCTCTTCGGGCAGTGCTGCTTTGAGCGCGGCATGGCGAAGAATACATACGGCACAGGCTGCTTTGTCCTGATGAATACGGGGGAAGAACCGGTGTTTTCCGACAAAGGACTGCTGACGACGATCGGCTGGAAAATCGGCGATACGGTCGTTTATGCGCTGGAGGGCAGCGCGTTCAACGCGGGCTCGGCGATCAAATGGCTGCGCGACGAGCTGGGCCTGATCGAAAGCCCGCAGGAAGCGGACCGGCTGGCGGAAACCGTGCCGGACGCGGGCGGCGCCGTTTTTGTCCCGGCATTTACGGGGCTTGGCGCGCCATACTGGGATATGTACGCCCGCGGGGCGCTGCTGGGCGTCACCCGCGGCACGTCGAAGGCGCATATCTGCCGCGCGGTGCTGGAGAGCATCGCCTATGAGAGCTTCGATCTGTTTGAAGCAATGGAGAGCGGCAGCGGCGTGAAGATTTCCGAGCTGCGCGTGGACGGCGGCGCGTCAAGAAGCCGGTTCCTGATGCAGTATCAGGCCGATATTCTGCACTGCGATGTGCGGCAGCCGGTCTGTCTGGAGACCACGGCGCTCGGCTCGGCGATGCTGGCGGGGCTGGCGGTCGGCGTATGGGATTCCATGGAGGAGCTTTCCACGATCTGGAAGGTGGGGCGCGAGTATACCCCGCAGGCAGAGCCAGGCGCGGCGGAGCCTGCCGTTCGCCGCTGGCGCAGGGCTGTGGAACGCAGCATGAACTGGGAGAGCGCAGAATGATTTGGAGACGCACCGCCCGCTTTGAGCGGTGCGTCTTTTGTCTTGCCGCGCAAACTGCGGGTCAGGCTTATACATGGAACGGCTTTTGAAGCCGGAACATGCCCATGTGGTGCCGTGCCGGTTTTTTTGAAAATGAGGGGGCGGAACACGCCTGGCAAAAAGTGTATCGCGTATATTGACAGGAAAACGCATTTGTGATAGCATCTTAACGTATTAAATCAAAGCGGAGGAAAAACCGATGATTGCAATTATAGATTATGGTGCGGGCAATATCCGGAGTGTGGAAAAGGCGCTCGCACATATCGGCTGTACCGCGGTGGTGACGCAGGACCCGCAGGTGCTGCGCTCGGCGGATGCGGCGGTGCTGCCGGGCGTCGGCTCCTTCGGAGACGCCATGCTCTCCCTGCGCAGCCGGGGGCTTGAAGCGCCGATTCAGGATTTTGTCGCATCGGGCAGGCCGTTTCTCGGAATCTGCCTCGGTCTGCAGATCCTGTTTGAAAGCAGCGAGGAATCGCCGGGCATTCAGGGACTTGGCCTGCTGCGCGGAAAGGTTTTGCGGCTTCCCGCACAGGAGGGCCTGAAAATTCCGCACATTGGCTGGAATTCGCTTGAAATACGGAGGCCCGGAGGCCTGTTTGAGGGGATTGCGGCGGAGCCGTATGTCTATTTTGTGCATTCCTATTACCTTCAGGCGGAGGAGGACGTCGTGACCGCCACGGCGCAGTACGGCGCGGAGATTCACGCGGCTGTGCAAAAGGACAACTTGGTTGCCTGTCAGTTCCATCCGGAAAAGAGCGGGGCGCTTGGCCTTGCGCTCCTCAGAAATTTTGCGGCGTTGGCCGGCGAGTAAGGGAGGAAAGCCTGATGTATGCAAAACGGATTATCCCGTGCCTCGACCTGAAAAACGGGCGCGTCGTCAAGGGAACGAATTTTGTCAATCTGCGCGATGCGGGCGACCCCGTGGAAGCGGCGGCGGAGTATGACCGCCAGTGTGCGGACGAGCTGGTGCTTTTGGATATTACGGCCTCATCGGATGCCCGGAATATCATGGTCGATATTGTTTCGCAGGTGGCAAACCGCATTTTTATCCCGTTCACGGTGGGAGGCGGCATCCGCACGGTGGGGGACTTCACGGCGATTCTGCGCGCCGGTGCGGACAAGGTGTCCGTCAATTCTGCGGCGCTTAAAAACCCGCGGATTATTTCGGAAGCCGCATATAAATTCGGCAGCCAGTGCGTTGTCGTCGCAATGGACGCCAAACGGCGGCCGACGGGCGGCTGGACGCTGTATCTGAACGGCGGCCGAGTGGACACCGGGATCGATGCGGTGGAGTGGGCCATAAAAGCCGAGAAGCTCGGCGCGGGCGAGATCCTGCTGACCAGTATGGACTGCGACGGAACGAAGGCCGGGTATGATCTGGAGCTGACGCGCGCCGTGTCAGAGGCGGTGGGCATCCCGGTCATCGCGTCGGGCGGCGCGGGAAAGCCGGAGCATTTTGCCGAGGCCTTTACAAAAGGCAAAGCGGACGCGGTGCTGGCGGCCTCGCTATTCCACTTCCGGGAGATCGAGATCCCGGCGCTCAAGGACTACCTTGCGGAAAGCGGGATTCCTGTGCGGAGAACCTGAAAATACGGCCATGCGCCGGTCCCGAAGAACGGGGCCGGCGCATATTTTTATTGCCGCAGGAAAGCGGCGGGAGAAGAATCGCAGCATGAACCGCAGAGGCTTCTGCATATGCTTGTGCAAAGGCACTTTCCATGGAAAATGCCGGCTGAGGAAAGGACGGTTCTTGATTATGCGCATTCGGACAGGAAAAGGAAAGAGGGCCATATCGCTGTGGCTGATTGTCATGCTGGTTTGTACGCTGCTGATTCAGATGGCCCCAACGGCTGCCGCGGCGGAGTCTATGGAGCTTCCGGCTCCGGCAGCCGTGCTGATGGAGTTTTCCACCGGCGAGGTGCTCTATGAGAAAAACGCCCATGAGATTCGCCCCTGCGCGTCGATCACGAAGGTCATGACGCTCCTGCTCGTCTTTGAGGCGATCGACAGCGGTGTGCTGCATTATGACGACATGCTGACGACCTCCGCACACGCGGCGAGCATGGGGGGCTCCGATATCTGGCTCAAGGAAGGCGAGCAGATGACGGTGGACGACCTCATCAAGGCGTGCGTAGTGATGAGCGCAAACGACGCGGCGGTCGTGCTGGCGGAGGCCGTCGCCGGGACGGAGGAAGCGTTTGTGGAGCGCATGAACGCGCGGGCAGCGGAGCTCGGTATGGCGGATACGACCTTTAAAAACTGCAACGGCCTCGATGAGGACGGGCACCTGACGAGCGCCTACGACGTGGCGGTTATGAGCCGCGCGCTGATGCAGCATGAGAAGATTTTCGATTATACGCTGATCTGGATCGATTACGTGCGCGACGGACAGACGCAGCTTGTCAATACGAATAAGCTCGTCCGTTCCTATAACGGCATCAAGGGCCTCAAGACCGGCACAACCAGCGCGGCAGGAAGCTGTATATCCGCCGCCGCGGAGCGAAACGGTATGACGCTGATCGGCGTTGTGCTCGGTGCGGAAAACACGAATGACCGCTTCTCCGCAGCATCCAGCCTGCTCGATTACGGCTTTGCAAATTGGAAAATCACCGCGCCGGAGGCGCCGGAGCTTCCGGTTCTGCCTGTGACGGGCGGTATGACCGATACGGTCCGGCTGGAGGCTGCCGCGCCTTCGGGCGTGCTGACCTCCGTTTCCGAGCAGGGCGCGCTGGAAACTGCGCTGGAGCTGCCGGAATCGATAGAAGCGCCGGTGGAGGCCGGCCAGCAGGTCGGCACGCTCCGCGTCACGCGGAATGGCGAGACGGTGGAGGAAATCCCCATAACGGCGGCAGAGGAAGCGAAGGCGATCACCTTCGGCTCCGCATTCCGGTATCTGCTGGAATGGTTTTTCCGGGCCGGCGCGCCCGCTGCGGAGCCGTAAATCGAAACTTTTTGTGAAAATAGCATTCAAGCCTTGAAAAACGCATCAAATTATTGTAGAATGAAAGTACGAAAAGGTTTCGCGATCATGGCAGAAGGAAGAAATTTAGGCAGGAGGCTACAAAAATGTCTTTGAAGTTGGAATGCGGATATTTGAAGGGCTTTGTTCAGGAGCATGAGTATACGGCGATGGCTCCGCAGGTGGAGTGTGCGCATGCATTGCTGGAATCCGGAGAGGGTCCCGGCAACGATTTTCTCGGCTGGATAACGCTCCCCACCACGTATGATCAGGAAGAATTTGCGCGCATCAAGGCGGCTGCGGAGCGCATTAAGAAGAACACGGACGTCTTCGTCGTCATTGGCATCGGCGGCTCGTATCTGGGTGCGCGCGCGGCGATTGAATTTTTGAAGGGCGCAAACTACAATGCGCTGAAGAAGGATACGCCGGACATCTATTTTACCGGAAACAGCATCTCCTCCTCTGCGCTTGCGGAGCTTGTGGAAATCTGCGAGGGCCGTGATGTTTCCATCAATATGATTTCGAAATCCGGTACAACGACGGAGCCGGCGATTGCGTTCCGTGTGTTCCGCGAGATTTTGGAGAAGAAGTACGGCAAGGAAGAGGCGAAGAAGCGCATTTTCTGCACGACCGATAAGGCGCGCGGCACGCTGAAGCACCTTGCGGACGAAGAGGGCTACGAAACTTTTGTCGTTCCGGACGACGTGGGCGGCCGTTATTCGGTGCTCACAGCGGTCGGCTTGCTGCCGATTGCCGTGGCGGGCGCGGATATCGATGCGCTGATGGCCGGCGCCAGAAAGGCACAGGAGGCGTACAGCAATCCGAAGCTGGAGGAGAACGATTGCTACAAGTATGCGGCGATCCGCAATATTCTTTACAATAAGGGCAAAACCACGGAGATCATGGTCAGCTACGAGCCTTCCTACACGCTCATGAACGAATGGTGGAAGCAGCTCTACGGCGAGAGCGAAGGCAAGGACGGCAAGGGCTTGTTCCCGGCATCCGTCGTGTTCTCCACGGATCTGCATTCCATGGGCCAGTACATTCAGGACGGCCGGCGCAACCTCTTCGAGACGGTGGTGCTTTTTGAAAAGCCGAAGCGTGAGATCGTCATCGGAAACGACCCGGAAAACGTGGATGGCCTGAATTTCCTTGAAGGCAAAAGCATGGCGTATATCAACCGCAAAGCGTTTGAGGGCACCGTGCTGGCGCACAACGACGGCGGCGTGCCGAGCGTAGTGCTGCAGGCACCGGATTTCTCCGAGGATACGCTCGGCCAGATCATCTATTTCTTTGAGAAGGCCTGCGCGATTTCCGGCTATATACTCGGCGTAAATCCCTTTAACCAGCCCGGCGTGGAGAGCTATAAGAAGAATATGTTCGCCCTGCTCGGCAAGCCCGGCTATGAGGGCGAGCGGGAAGCGCTGGAAGCGAGACTTTCCAAATAATCAAGGCGTAAATCCGTTTATGCGGAATAAAATATACAGGAGGACTCCATCATGATCACTCTCTTAATTGGTAAAAAAGGTTCCGGCAAGACAAAGAAGCTCATTGAGCTTGCGAACGAGGCCGTTCAAAACTCGAACGGCAACGTCGTTGTCATTGAAAAGAGCCTCAAGCTTACATATGATATTTCCCACAAGGCCCGTCTCGTTGATTCCGATGCGTACAGCATTAACGGCTTGGACGCGCTGGTCGGGTTTATCAGCGGTATTTGCGCGGCAAATTATGACGTGACCGATATTTTTGTGGATTCCACGCTGAAGATCACCGGCAACGGCGTTCAGGATGTTGAGGCGCTCACCATGAAGCTCAAGACGCTCAGTGAATCCTCCGGTGCCAACATCTACCTGCTGGTTTCCGCTGCGGCTGAGGAACTGCCGGAGTCCGTTATGGAGTACGTCGGCAAGTAAGCCCTGCGTTTACCGTACCTTTTGAAGAAAAAGCGGCGCTTCGGCGGAAAAATCCGCCGGACGCCTTTTTTCAGGGTGAAAAGCCCCTTATTTTTCAAACTTTTCCTTGACAAAAGTCCGTCTGCTATTTATAATATATCAGTACGGTATGAGGATACCTATGCTTATCGATTTAAAAAAGTATTTCTCGGGAGAGAATATTTCTCAGCGTATCGATTACACGATTGATTTGTCGGCGGTGGAAATGGACGGTTACAGGCCGTTTGTCACGCCGGTGCAGGTCGTCGGGGACATCCGGGCGTTCGCTTCCAGTGCGGAGCTGCATGTCACCGTCAGCTATGCGTTTTCGATGCCGTGCAACAGATGTTTGACGGAAACCAGAAAAGAACTTTCCCACAGCATTTCTCACGTGCTCGTGAATAAGCTGAATGATGAAGAGGACTTTGACGATTACATTGTCGTTGAGGGGGACACGCTCGATTTGGACGAGCTGATCTATTCCGACATCATTCTTTTAACGCCGTCCAAGTACGTCTGTAAAGAGGACTGCAGAGGGCTTTGCCCGACCTGCGGCAAAAACCTCAATGAGGGCGGCTGCGCCTGTCAAAAGCAGCAGACAGATCCCCGTCTGGAGGCTCTGCGGCAGCTGCTGAATTGATTCCAGATCACCAAAGTTTTAGTTTACTATAAGGAGGTGCTGACGATGGCGGTACCCAAGAGAAAAGTGTCCAGTGCCAGACAGAATAAGAGACGTTCCAACGTGTGGAAGCTTAACGCTCCTGCCCTTATGAAATGCCCGCAGTGCGGAGAGTATAAGACACCTCACAGGGTTTGCGGTAACTGCGGTTACTACAACGGCAGAGAAGTTGTTAAAAAGGAAGCATAATTTTGCCTGAAACAATATTGTGCAAGATAGAGAAGGGGCAGATTTTGCTCCTTCTCTATTGTTTTTTGGGGAATACTGAACAATGACAGCCGAAAAGGGGGTGTGCGATGTGGCAGTGGAAATTTTCGGCGTAGAGCCGCACAGCTTTGCGGAGTATGCCGGTATGGAGCCGGGAGATAAGCTGATTTCGATCAACGGCCATGCGATTCAGGACATTTTGGATTTCCGCTTCTACGAGACGAATACGCACCTTACGGTCGTTTTTGAAAAGCCGTCCGGTGAGCGCCGCACGGAGAAAATCGTCAAAACGCAGTACGGAGCGCTCGGCCTTGATTTTGAAACGTACCTGATGGATCAACAGCGCGCCTGCCGCAACAAATGCGTGTTCTGCTTTATCGACCAGCTTCCGAAGGGGATGCGTGAAACGCTTTACTTTAAGGACGACGATGCGCGCCTGTCTTTCCTGTTCGGCAATTACATTACCCTGACGAATATCGACGACCATGAAATCGATCGCATCATCGAGATGCACATCAGCCCGATCAATGTTTCCGTGCACACCATGAATCCCGCACTGCGCTGCACCATGATGAATAACCGCTTTGCGGGCGATGCGCTGCGCCATGTGCGCCGTCTGGCGGCGCACAATATCCGGCTGAACTGCCAGATTGTTTTGTGCCCGGGGCTCAACGACGGTCCGGAGCTGGAGTTCACGCTTTCGGAGATGTTCGGTCTCGGCGAATGCCTGCAAAGCGTCGCCTGCGTGCCGGTGGGGCTGACGCGTTACCGGAAGGGCCTGTTTCCCCTTGTACCCTACAATCGCGATACCGCCCGGTCGGTTCTGGAAATTATGGAGCGCTGGGGCGAAAAGTTCCGTGCGGAGCGCGGCTCCCGCACTGTGTTCCCAAGCGATGAATTCTATCTGATCGCCCAGCGCGAGCTGCCGCCCTATGAGTTTTACGAGGACTTCCCGCAGATTGAAAACGGCGTGGGGATGCTGCGCGATTTGGAAGAGGAGCTTTTGTGGGCGTTGGAGGGAGTTCCGGCCTGCACGCTGCATCGGCGGGTGACGATTCCGACCGGGGAGGCGGCTTTTGCGTTTCTGGACCGCCTGTTCGACGCGGTGCGTGAAAAATTTCCGGGGCTTGAGATCAATCTGGTTCCGGTGCACAATGATTTTTTTGGCG
>JAHZCM010000004.1:40073-41515 GCA_019422905.1 Oscillospiraceae bacterium
GTGACCGGCCTTCTGGTCGGGCAGGATCTCGTTCGGAGACTGGAAAAAGAGAACCTCGGCGACGAGATTCTGATTCCGAACGCGATGCTGATGGCCAATGAGGATGTATTTTTAGACGACATGACGCTGGAGGCGCTCAGCCGCACACTGGGGGTTCCGGCGAAACGGATGCAGAAGGATGCCGGCGGCGAGCTGCGGGATATGCTCGGCCCGCTGCCGGAGAGCATAAAGTAAGGAGGAAACGGAATGTCAAGACCGATCGTGGCGATTGTCGGCAGACCGAATGTCGGCAAATCCACACTTTTCAACAAGCTGATCGGACAGCGCCTTTCCATTGTGGAGGATACGCCGGGCGTTACGCGCGACCGTATTTTTGGGGAATGTGAGTGGAAAAACCGGAAGTTTTCCCTCGTTGATACGGGCGGTATCGAGCCGGAATCCAAGGATGTCATTTTATCGCAGATGCGCGCGCAGGCGCAGCTTGCCATTGATTCTGCGGACGCGATCATTTTTGTAACCGACGTGCGCACCGGCATGGTGGCGACGGATCTGAATATCGCGCAGATGCTCCAGCGCAGCAATGTGCCGGTGGTGGTCTGCGTCAATAAGTGCGATACCCTCGGCGAGCCGCCGGTGGATTTCTACGAATTTTACAATCTCGGCCTTGGCGACCCGATTCAGGTTTCCTCCGTGCACGGGCATGGCACCGGAGATCTGCTGGATGCGGTTTTTGCGTATTTGCCTGAGGAGCAGGATGAGGAAGAAGAGAGCGAGATCATCAAGGTCGCGGTGATCGGTAAGCCGAATGTCGGCAAGTCGTCGCTCGTCAACCGCGTTTCCGGTGAAAACCGCTGCATTGTTTCCGATATTGCGGGTACCACACGCGACGCTGTGGACACGACGATTCAGAATGCGCACGGTACGTTCACATTCATCGATACGGCCGGACTGCGCCGCAAGAGCAAGGTGGAGGACGCCATTGAGCATTACAGCAACCTGCGCGCGGAGATGGCGGTGGAGCGCGCCGACGTGTGCGTGATCCTGATTGACGCGACGGTGGGCTTTACGGAGCAGGATTCCAAGGTGGCCGGCATCGCCCATGAGGCGGGCAAGGGCTGCATCATCGCGGTCAATAAATGGGACGCCGTGGAGAAGGACGACAAAACGATGCAGGAATACCGCGCGAAGCTCGAGAAGGATTTTTCCTTTATGTCTTACGCGCCGATTATTTTTATTTCTGCCCAGACCGGCCAGCGGCTGGACCGTCTTTTTGAGCTGATTCGCCACGTGGCTTCCAGCAACGCGATGCGCATCACGACCGGCACGCTGAAGGATATACTCGCGCAGGCGACGGCCCGCGTGCAGCCGCCGACGGATAAGGGCAGGCGGCTGAAGATCTACTACATGACGCAGGCTTCCACAAAACCGCCGACCTTTATCTG
>JAHZCM010000041.1:0-5432 GCA_019422905.1 Oscillospiraceae bacterium
GGATAGGCTGTGTTACCATATTTTTAGGCTACCGCAAGGTGGTCTGTTTTCGTGCCCACTTTTCGCGATGCTGCTTAAATTACAATGTTTCAAACTTAAAACTCCTCTCCGGACAATTTTCCTTTGCAGCTACAGACTATTTTTAAATGTGGGAAGCCTGCGTTTTTCCCTTTCACCTTATAAGGAAGAAGCCGCCCCCATTTGGTTACGCGGCCGCAAAAAAATTTTCGGAAAATTCAAAAAATCTTCAAATTCTTATTGACAATCACGCGATTGTGTATTATACTCATATCATAATTTAACGAGGAGATGAGAACTTGAAATGGACATTACCCGGCACGGTGCTCTCCGTAGACCTTGACCGGCAGGAGGCCGCAGAGGAGGTTTTCTCCGCGATGTTCCTCACGGGCGGGCTGGTGCTCTCGCAGGTTACGCAGGTCACGGGGCTTGAGCCTTATATCGTGCAGAACTGGGTGCGCCGCGGCTTTCTGGCGCCGCCGCAGCAGCGCAAATACACCCGCCGCCAATTGAGCCGCATCCTGATCATCAACGCGCTGAAAAGCGCGCTGCCGATCGACCAGATCTGCCGGCTTCTGCGGTACATCAACGGCGCGCTGGACGACGAGGGGGACGACACCATCGACGACACACAGCTATACGGCGCGTTTGTCACGTTGGCGCGCGCTGTTACCCGGGAGGGCTTTCCGTCGCCCGAGCGGATCGCGCTGCTGCTTGAGGAGAGCCTGAACGACTATGCGGAGCCGATTCCCGGTGCAAAGGCGCGCATCGAGCAGGTGCTGCGCATCATGATCGCCGCATGGCGCTCCGCTGAGCTGCAGGCCGAGGCGCAGCGCATGCTGCACGCGCTTCCGGAATAGCCGGAACGCGAAACAATTTTGAAAAAGGATTTATGCTCAAAACACACAGGGAAAGGAAGATTTACACATGTTTGAACCGTTCAAAAGCGCGGGAAGCCCGCTTGGGGAGAACCCGCCGGTCTACACCGTGAAGCCAAACGGCAGTTTTATCAAAAAGCTGCCGCGGTACATCCTGATCGGCCTCATCGCCGTTCTCGTCCTCGCCATCGCCGCCACCTGCTGGTATACCGTGGACGATAAGCAGCAGGCCGTCGTAACGACCTTCGGCAAGGTGACGGACGTCACCGACGCCGGCTTCCACTTCAAGCTGCCGCTCGGTATTCAGCACGTGGAAAAGGTGGATGTAAACGTCTATCAGAAGCTGGAGCTCGGCTACCGCACCATCGGCAGCTCCGCCGATAATTTCGACGTGATCGAGAGCGAAACGAAGATGATCACCGGCGACTACAACATCGTCAACGTGGAATTCTTCGTCGAATACAAGGTCAGCAATCCCGAGCAGTACCTGTACGGCTCCTACGACCCGGAAACGATCCTGCGCAATCTGCTGCAAAGCCAAGTGCGCAATGTGGTCGGCTCCGAGGCGGTCGATTCCGTCCTGACGACCGGCAAGGAATCGATTCAGATGCGCGTCAAGGAGCTTGTCACCGAGATTCTCCAAACCTATGACATCGGCCTGACGCTGGTGGACGTCAAGATTCAGGACTCCGACCCGCCGACCGACGAGGTCACGGAAGCGTTTAAAGCTGTGGAAACGGCGAAGCAGCAGGCGGAAACCGTTTTGAACGAGGCCCGCGCCTATCAGAACGCCCAGCTCCCGCAGGCGGAGGCTTCCGCCGACGAGCTGCTGCGCAACGCCGAATACCTGAAGCAAAAGCGTATCAACGAGGCTGTCGAGCAGGTCGCGATGTTTGAGGCGATGTTCGCGGAATACCAGCAGAACCCGGACATCACACGGTCGCGCATGTATTACGAAGCCATTTCCGAGGCGCTACCCGGCGTGAAGGTGTATATAGACACCACCGGCGCAGACGGCAATGTGGATATGGTTCTGCCGCTGGAGAGCTTTGTGCAGGACAGCGGTACGCAGACATCCGCCGCCCGGCCCGCAGAAGGAGAGAATTAAGCGATGAAAAAGAAATTCATAATTATTGCAGCCGTCGTGCTCGTCGCCGCCGTCTGCCTGTTCAGCTCGATGTACACCGTTCAGGAGAACGAATATGGCTGCACGGTGCGCGTCTCCAAGATCATTTCCACAACGGACGACGCCGGCCTGCACTTCAAACTGCCGTTCATTGACAGCGTCAAATACTTTCCGAAGGCCACCATGCTGTACGACATCCCGCCCAGCGAGGTGCTGACCGCCGACAAGCAGAACATGACCGTGGACTGCTACGTGCTTTGGCGCATTTCCGACCCACTCAGATTCTACCAGTCGCTCGGCAATACGACCGTCGCGGAGGAGCGTCTCAACGCGCTGACCTATAACGCGCTGAAAAACGTGATGGGCACGCTTTCGCAGGCGGATATCATCAATATGGACGACGGCGCCGCCCGCAACGACATCTACGAGGGCATTACGACAAACGTCGGCGCGCTTGCCGTAAACTACGGCATCGAGGTCGAGGATGTGAAGATCAAGCGCTTTGACCTGCCGGAGGCCAACGAGAGCGCGGTATACACCCGCATGATCTCCGAGCGCCAGCAGATCGCGGAAAAATACACCGCGGACGGCAACTACGAGGCCTCCCTGATCCGCAACGACGTGGATAAGCAGGTGAACATCATCGTTTCCAACGCCGAGGCGGAGGCCGCAAAGCTCGTTGCCGAAGGCGAAGCCGAGTACATGCGCATGCTGGCCGAGACGTACAACACACCCGAAAAGCAGGAATTCTATGAGTTCACCCTTGCGCTGGACGCGCTGAAACAAACGCTGAACGGCGACGAAAAAACCATCATCCTCGGCGCGGATTCTGAGCTCGCCAAGCTTCTCACAAACGGCGGTTAACAAAAAAAGAAAGAGTGACAGCATGCTTGTACTGGGAGTAAATAAAATCTTAAAATGGTGCCAGATTGCATCTGGCGGAAGAAAATACACATGCCCCACAAAAGAAATCAACGGACAGTTGTTTTTTGCCTTCAAAAAAGCATGGCATCCCGTTGCAGACTTTATATCAGATCATGCAGAAGAATTGGTTCAAGAAGGCGGGAAAGTGTTTTCCAGACCGTTCAGGAAATAAGTCAAATACTAACTGGGATTTTGAAAGGAGCATGACACGAAATGAAAGAAAAAGACATTGCGGTTTTTATTGAGGAAACGGAAACAATCGGAGACGAGTGGACACCAGAACAGGTGGAAAATGTCTACGGCGATTTCTCACTGGAAGATGCTCTGGCGGATCGCAAATCATCTCTGGACACCTTTTTTGGCATCATCGGAAAAGTGATCAACAGCGATTAAATCAGATCGGATAAAGAACGGAAAACGGCGTCGGAATCCCGGCGCTGTTTCGTTATGTATTTGCGATGCGTTTCATTACTAAGAAGCCCCAAAGAACGCGCCCCAGCGGACATCGTCGTGCGGATCATTCGTCGAAGATGGAGACGATTTCGCCGTCCAGAATGCGGTTCATGTTTTTGACCGCGCAGAAATTGCCGCACATGCTGCATGTGTCCTCCTTCTCCGGGCGGGAGGATTCGCGGTAGCGGCGCGCCTTTTCGGGGTCCATCGCAAGGTCGAACATCGCGTTCCAGTCGAGTTTTTTGCGCGCTGCGCTCATCGCGTTGTCCCAATCTATCGCGTTCGGCACGCCCTTTGCGATATCCGCCGCGTGCGCCGCAATGCGGGCCGCGATGATGCCCTCCTTCACGTCGTCCACATCCGGCAGGCGCAGGTGCTCCGCCGGGGTGACATAGCAGAGGAACGAAGCGCCGTTCATCGCCGCAACCGCGCCGCCGATCGCGGCGGTGATGTGGTCGTAGCCGGGCGCAACGTCAGTCACGATCGGGCCGAGCACATAAAACGGCGCGCCGTGGCACAGTGTTTTCTGAATCTCCATATTCGCCGCAATTTGATTCAATGGCATATGGCCGGGACCCTCGATCATGACCTGCACGTCTTTTTCCCACGCGCGCTTCGTCAGCTCGCCGAGCGTAATGAGCTCCTCGATCTGGGAAGCGTCGGTGGCATCCTTCAGGCAGCCGGGGCGGCATGCGTCGCCGAGGCTCAGCGTCACGTCGTATTCGCGGCAGATATCGAGGATTTCATCGAAATACTGGAAAAACGGGTTCTCCTCGCCGGTCATTTCCATCCACGCGAAGATGATGGAGCCGCCGCGCGAGACGATATTCATCAGGCGGCGGTTCCGCTTGAACTTTTTCGCGGTCTCCTTGTTGATGCCGCAGTGGATCGTCATAAAATCGACGCCGTCCTCGGCGTGCATGCGCACGATATCGATCCACTCGCGCGCCGTGATTTTGCCGAGCGCCTTGTGGTAATAGACCACCGCGTCGTAAATCGGCACGGTGCCGATCATCGCCGGGCACTCGTGCGTCAGCTTGCGGCGGAACTTCTGCGTGTCGCCGAACGAGCTGAGATCCATGATGGCCTCTGCGCCCATCTCCACCGCGCGGTTCACCTTCCGAAGCTCCATGTCGAGGTCGGTCAGGTCGCGCGAGGTGCCGAGATTGACATTGATCTTCGTTTTGAGCATTGAGCCGAGCGCGTTCGGCTCAATGCAGGTGTGCACCTTATTGCAGGGGATGATGGCCTTGCCCTCCGCCATCAGCTGCATGAGCCGCTCCGGCGCGATATGCTCTTTTTTCGCGACAGCCTCCATTTCCTTGGTGCAGATGCCCCTGCGGGCCGCATCCATCTGTGTTGTATACGTCATTTCACTTCACCCTTTCCGCCAGCGGCCAAAACAAAAAGGGTATGCGGCAATGCGCATACCCGGAGCTTCGTTCCCTACGTTGGCATTATCCAAATCAGGTTTTCGGGTCGAGGGTCACACCCTCCTCTCAGCCTGTTTACAAGCCCCCCGTTTTCATTTGTCGAATTAACTGTACCACCCCGCGGGCAGTTTGTCAAGAAAACCTGCCGTTTTCCGCAATTTGAAGCCGCTCGGCGTCGAACACAGCCGTATCCTCCGCTTTTTTGCCGGGAAAGGATTTGCCCGGCATAATTCGGTCGGGTACGCTTCCAGGCTTTTTTGCCCGGGCGCCGCGCTTTGCAGGCCATCAGTGCCCGCGCACATTGACTTCCTCCTCGCGCAGCTTGGAGAAAACAATCTGCTGGCCCGAATACAGGCTGAAATACCCCGAAAACAGGAAGCTGACGAACGCCGCAAGCATATAAAACAGCGCGCCCCCACCGCCGAACAGCTCGATGCTCAGCAGCACCGTCGCAAGCGGGCAGTTTGTCACGCCGCAAAACAGCGCCGCCATGCCCACCGCCGCGCCGAACGCCGGGTTCAGGCCGATCAGAAGGGCCGCCGAGCCGCCCATCGTCGCGCCGATAAAGAGCGTGGGGACAATCTCGCCGCCCTTAAAGCC
>JAHZCM010000041.1:5442-15983 GCA_019422905.1 Oscillospiraceae bacterium
TAAAGCCCGCGCCGATCGTAACCGCCGTGAAGAGGATTTTCAGCAGGAAGGCTTCCGGCCGCACGGAGCCCTCCTCAAAGACGCGCTCAATCACATCGATTCCGCCGCCGTTGTAATCCGTCGTGCCGACAAGCAGCGTCAGAAGAATCACAGCGGCGCCGCCAGCCGCCGCACGGAGAAACTCGTTCTTCAAAAAGCGGCTCCACAGCTTTGCGCCCGTGTGCATCGCCCAGCAAAACAGGATGCTGACGACCGCGCCGGCGATTGCAATCACAAGCACGCACCACAGCGTGTCCGGGGAAAAGTCCGGCACAAGCTCCACCGGGAAGCGCTCCGGCTTTATCCCGATAAGCTGCGCCACGCCGAACGCCGTCGACGAGGCCGTGATGCACGGAAACAGCGCCGCCGAGCAAAACCGGCCCACACTGACGACCTCCACGGCAAAGACGCAGGCCGCCATCGGCGTGCCGAACACCGCCGCGAAAACGGCGCTCATGCCACACATTGTGAGAATGTGCCTGTCCTGCTCATTGAGGCGGAACACCCGGCCGAGCAGCGTCGCCACACTGCCGCCGAGCTGCAGCGCCGCGCCCTCCCGCCCGGAGGAGCCGCCGAACAGGTGCGTGATGACCGTGCCGAGGAAAATCGCAGGCGCCAGCAAAACGGAAACGCCTTTTTCCGCGCGCACGCTTTCAAAGACCTCATTCGTGCCGACGCCGGAAACGCGGCAGAGCTTATAGAGCCCGACGATCGCAAGGCCGCCCACCGGCAGCAGGTACAAAAGCCAGCCGTTTTCCCCCCGCAGGTTCGTCGCATACTCGACGGCCTTTGAAAACAGGGAACCCACCGCGCCGCCGATGGCACCGACCGCCGCGCCCAGCACCGCCCAGCGCAAAAACGCCGCAACATACTCCCAGGCGGCCTGCGCCGTCTGTTTACATTTTTCATGCATTGCCATAAACCACAATATCCCTTCGAAAGCTAAAAATCAAACGGAAAACCGGTTACTTGCGGATGAAAAGCACGCCCAGCGTGTTCGGCCCGCAGTGGTTCGAAACCGTGCAGCCTGCGGTCGTTTCCAGCACCTCGTCAAAGCCGCCGCATTCCGCGATGATCCCGCGCACGCTTTCCACAATTTCCGGCGCACAGCCCGAATGCGTGATAAAAATACGGTTTCGGCGCACATCCTCCCGTCCGGAGAGGCGGTCGTGCACGTACTGCGCAATGCAGTTTTCAATTTTCCCGCGGTATTTTTTGCCTACGCCCATTTCGCCGTCCTTCACTTCAATACAGGGCTTGAGCTTCAAAAGATTGGCGCCGAGCGCGACCAGCGAGGAGCACCGCCCGCCCTTTTGCAGGTAAAACAGCGTGTCGATCACAAAGCTCGCCTCAACCTTCCGCGCCGTTTCGCGCATGGTCTCCGCAATCGTGTCCGGCGCTTCTCCCGCTGCGGCGCGCTCCGCGGCCTCCAGCACCAGCAGGCCGATACCGGTCGAGAGGTTGCGTGAATCGACCACATATACGTTTGTAAGCTCCTCCGCCGCCACGCAGGCGTTCTGGTAGCAGCTGGACATCTCGCCGCTGATGTTAAAGTGGATCACCGCGTCGTATTCCTTCCTGTAGGCGGAAAAATATTCCAGATAGTCGCCGGTATTTACAGCCGCCGTGCGGCATACACCTTTTCCGGAGCCGACATAATCATAAATGTCCTGCGGCACGATGTCGATGCCGTCCCGGTAATTCTTCCCCTCCTTTTCAATGTACAGCGGCGTGATGCCGATATCGTACTTTTCGCGCAGCGCGGCGGAAAGATCGCATGTGCTGTCCGCAGAAATCTTAATTTTCATAGCAAATCCTTTTCCTTTCTGTTCTCCAATTTTACGGGCGGCGGCCGCGCAGGATGCGCCGGCCGTCCGGTCCGTCTCCGGCTGTTTCCCTCTGTTTATGTTGTTTAAGTATACATCACACCGCAAAAATTTTCAAGATTTGCGGCAGGGCCGGACAAAATTCTTCCGAACCTCCGTCCGGCATCTTAACAAAATTTAAGACATTCTTACATCCACACAAAATCACTTGCAATGCATCGGCGCTTTCGGTACAATAAAACCAGAAAGTGACGCGCTACGATCACGGAAAGAGGTAACTCATATGCAGGACAACAATTACAATCCCTACACAAACCCGGCAGGCTACACGGGCCAGAATCCCGCTCCGCAGCCCCCGGTTTACAACGCCGTCCCCTTTGAAGGCATGGATCCGCCGGAGGGCTACCCGCAGAAAAGCCGTCTGGCCGCAGGTATCCTCGGCATACTCGCCGGAACCCTCGGCCTACACAATTTTTATCTCGGCAACAGCCAGCGCGGCCTGATCCAGATTCTCGTCGCAACGCTCGGCTCCATCATTACCTGCGGGCTCGGCACCGTCGCCATGATGATCTGGGGCATCGTCGAGGGCGTGCAGATTCTCGAGCGTAAGATCAACACGGACAGCAACGGCGTCAAGCTGAAGGACTGACCGAACCAGAAGGGAGAATCGGAAGATGACAGATTTTAACGATAATATGCAGAACAACACCCCTGCGGCGCAGCCCGAGGCCGCGCCTGTCCCACAGCCGGAAACGCCTGCAGCTCAGGAGCCGGCGCCTGCGGTTTGGCAGGATGCCTCCGCCGCGCAGGAATCGGCGCCCGCGCCGCAGTCGGAAAAACCGCACCCCGTACCGGAGCTGACCGTGGATCCGGCGACGGCAGCGGAGCAGATTCATGCCGCCGTTGAAGCCCTGCAGGACGTGGAAATTCCCACTGCGCCGGAAATGCACGTTCCGCCCGCAAAGGCCGCGGCGCCGGAATTCCCCTTTACCGATCCCGCTCCGCAGCATCCGATGTACCAGCAGGCCTACTACCAGCCGCCGCAGTACACCCAGCATCCGGTGCCCCCGTACCAGCCGCCTCAATATACACAGTCGAACCCGGAAACGCCGGTGCAGCCGGATTCCGCGCAGGGCAATGGTTATCAGCCGCCGCGCTATACGCAGCAGTATCAGCCGCCCTATAACGAGCCGCAGCCAAACTACCAGCCGTCCTATCAGCAGCCCTATCAAAATCCGTACCAGCCGAATTATCAGAACCCGTATCAGAACCCGAAGACCTATGCGCAAAAGAGCCGCATTGCGACCGCGCTGCTGGCTATTCTGTTCGGCGTTTTCGGCGTCCATAACTTCTATCAGGGCCGCATCGGCATCGGTATCGCGCAGCTTGCCATCTCCGTGCTTTCCTGCTTTTTCCTTTCCCCCGTCTCCATCATTTGGAGCATCGTCGAGGGCATCCAGCTCTTACAGGGCAAGAAGCTCGTGGACGGCCACGGCCTGCCCTTCATTGACTGAGTTCTCCGCATGCGGAACGCACCGCCCGGAGCGGGCGCGCCCCCGCAGGGAAATGTTCTATTAGCACGCGATGCAGTCCCGAAGGCGAACAACACCCCAATTGTCAGACAGCTATGATTGCCGACAATTGGGGTGTTTTGCTATGCCAATCTGTTTTTAAACAAATGGTACATTCCAACACTTCCTCGTCCAACCCGGGCAAGAGCTCATTTCCGGTAAATATGGACATAGCGAATTTCATTTGGTTCCAAATCCATTTCCAATTCCATGCACCCGTCCCTGCCCGTAATTTCTTTAATGGAAATTTTACCGATACTGCTCGCTCTCAGATAGTCCAATTCCTTGCGCGTCAGATCCGGTTCCATAACATGCCCTGATGCTTTCTCACCTGATCGACCTCACTGATCAGCTCTTTTTCCGTACGGTCCTGAAACCTTCTCTGTCCTTCATATTCCGAATTGATATAGCCGTCATAGCCATATTCCTTCAATACCCGGATCGGATTTACATAATCTACGGCTTTATCCTCGTACACGCCCGGCTGCCCCTCCACCTCTGACATATTGTAGAATTTTCCATGGAAGTTCACGATAATCGGCATCAACGGAATCAAGTCCTCCACCCTTGCTCTGGAAAGCAGAAACGCCTGTCCCATAACCTCAAAGTCAATATCCGTATAATCCGGGATATTTTCCTTCACAAGCTTTTCCATCTTCTGAAACGCGCCGACAAGATCCTTTGGCGCATCGCCCGTTTTAAGATAACGATGGAAAAAGGATTCGACATTGCCTGCCGAGTACAGAGACAGATCTATCTTGCTCAGCTCGTCGCTCTTTCCCGTGTAATTGTCCATGCAAAGCCGGTCCGCCAATTCACAGGTCTTTCGTTTGGCGCCCTGACGGACATACCAGTCCAGCGTCACCTCCGACGGGCGGTATGTAAAGATTCCCCAGTCCGGAACAATTCCCAGATGTTTGGTCCCCGTCCTCTCCACAACCTCCCGGATTTCCTTTACGTACTGCCCGTTCAGCGGAATCGGCGCGTGGATTTCCTTTCCGATCCGGATATCGCATTCCTCCGCGACATCCAGAGCAAGTTCCATTACCTCTATCGGAGTCGTTGCAAGCGTCCGGACATTTTTAAAGCCCAATCTTTTGGCGAGTCTGATATCGTGTCTTAATCGCTCTGCACACTCTTCCAGGCTCATCACATGATCCCTGAACTGCAATACGTCGCAGAACACATCCATAGTCACCGCTTCAAGGTTATATTTCTCCAGCCAGCAGCTCCACTGTTCCACGAACCCATCTTTCTCCTCCTGTTATTTCTGCAATTCCAGCTCATACGTTACAATGTTTTTTGTCTTATCCGATCCCGCTCCGGTACCCGGCTCAGGCGGGCATTTTACCCACTCTTCATCCGTCGGAAGATATCCGTAAGCGGCCAAAATCGACTGCTGGAACTCGATCACATGCTTTCCCGGCTCAAGCCCGCCTTCCTTTTTAACGTGGACGACGCCTTCGTCGTCATAATCCCAGTGCTCCCATACCGCCGTCTTAATCTCTTCAAAAGTTCTCGGGGCTTTCCCGTTAATCTCAAAGGTCTGCACATCCCTCTTATACCGGAGCCCGTCTACCTGGATGTAATATCCGTTGTGAAGGGAGAGATACACCCCACGATAATTTGCATTTCTCACCGCAAATTTGAAGCCGACGATGTTGCCGTCTGCGTCCGCTTCGTTTTCCAGACTGTCTTTTCTGATTAAAAAATTATCGAACATTGCTTTTCCTCCTGCCTTTTTCGCTTTTTTCCGGTATTTACAGTTTACCTCTGTTCCATAATTTCTTCCGCCCGATTTTCGCCTGTTACCCGCCCAAAACTTGTAATCATAATCTTTTGAAATCCGCAAATCCCGCCACAAGCGCAATATTCAGAATATAATTTTTGCATTTTGGAAATTTCGAATCGTAATTCGACCAATCCGCGCCTTACATTTTGCCGTCCGCCGCTCTGCCGTCATATCCGCCAAATTCAAAAATCCGGCTGGCCGGAGCGCTTCGGTCCGGCCTTTATCCCATCGGTTTTTTTCATAAGTAAAAATGAGCCATTGTAAAACCGCAGCTTCACAATGGCTCAAAATCCAGTATTCAGTTCTAAGGCCGGCACAGCTTACACGGCCTACAGCCCATTGCGGCGATCTCATCCCACGCCCCGGATAGGCTGCAGGTCCCAGCCGTCAAGCGGCTCACCGGTAAAAAGCAGCTTCTGCTGGCCGGCAGCGCCTCAATGGTATCCGTCAAAACAGCTCTTTTGCTTTTCTCGCCATACGCTGGCCGTAATCCCTGAACAGCTCCGGCGTCCCGTCAGACGCCGAACCGCCTGCCACCGGCCCCAGATGGATGGGTGGGTTACCTGCGGCTCCACCGCCAGAGTAGGTGAGCATTCCCCAAAACATCATATGGGTGAGGATCGTCTGCAAAGCGATGTCGCCGCCGCCATAGCTGAATCCCGCCGTTGCGAATGCGCCGCCCAGCTTACCTGCCACGCCGTAACCGCCCAGGGTCTCCAAAAACGCCTTTATTTCCGCACTGACATCGGCGTAATAAGTCGGTGAGCCGATGATGACGCAGCTGCTCTCGTTGACCCAATCCTTGTCTACCGCGTCAATGGGGAAAATCTTCGCTTCCACACCTTCGGCAGACATGCCCCCGGCAATCTGCTCCGCCATAGCCTTCGTATTTCCAGTCTTGGAAAGATACAGAATGCTTGCTTTCATTACAATGACTTCCCATGAATTTAATAAAATTGCAAAAAGCTCTTTACTCTGCTTTTGCTACTTGGTATAATAACACAAGCGAGGTAAAAGAGCAACATCGCAGTTTATTATGAGGAGGTCCGAAAAAATGAGTGCCTGTGAAGAAAAGTCGTGCCACTGCATGGAGCCCTGCCCTATGCTGTACGCCATGAAAATCCTGGGAGGCAAATGGAAAATTTCTATTCTATGCACCCTGAGGTTGAGCGGCCCTACCCGCTACAACGGCCTGATGCGCAAAATCACCGGCATTACCAACACCATGCTGGCATCCTCCCTGCGGGAATTAGAGCGGGACGGTTTGGTGAAGAGGCAGCAGTACATGGAGATGCCCGTGCGGGTAGAATATTCGTTGACCGAGAAATGCGACCTGTTGTTTCCGGTTTTTGCGGCTATTGAGACGTGGAGCAAGGCCATGCTGGACAGTCAGGAATAGGGTTGCCGCGAAAATTTCAGGCTTCGCCTGATTTTGAGTAAGCCTCCATGGCGGTTTTCATGGGAGCTGCCCGTAAAGCCTTCTTGTGGGCCACGCCCCTTATTTTCTACCGTCCGGTTTAACAGAAAGCTTTACGGCAGAAGGATAGGCCCTGTCCCAGTGGAACAAAATGGTTTTTTCATAAAACAAAGGCGCTTTGCATCCTGCACAGCGCCTTTACTTCAACTTTTATTCCGTTTTATTTCAGCTCTTATTTCACATGGAGCGGAAACCGCCGAGCACCTTTTCAGATTTTACAGAGCCCGGTTTCGTCCCTTTCGCTTCACCGGACCGGAAGCCAGACGCGCATCTGATTCTCGCCGCGGTTTGCCCATGTGTAATAGGGGATCAGGCGGAGCTTCTTTTCCACAAGCTTCGGCTTCCTTGTGGAATACAGCGCGCCGTCGTCCTCCGCCTTATAGCCGTCAATCTCCACCGGCGTAATCCCACCGAGCGTCTCCGGCTCAAAGGGCAGCGATTGCGGCACGGCGTCCTCGCGGATATAAAGCGGCAGAATTTCGCCGTTATCGACCTGCTCCGCGCAGTAAACCAGCGCGCCGCGCTGCACGCAGGCCTTGCCGGTATCGGCGGCGACCTTCGGCGAAGCGTAAACGACATGCGGCGTCATATCCAGCGTAAGCGTGAGCGTATCGCCGTCCTGCCAATTCCGCCGGATATACGCATAACCGTCGTCCGTTATTGCCGCAAGATCGATCGCCTTGCCGTTCACGGTCAATTCCGTATGCTCGCTCCACGCCGGGATTCGGACAGCGATCGTCGTCTCAGCCGAGCCGGAAATCGTGTAAACCGCCTCACCGCCGTGTGGGAAGTCCGTTTTGCAGGTGAGTGAGATCCCCTTCTGCGTCTGCACCGTACCGCCCACGTAGAGGTCGATAAAGAAAGCCGCGTCATTTTCGCTGTACGCGTACGCGCCGAGTGAGGAAACGACGCGCGCCACATTCGGCGGACAGCAGGCACAGGCATACCACTGCGGCCGCGTGGGCAGATCCTGCGCATGCGTGACGGCCTTTCCGGATACGCCGGGCACAACTTCCAGAGGATTCACGTAGAAGAAGCGCTTGCCGTCAAGCTGCATACCGGCGAGCACCGTATTGTAAAACGCGCGCTCCATCACGTCGCCGTATTCGCCGCAGTGCTCGTTTTCGAGCAGCTTTTTGGCAAAGAACATCAGGCCGATCGAGGCGCAGGTCTCCGCGTAAACCGTATCGTTCGGCAGGTCGTAGTCCACCGTAAACGCCTCGCCCATAAACGTGGAACCGATGCCGCCCGTCACGTACATGCGGCGCTTCGTGATGCTTTCCCAGAGATTGTGGCAGGCTGCAAGCAGCTCCGCGTCATCCGTCTCCTTGGCGACGTCCGCCATGCCGGTATAGAGGTACACGGCGCGCACCGCATGGCCCACCGCGTCCTTCTGCTCGCGCACGGGCAGCGTGCTCTGCGTGTAGTCGGTGTTCAGCTCTACGGTGCCGCTCCACACATTCCAGCCGCGCCCTTTTTCCTCTTCCATGAAATAATTCGGCGCCTGTCCGCGCACATCGACAAAATGCTTTGCAAGCGCCTTGTACTTTTCGTTGCCGGTCGCGCGCCACATGCGCATCAGCGCAAGCTCGATCTCCGGATGGCCGGGGCAAGCGCGCGTATTTTTATGCATGAACTGCTCATAGATGCAGTCCGCGTTTTTCGACATGATATCGAGCAGGCTGCGCTTGCCTGTGACGGCGTAATACGCTACGGCCGCCTCCATCATATGGCCCGCGCAGTACAGCTCATGCGCCTCGCGCATATTCGTCCACATCCTGTCCGGCGCCTTGACCGTGAAGTAGGAATTGACGTAACCGTCCTCATGCTGGGATTCCCCGTAAAGCGCGATGACCTCGTCCACAGCCTTTTCAAGCGCGGGATTTTCACCGGCAGCCAGCGCATAGGCCGCCGCTTCAATCCACTTCGCGACGTCGCTGTCCTGAAAGACCATGCCGTAGAATTCCTCCGGCTTCACATCGCCGCCGCTGAGTTTTTTGGCCGCAAGGCGTATGTTCTCTATGGCGTGGCTTTTTTCCACATCCGGCAGCGCGTCGTTCAAAATACTGTATTGATAGGGCAGAACCTCCTCGCGCACCAGCTTCTGCACCCGGCCGGCAAAACTGTCGTCCGCCCGGTAGGCCTTAACGGAAATTCGATTGCTTTTCATGAAAACAGCTCCTTTTAAATTTAACCTCTAAACTTCCCATGGATACCGGAACAAAGTTGTCCGTACATCTTTTATAGCACAATATATAAGCGTTTGCAAGCCTTTTTTCGGAAAAACAGTTGCATTTTCCTCTTCCAGCGGGTACAATCAAAACAGAACTGAAAAGGATGGATGAGATGATGAAAACCAAAGGACGCATTTTCGTCAAAATCAGCAGCCTGCTGTTTATTTTATACGGCACAGCCGAATTGCTGGCTATCATACTTTCTCTGTTCAGCGCCGAAGCCGCCGAGGAATACGGCATGGCGGCGCGGCTCACATCGCCGGCACCGGCTCTTTCCGTCACGCTCGCGATATTCGTGCCGGTTTTATTCCTTGCCGCAGGTATTCTCGGCCTGCTGCGCGTCGGCATGCCGGGCCGCATGCGGCTCTGCTTCATTTTCGGGGTGATCACTCTCCTGGTTGTTGTGGCGGATGTGGTCGGCAATACCGTTTCCGGCCTTGTGACGAATGTCGCCGAAATCGGCACCTGTATTCTGGTCATCGCCATTCCGCTTCTTTATCTGATCGGCACATGGCGCAACTGGCGCCAGCCGGAGCGAAAAAAAGAATCCTGACGCCCGCAAAAAGGCCGTCCGCCGGAAGAAAATCCGGTGTGGACGGCCTTTTAGTGTTATGGAGACCACCGGTTCTACCGGTAGAGATATCCCGCAGAAGAGTCTTACTTCTGACAGCAAGCGAAGCGGGATGCAAATAAGCATTCAGACAAATTAGCAGGCAGACAGGCTGGCAGGCAACCAGGTTCGCAGAAGAACCTGTTCCGTGTGTGGTACATCGCCTGTTTACAGGCAGCGGAACCGTTTGATGTAAAGGACAGATGCATCTATTAGGATACCGGGCGCTGATAGACCCTTACAGGGTCTGCTCAAGCCATCTGCCGGGCCGACGGTGGTTATGACTCGGCTTTGGGCGGGACCTGAAGCCTGCGGCGGACGGCGCGCAGCTTTTCCGGCAGCTTCTCTTCCGGCATATCCCGCGGCACGGCGGCAGTGCCCGCATCCCGCGCGGTTTCATAGTACCAGCACTTGTAATCCAGCAAATCCAGCGTCTTCTGCAGCGCCTGCATCTGCGCCAGAATGGACTCGCGCTGCTTCTGAATCAGGGCAAGCCGTTCTCCGATCGTCTCGTCGCCGCGCATGGCCATCCCGATATAGTCCCGGATATCCTTGAGCGGCATCCCTGTGCTTTTCAGACATTCAATCACCCGCAGCCATTCGTAATCCTCTTCGTGAAAGATGCGCTGCCCGCCGGACGAGCGCTCCACAAACGGCAGCAGCCCCTCCTTATCGTAGTACCGCAGCGTGGAGGGCGCAACGCCCAGCAGCTTTGCCATTTCTCCTACCGTGTAAACCATTTTATCCTCCCCGGCCGCAGAACGCGCGGCGAAGCACATGCCTCCCGCACGGCCTTTTAATCCAATACTCAATCTTTTATTTCACTCTTGTCTTAAACTTAGCTTTCACTTATACATCCAGCTTGAGCTTTAATGTTATTATAGCCATGCGGGTAAAAAAAGTCAAGAGCGGCCGAGCGCGCACCTACAGGGAGGAAAGCGTGAAAGAACGTCAGCGCGCAAGCCGATTGCGGATGGATGAAAAAACGGCGG
>JAHZCM010000042.1:0-1863 GCA_019422905.1 Oscillospiraceae bacterium
GTGCATAGGATTTATCGCCGTACGGTCCGAGCGTCACGGTGCAGATATCCGCGTTGTCACGCAGGCAGCGAAAAATCTCTGTGGTGCTGCGCAGGCGGGGGAAGCTTTCGGCGTCCATCTCCAGAAGCGGCTTCAGCGCGGTTTCCAGATCGTGCAGCATTTCATTTTCAATTTGGCCCAACAGGTCGTAAATGTCATTATAGTGGGCGTAAAACGTACCGCGGTTGATGCCGGCGGTGTCGCACAGCGCCTTGACCGAGATGCTTTGAACCGGCTTTTGACGCAGCAAATCCATAAATGCCCTGCGGATCAGCATTTTCGTGACGCGAGTGCGGTGATCATTCTTTTTCATGATAAGGCGCCTTTCTGAAAACGTTTTGTGAATTGCCGAACAAATCAGACAGAGCATGTCGGTTTTGTCGCCTAACCATTCACACGGTTTCGATGTGTTGCTTGCGCATACTATGTCAAAGCTATTATAATACAATTGAAGAAGAAATTCAACACAGTGTTGGGCTTTGTTACGGATGTCATGAAAGGCGGATGCTGCAAATGAAGAAGCTATATATTGTAACCGGTGCGAACGGACATCTGGGCGGCACGCTTGTGCGCATGCTTTCAAAGCGCGGCGAGGCGGTGCGCGGGCTGATCCGGCGCGGGGAAAAGCCCGCGCAGCTTCCAAATGTGCATTATTTTGCGGGCGATGTATGCGACATGGATTCCATGCGCCCTCTGTTTGCTGACGCGGACGGCGCGGAGCTTTTGGTGCTCCATACCGCGGGACTGATCGATATCGCAGATACGGTTTCCGAACGGCTGTATGACGTCAACGTCAACGGTACGAAGAATGTGGCGGCGCTTTGCCGTGCGTGCGGTGCACGGCTGCTGTATGTCAGCTCCGTGCATGCGATTCCCGAGCAGAAGCGTCCGGCCGTGCTGGAGGAGGTCGATGCTTTCTCACCGGAGCAGGTTACCGGCGGCTATGCAAAGACAAAGGCGGAGGCTACGCAGGCTGTACTGGACGCGGTGGCCGATGGACTGGACGCCGTGGTGGTGCATCCCTCCGGTATTTTGGGGCCGTATGACAGCGCGGGCAACCATCTGGTGCAGCTTGTGGCAGATTATCTGCGCGGTGCGCTGCCGGCCTGTGTCCGCGGCGGCTATGATTTTGTGGATGTGCGCGATGTGGCGGCGGGCTGCCTGCTGGCACTGGAGCGCGGCAGGCGAGGGGCGTGCTATATCCTGTCGAACCGGCATTATGAGATCAAAGAGGTGCTGGATATTGTGCGTACCGTAGCGGGCGGCAGGCGGCTTCCGGTTTTGCCGATGGCTCTTGCCAGAGCGGCAGCGCCATTCCTGCAGTGGATTGCAAAGCTGTGCAAAAGGCGCCCGCTCTATACGGCGTATTCGCTGCAGACGCTGGAAAGCAACGATCGTTTTTCACACGACAAAGCTACAGCGGAGCTTGGCTACCGCCCGCGCGACCTGCGCGAAACGCTGCGGGACACGGTGCTTTGGCTCCGGAGAAAGCAGGCGGTTCCGGCATAAAGGAAATGGCCGGGCTGCGTTTTCCGAAAGGAAAGTCGGAAAAGCGGGGCGGCGCGCCTTTTGATTATGCAAACGAAAAAATAAAAGGGCCTGAAATCTACGCCGTGCAGAAATCAGGTCCCTTTTTCTGTGCGATATTTTTTTCAAAAGCCTTCGCCGCTGCTTTGTGCGAAGCGGCAGCGCTTGAGACGCCAGCTTACAGGCCGAACTTCACCATGTTGTCAAAGCTCGTCTTCAGGCAGTCAAACGGATCACGCGGGCAGATATCCTGCTCCACGATGCAGGCGCGCGCTTCTGTCTGACGGCAGGCCTCGA
>JAHZCM010000042.1:1873-15933 GCA_019422905.1 Oscillospiraceae bacterium
CGCGCCGACCTCGCCGAACGCCTTGCACACCTGCTCGATCGGGTCTGCGCCGCCGACAATCTTGTAATCCTTGAAGTGAACGAGCGGCAGGCGGCCCTTCGCCTTCAAAATGTACTCCACCGGGTTCTTGCCGCCGGACTGGAGCCAGTGCGTGTCGAGGCAATACCAGAATGCCTCCGGGTCTGTCTCGTTGAAGAGCAGATCGTAGCCGTTTTCACCGTTGCCAAGGGAGAAGAACTCCAACGCATGCGGGTGGTAGAGCAGATGAACGCCCTCTTTTTTGAGCTCGGCGCCGATCTTGTTGATGCCCGCGGCGTACTGGAGATAGCCCTCGCGGCTCTCGCGCAGCGGAACCGGCAGTGTGCCGATGGAAACGAGGTCCGTGCCGTAGAAATGCGCGGTTTCAATCGCCTTCTGAATGGCTTCGGGGTTGTTGAGCATCTCCTCATAATTGCCGCCGACGGATTCGGTCGTCAGACCCAAATCATCCAGAAAAGCTTTGTGCTCTGCGTCCGAAACCTTCCAGCCGAAGGTCTGCACGCTGTCATAGCCGATCTCGCGGATCTTGCGCAGCGACTGCTCATAGCCCTCCTGTGTACCGATAAACTCGCGCACGGTATAGACCTGTACGCCTTTACGCATGTTCTGCATGGTGATCTTCCTTTCTGCTTTCAATGTGCGAATGCTTATTCAACAAAGCCGGCTTCCTTCATGTTGTAGAAAGCGGCGGCGAGCGTCTCGTAATTCGTAAGACGATACGGGAAATCCTGCTCAACGATGGCCCACTCCATGCCCATCTCGCTTGCGGTCTGCAGGCAGCCCTTGAAGTTCAGAAGGCCTGTGCCGGGCGTCGTAAAGCGCGGCATCGTGGGTGGATGGCCGTTGCCTTCCTCGCGGGCAACCTCGCCGGGAACAAAGTCCTTGATATGTACGGCGGTCATGCGGTCGCCGAGGCTCTTCATAAAAGCGATCGGATCGTGGCCCGCATAGGTAACCCATCCGCAGTCTACCTCAAACTTCATGAGGTGCGTATTGGCCGCCATCCAATAGATGACCGGTACGCCGCCGATGGTCTGCACGAATTCCGCGTCGTGGTTGTGGAACGAGAGGACGAGATCCTCCTTCGCAAGCTCCTCCGCTACCTTCTCAAACTGCTCGGCCTCGCGCAGAATATCGTCCAGCGTGGGCGGCGTCTCGGTAGCGCCAAAGCGGTATCCGGCGGCGGCGCCCGCATAGCAGGCCACGCGCTTAACGCCGGCGGCATGGGCGTTTTTGATGATCTGCGCGGTATCCACAGGATGCCATGCGTCATAGTGCACGGCAAGCGGCTGCATGCCGAAGGACTGCACGCGCTTGAGATTTTCAGCCGGGTCGCCTTTCAGCAGAAGGTCGCCGCCCTCAAAGGCGCGATAGCCGATCTTCGCGTAGGATTCAAGCGCCAGATAGGGGTCCGAATCCTTCGGCAGGAAACCGATCATAGCGGCTTTCATTTTGTTCATGTGCTTTTCCTCCCAAAATCAATTGGATGTTCTAATTTAAGGCGGCGTCCCGCCTGCATCCCAAGACAAAGCCGGAAATGCCGCGCAGACGGGGAACTTATAAGGGCGGCTCCCAAGATCTCCGAAGCAATCCGATAATCCTATTATAGGGTATAAAATAAAAAAAGCAAGCCGTTATTGTGCGGGATTTGGAGAAAATGCAACAGTTTTACACACCATACAAATCAAATCGAAATTTTTTAGCGATGTTACCCTCTTGAAAATTTCCTGCATTTTCGGTATAATAAGTTGTTCGTACAAGTTGGGGCCGGCGGTAAAAAGCCGCCTTGTAGCTTCGAATTCATGGAATCGGTTGGATTTTGAAAGGACGGAAAGCAAATGGATAAGAATCAAATCAGCGCGCTGATTCAGGCGGGCGAAGCAGTGTTCGGTCTGGAGCTCGGCTCCACGCGGATCAAGGCCGTGCTCATCAGCGGCGACGGCACGCCGCTTGCCTCCGGCAGCTTTGACTGGGAGAACCGGCTTGAAAACAATATCTGGACGTATCGTCTGGAGGACGTTTGGAGCGGCATTCAGGCAAGCTATAAAAAGCTATCGGAAGCGGTTCTTGAGGCATACGGCGTACGGATCACGCGCCTTAAGGGCCTCGGCTTTTCCGCCATGATGCACGGCTATCTTGCGTTTGACAAGGACGGCCGGCTGCTCGTGCCCTTCCGCACGTGGCGCAATACGATGACGGAGGAGGCTGCGGCGGATCTTACGGCGCGCTTCGGCTTCAATATCCCTCAGCGCTGGAGTATCGCGCATCTGCATCAGGCGATTCTGAACTGCGAGGAGCATGTGAAGGATATTGCGTTTGTCACGACCCTTGCGGGCTATGTCCATTGGAGGCTGACCGGCGAAAAGGTGCTCGGCGTCGGCGACGCCTCCGGTATGTTCCCGATCGACAGCACGAAGAATACGTATGATGCGGAAATGATGGCGAAATTCGACGCCCTGCACGCGGATAAGGGATACCCGTGGAAGCTCGCGGATATCCTGCCGGAGGTTCGCCTTGCGGGCGATGCGGCCGGTGTGCTGACCGCCGAAGGCGCGAAGCTGCTCGACCCGACCGGAACACTCGCGGCGGGGGCGCCGCTCTGTCCGCCGGAGGGCGACGCAGGCACCGGCATGGCGGCGACGAACAGCGTCCGCGTCCGCACGGGCAACGTCTCTGCGGGCACGTCTGTATTCGCGATGGTCGTGCTGGAAAAGGCGCTTTCCAAGGTGCATACGGAAATCGATATGGTCACCACGCCGACGGGCAAGCCGGTCGCCATGGTGCACTGCAACAACTGCACCTCGGATATCAACGCCTGGGCGGCGCTCTTCAAATCGTTTGCAGAGGCAATCGGCGCGTCCTGCTCCATGCCGCTGGCGCTGGACACGCTGTTCTTCAAGGCGCTGGAGGGCGATGTGGATTGCGGCGGCCTTGTTTCCTACAACTATTTTTCCGGCGAGCCGATCACAGGCATGGAGGAGGGCAGGCCGCTGTTCGCCCGCCTGCCGGACAGCCGGTTTACCTTCGAAAACTTTGCGCGCGCGCAGATTTATTCCGCCATGGCGACGTTGAAGCTCGGTATGGATATTCTGATCGAGCAGGAGCATGTGGCGGTGGATTCGCTTCTCGGCCACGGCGGCTTTTTCAAGGCGAAGAGCGTCGGCCAGAAGCTGATGGCGGGCGCGCTGCACACGCCGGTTTCCGTGATGGAAACGGCGGGCGAGGGCGGGCCGTGGGGCATGGCGCTGCTTGCGTCGTACCTTGTGAACCGCAGCGGCGCGGAAACGCTGGAGGATTACCTCGAAAGCAGGATCTTTGCCGGCAGCGAAGCCGTCTGCGCGCAGCCGGAGGAGGCGGACATGACGGGCTTTGAAGCGTTTTTAAAGCGTTATGTGAGCCTGCTGCCCGCAGAGCGTGCGGCCGTGGACGGACTGCGCGGATAACTGGCTTTAGGTCCTGGGACGGGCCAGCAGCTTGCCCGCTGCGGGCCCGCGCCTTATCTTTGGATCCTTGCGGAACGGAAGCAACGGTATTTCTCGGTTTGAACGCTCAAGGAGGAAGCCATGCGCATTGTGATTTCGCCGGCGAAAAAAATGAATGTGGATACGGACAGCTTTGCGTGCCAGGGCCTGCCGCGGTTTCTGCCCCGGACGGAACAGCTTCTTTCAAAGCTGCGGACGATGCCTTACGCGGAGCTGAAAGCGCTTTGGAAATGCAACGATCCGATTGCCGGGCTGAATTTCGAACGGCTGCGGACGATGGACCTGTATCAGAACCTCACGCCGGCCCTTCTGGCCTATGAGGGAATTCAGTATCAATATATGGCGCCCGGCGTGTTCACATACGGAGAGCTGGATTATGTGCGGGAGCATCTGCGGATTTTCTCCGGCTTCTACGGTGTGCTGCGGCCATTTGACGGCGTAACGCCCTACCGTCTGGAGATGCAGGCGAAGCTGAAAGTGGGAGAAGCGAAGAATCTCTACGATTTTTGGGGAGACAATATTGCGCGGAGCCTTTTTGCCGAAACGGACTGCATCGTGAATCTGGCTTCCAAGGAATACAGCCGCTGCATTTCCGACTACCTGCCGGACAATGTGCGATTTATCACCTGTGTGTTCGGCGAGCGCAAAGACGGCAAAATCGTGGAGAAGGGAACCCTGTGCAAAATGGCCCGGGGCGAGATGGTGCGCTATATGGCGGAGCTTCGGGTTGAAGATCCCGCGCAGCTCCAATTCTTCGACCGTTTGGGCTATCGTTTTGCGCCGGAAATGTCCGGTTGCATCACATATGTATTCATCAAGAATTAGGGAGGACAAGGAAATGCTGGAGGTTGGCACAAAAGCGCCGGATTTCACATTGCAGGACAAGGACGGGAATCCCGTCAGCCTGTCGGATTTTCGGGGGAAGAAGGTCGTGCTTTACTTTTATCCGAAAGACAATACGCCCGGATGTACCCGACAGGCCTGCGCCTTTGCGTCGGCGTATGCGGGGTTCCGGGAAAAGGGTGTGGCGGTCGTCGGCGTCAGCAAGGATTCCGTGGCGTCTCATCAGAAATTTGCAGAAAAATATGAGCTGCCGTTTATCCTGCTGTCCGATCCGGAGCTTAAAGTCATTCAGGCTTACGGTGTATGGCAGGAGAAGAAGCTCTACGGAAAGGTCAGCATGGGCGTGGTGCGCTCCACATATGTCATCGACGAAAACGGCGTCATCGAAAGGGTTATGCCGAAGGTGAAGCCCGACACAAACGCGGCGGAGATTTTGGCGTACTTAAATGCTGCGGGAACGCAGCCGTCCTGAGCGGCAGGGGGATAAGGGCGGGTACTCCCGCTCATACGAAAACGGGCGCTGAGAGCAGCCTGCTGTTCAATTTGAACTGGGGACGTAGCTTTTGCGGGCTTGAATTGCCCCGTAGCCAGTCGACGGCGGCAAATTGTAAAATCTCAAGAAAAAGAAGCGGGATGCCCGGAGGGTATCCCGCGCATTTTTTGCGGCTTACGGCTTATCGAAAGCGGGGTTAAAGGCATAGAAGTTTTTGGAATCCAGTCTGTCGGTTGTAATGCGCAGACCCTCGCCGAAGCGCTGGTAATGCACAATTTCACGCGCGCGCAGGAACTTGATGGGATCGCGCACATCCGGATCGTCCGCAAATCGCAGGATGTTGTCATACGTCATGCGGGCTTTCTGCTCTGCCGCAAGATCCTCGTTCAGGTCGGCAATTGTGTCGCCGGTGACGGCGAAGGTGCTGGCGCTGAACGGTACGCCGGAGGCCGCGATTGGATATACGCCGGTTGTGTGGTCGACAAAGTACGTGTCGAAGCCTTGCTCCTGGATTTGCTCCGGCGTAAGGTTGCGCGTTAATTGATACACAATCGTACCCACCATCTCAAGATGCGCCAGTTCTTCTGTACCGATATCGGTCAAGATTGCGCGCAGTTCGGGGTACGGCATAGAATAGCGCTGGCTGAGATAACGCAGCGATGCGCCGATTTCACCGTGCGGCCCGCCATAGTGTAAAATGTGAACATTCCAAAATTTGACAGGGAGTGACACAATGACAGAGGATATTTACCCGGAATATCTGGAATGGTTCCGTGAGAAGGTGAAGCCGGACCGGCTGCCGAGAAGCCGGGAGGGGCTGTTTGAAACTTTTCTGGACAGCCAGACGATGGCGGAAGAGCCGGAGTTCGCGTTGGATCAGGCGTTTTTCATTACATGGATCCGCCCCAAGGATTCCGTGAGCAACCGCGCGGAGTGGTTCATTTTTTCTGAGTTCGACACGCTGCCGTGGGATAAAAACGGCGAGGACGTTTTGCCGGCGGAGAAAACCCAGTACGAGCGGCTCCTTTCCACATGAATGAAAAAGCGCCGGTGCGGAGTAAATTCCGTCCGGCCGCTCATTCTATTTCGATGGTCTCAGCGCCGTGCCGCAGGATAAGGTTAATCAGCTCGTTGCGGGAGTAGTGGGCCTCCGCCGCAATCTCGTCGATTTTCTGAAGCGTATCCTCCCGGATGCGCACCGTGATCACCCTATAGCCGTCCTCTCCGCGGCGTTTGATTTTCAAAGGCTCCTGCATGAAATCATCCATAATTTCACCTTCACATGCAAATATATATCAATTATACCTTGACAGATAAACCTTATATATATTACAATATGATAGTGAATTTGATATTATTCTTAATATCAAAAAACAAATTACAGGGAGTGTAGAATTATGAGGAAATTATGGACGATCCTTTTGGCGGGCCTGCTTGTCTGCACGCTTGCTGCGTGCGATGCAGGGGAGACGGGCAGTTCTGTCGAAGTTTCCGCCACTGCACCTGAAAGCTCAACGGCTGAAGCCGCACCGACCGAAGAGCCAACTCCAGAGCCGACGGCTGCACCGGCAGAAGCGCACGAAATCACCTACAACAATACCATTGTATGGACGAACAGCATCGGTTCGCTTTGGGAGCAAACCATCATTGAAATCACAAACACGGGCAGCGAGAATCTCTATCTCTCTTCGGGTTCCTATGATCTGGAGGATGAAAGCGGCGCGCTTGTAGCAAGCAGAACAATGGTATCTGCCTTTCCGGATGTTATTGCTCCGGGCGAAAAAGGATATATGTATGAAGCGACAACGCTGGATGAAGCGCCGTCGGGCAGCCTTGTGGCGGTTCCCCGCGAGAGCGTTAAAAAGGCTACAGTCGATTTAATCCGGTATGAAACGTCGGATATCCAGATTTCCGATACAGGCTATGGGAATATCAAGATTCTGGGCCGCGTTGAGAATACGTCGGAGGAGACCGGCAGCATGGTTTATATCGTGACGGTGTTGTACGATGCGGACGGGAACCCGGTCGCCGTTGAATTCACGATTCTGAGCGACGAGCTGGCCCCGGGCGACAAAGTCGGCTTTGAGTTTCAGAGCTTTTCCCTGCCAGATTCCGTAACTGCCGATACAATTGCGGATTACACGATCTATGCATATCCGATGCAGATGCAGTTTTAAAGAATTGAGAATAGCAACAAAATCCCCGAACCGGCTTATGCTGATTCGGGGATATTACTTTAAGTGGCCCTCATATACAGAAGCCGGAAAGTTTCGCGGCCTTTCGGTGTGATAATAAAAGGAGATCAGCGGGGTAAGGCTCCCGGCATCTCTCTGTGTTTTGGAATAGCATTTTAACATTCCGTTTCTTGAATCCGCCGCGAACCTGTGATATTCTATCTTTTAGAAAAGAGAAAAGGGGAAGTGCGGCATGCGAAGCGACGAATTCATCGATCTTTATAAACAACTGGAGGATGCGCTCGAAGAGAAATTCAGCGGTGCAAAGCGCCGATATTCGAGCGTCATTTTTGAATATATCAATCATTATGAAAGTGCGCCGGTGCGCGAGTCGCTGAATCTTTGCCGGGAAATCCGGAACCTCATGATGCACAACGCGAATCTCGGCGGGGTTTCGATTGTGGAGCCGAGCGAGCCGGTGGTGGAGGCGCTGCGCGCGGCGCTGGACTACGTCCGCCGCCCGCCGCTTGCATTGGATTATGCCACGACCGGGCAGCGGATCGTCTGTGCGAGCCTTTCGGACCGTCTCCTGAAGCTGATGGCGACGATGGAAAAGAGCGGCTTTTCCCACATCCCGATTGTCGACGGGAAAGCGTTTATCGGCGTGTTCAGCGTATCGACGATCTTTTCCTGTGTCCTGCAGGAGCCGGAGCTGCACATCACGCCGGAAACGACGGTTCAGGAGCTGGGAGAGATGCTGCCCGTAGACAGGCACATCGAAAATTACGCTTTTGTGGACCGGAAAGCCACGCTGCTGGAAACACGCCGGATGTTTGAGAAGATCCGCGGCAAAAACAAGCGGCTTTCCGTGATTTTTATCACAGAGACGGGCAGCCGGGAGGAGCCGCTGCTCGGCATGCTGACGCCGTATGATGTGATGAAGGACGGCTAAAAACAAATGAGCACCGAAGCCTCGGTGCTCATCCTTCAAAATCAGCTTTTAGATTGCTCTCGTAACCTTGCCGGAGCGCAAGCAACGGGTGCAGGCGTATACACGCTTCGGTGTACCGTTAACAAGTGCCTTTACTCGTCTGATATTCGGTTTCCAAGTCCGGTTGGAACGTCTGTGAGAATGGGAAACCTGAATGCCGAAGGATACGTCCTTTCCGCAAATTTCACATTTAGCCATCTATCTGCACCTCCTTAAAGTGCCAATTCTTCAATTGCAACATACGTATTGTAGCAGAAAGAGCGGCAAAATGCAAGGTTTATTTTTTGTTTCTGAATTGTTTTTTAAAAGGGAATTGTTTTTTCGGCGCTTATGCTTTATAATTCATGTATCCGGGAGGGATATTCATGCTTTTTAATTCGATTTTAACTTTGCTGCGCGGCGGAAATATCGATCCGATCAGCGTGGTTATGCAGATCCTCGCGACGGTGGTCATCATTTTTCTTGTCCTGCCGTTTCATGAGTTTGCGCACGGCTGGGTTGCGAACAAGCTCGGCGACCCCACGGCGCGGCTTGCGGGCCGGCTCACCTTCAACCCGCTTGCGAGCGTGGATCCGATGGGCGCTGTGTTTTTGCTGCTGTTTGGCTTCGGATGGGCAAAGCCTGTTCCGGTGGACAGCCGGTATTTCAAAAACGAGCGCTCCGGTATGGCGCTGACGGCCCTGGCCGGTCCGGTGGCGAATCTGATCGCTGCTTATATCGGCTCGCTGATTTTTTATGCCGTATGGGTTTTTGCGCCGTACAGCACGGTTGTAGGCTATATTCTCGTTTTTCTCAATTACTACGCCTTTATCAATACGGTGCTTGCCGTGTTCAATCTGGTGCCGATTCCGCCGCTGGACGGCTCCAAGATTCTCGCGAGCCTTTTGAGCGACCGCGCGCGCTTCAAATTCTACCAGTATCAGAACGTTTTGGCTATGGTCGGCATGATTATTCTGGTTTCCGGCACGCTGTCCGGGCCTTTGAGCGCGGCTGAAAATGCGATATACGACGGCGTTAGCTGGCTGGCGTCTCTGCCATTTCGCCTGTTTGGCGTGCTGTAAGCCGTATGGAACACGAAAAAATGGAAACACTTTCCTATAAGCTGGAGGTGTTTGAGGGGCCGCTCGACCTGCTTCTCACGCTGATCGCAAAAAACAAGCTCAATATTTACGATATCCCGATCTCGCTGCTTCTGGAGCAGTATATGGACCAGATCAACCGCATGCAGGAGGAAAACCTCGACGTTGCCAGTGAGTTTCTGGAAATGGCGGCGCGGCTCGTGCAGATCAAAAGCGTTTCGCTGCTGCCAAAGCATGAGGAAGAGGAAATTTTGCGCCGCGAGCTGACGGGCCAACTGCTCGAATACCGGCAGTGCAAGGAAATGGCGGCGCGCCTGCACGCGATGGTTTCCTTCGACCGCCTTGTGCGCCCGCAGTCGCCTGTTCCGGCGGATCATGCGTATAAACGGCGGCATGCGCCGGAGGAAATGCTTGCGGCCTATCTCTCTGCACTGGGGCGCAAGCGCCGTATGGAGCCGCCGCCGGCAGAGGCTTTTTCCGGCATCGTCACCAAGCGGATCGTCTCCGTCACCTCGCAGATTATTTTTGTGCTGCGCAGCCTGTGGAAGCGCCGCCGCATGCCGTTTCGGGATTTGTTCCGGGGGAAAAAAGACTCCTCGGAGCGGATCGCCGCCTTTCTCGCCGTGCTGGAGCTTGTCAAAGGCAAGCGCCTGCGTGTGGAGGGAGACGGTGAGGACTGTGAAATCAAGCTGATACACGGGGGTGAATGACCTGAAAAGAGAAGAAATGCTCGGCGCGCTGGAGGCGATTCTGTTTGCCTGCGGCGAGCCGATCGGCATGGACAAGCTCGCCGCGGCGCTCGAAACCGATACGGCGGAAATCCTGCGGGCCGCAGAAGCGCTTCGGGAAAAATTCAATACGCCGCAGAGCGGCATTCATCTTCTGATTTTGGAAAACGACCTGCAGTTTTCCACAAATCCGGCTTATATTGAGCCGGTGCGCGCCGCACTTGACCTGCGCCGCAATACGCCGCTTTCGCAGGCGGCGATGGAGGTGCTGGCCGTGATCGCCTATAACCAGCCGGTTACGAAGGCGTTTGTCGAGCAGGTGCGCGGGGTGGACTGCTCGGGTGTAATCGGCAGCCTTGCGCTCAAGGGCCTAATCGAGGAGCGCGGGCGGCTGGAGCTGCCCGGCAGGCCGCTTTTATACGGCACGACGGACGATTTCCTGCGCTGCCTGAATATCAGCTCGCTTTCCGAGCTGCCGCCTCTGCCGAAAAATGAGGAAACTCCGGCGGAGGAGCCGGCGGACGGCGGTGACGCCGTATGATCGTCCTGTGGGTCCTTTTGGGCCTTCTGCTTTTGATCTTTCTTCTGTTGCTTGTGCCCGCACATCTGGAAATCCGGTATGCGGAGACGGTTCGCCTGGAGGCGCGTTACCTTTTCTTGCGGTATACGCTTCTGCCGGAGCCGGAAAAACCGCAGCAGCCAGAGAAGCCGCAGAAGAAGGAAAAGCAGGAAGCGCAGAAAGAGGAGAAAAAGGAGCCGTCGCTGCAGGAAAAGTTCAAGCGCTTTTTCAAGGTGCAGGGCTTTTCCGGCGTCATGCACCTGGCGGGCGATTTTCTGCGCCTGACCGGTACGGCGGCTGTGAAGCTCATCCGGCGCTGCCGCCTGCGGCAGTTTGATCTCTACGCGGTGGCCGGCGGAGACGACGCCGCGGCCGCGGCGATTCTATACGGGCAGGCCTGCGCCGTTTTATATCCTGCCGCGCAGGTGCTTTTCCGCCTGACGAAATGCGGTAAGGGCCGGATTTCGGTCGATCTCGATTACAATGTAAAAACGCCGTACGCAAAGCTCTCCGCGGATCTTTCGCTTCGCCCGGTCTTTGCGGTGTATTACGGCTTGAAGTATCTGATCGGGCTGCTCCCGGTCTATCAACGATTCAGCGATCCGGCAAACCGGAAGCTGCAGAAAGGTGAAAAAAATGAGCGAAAACAAGGTCAATAATCTTCTTGGCGCGTCGATGGATAAAATCAAGGAAATGGTGGACGTCAACACGGTGGTCGGCAACCCGATCACGACGCCGGACGGCACGACGGTTATCCCGATTTCCCGCGTGAGCTACGGCTTTGCCGGCGGCGGAACAGACCTGCCCTCCAAAGCGCAGCCGGATAAGGGACTTTTTGCCGGCGGCAGCGGCGCAGGCATCACGATCAGCCCGATTGCGTTTCTCGTGGTTGCAAACGGCAATGTGCGCATTTTGCAGATCGAGCCGTATCTTTCTTCCGTGGACCGCATCGTGGCAAACGCGCCGGACATGCTGGATAAGATTACAGGTCTCTTTAAAAAGGACAAGGACGGCAAGGACGAAGAGGAAGCGGGGCTGCCTCCGCAGTACTGAGCCGGCATATTGGCGCCGCCTGCCGCGTATACATCCCGTGGCAGGTGATGGCATTTGATCAAGAAATTTTTTGCGGTGATGGCAGCCGTTTTTTTCGTGCTGCTTGCGGCACGGCCGATTTGTGCGGAGGAAGCGGCCAATACAGAGGAGCCGGATGTTTCGGCGTATGCCGCCGTGCTGTATGACCCGGTGAGCGGCGCGGTGCTGTATGAAAAAAACAGCCGGGAAGTGCTGCCGATGGCAAGCACGACGAAGATCATGACGGCGCTGCTCGCCTTTGAAAGCGGGCGTGCGGAGGAAAACGTGGAGGTCACGCAGGAAATGGTCGCGGTGGAAGGCTCTTCCATGGGCCTGAAGGCCGGCGATGTTTTGACGCTCGGTGCGATTGCGCAGGGCATGATGATGGCCTCCGGCAACGACGGGGCCAACGCGATCGCCCTCTTACTCGGCGGCGATGCGGAGGGCTTTGCGGAGATGATGAACGGCCGTGCGGCGGAAATCGGCATGACGCAGACCAATTTTGTCACGCCCTCTGGCCTGGACGCCGAGGGGCATGGCTCTACGGCCTACGATATGGCGCTGCTCGGCGCGGAAGCGATGCGCTGTCCCGCTTTTGTGGAGACGGTGGGCGCCACGTCTCTGCAGGTGCAGTTTCAGTCTCCGGAGAAAACCGTGTGGTACGAAAATCACAACCGTCTGCTTCGGCTGTATGAGGACTGCACCGGAATCAAGACCGGCTTTACCAAAAAGGCGGGGCGCTGCTTGGTTTCGGCGGCGGAGCGGGACGGTGTGCAGCTGATCTGCGTTACGCTCAACGCGCCGGACGACTGGAACGACCATATTGCGCTGTTTGAATACGGCTTCTCGCAGTTTGAAATGCGCACGCTTTCCGATGAATTGCCGTTTGAATATACGGTGCCGGTCGTCGGCGGTGAGGTGGAAACGCTGCGCTGCCAGGTGGAGGGAGAAGCCTCCGCGACTTTGTATAAGGACGCTGAGGTTTCGGTGGAAATTGTGCTGCCGCATTTTGTTTATGCGCCCGTGGAGGCGGGAACGGTGCTCGGCACGGTAACGTATACGGTGAACGGCGCGCCGGTGGCGCAACTGCCGCTGACGGCTGCGGAGAGCGTGACACTTGCGCCGGATACCCGCAGCGGCTTTCAGAAATGGGTGGACCGCGTTTTCCGCCGCGAATAGAAACAGGATAAGGGAGTTTATATGGCAAAGGATACAAGGCTGCAAAAGATGCTCGCAGACTGCGGCGTCGCTTCCCGCCGGAAGGCGGAGGAAATGATTGCGGCGGGGCGTGTTGCGGTGAACGGCGTCCGCGCCAGTATCGGCGATAAGGTGGACGCAAAAAAGGATAAGGTTACGCTGGACGGCGAACGTGTCCGCCCGGCGGGGGAAAAGCTGTATATCATGCTGCACAAGCCGCGCGGCTACCTGACCGCCATGGCCGACGACCGCGGCAGAAAGTGTGTCAGCGAGCTGGTGGAGGAGCTCCACGTGCGCGTGTACCCGGTGGGGCGGCTCGATAAGGATTCGGAGGGCCTGCTGCTCATGACGAACGACGGCGATTTTGCGAACCTGATCGCGCATCCGTCCACGCATGTGCCGAAGGTGTACCGCGTTACGGTGCGCCCGGGCGTTTCGGAGGAACAGCTCACGCGCCTTTCGGTCGGTGTGGAGATCGACGGCAGGGTGACGGCGCCCGCAACGATCCGCGTGATCGAGCAGCAGCCGGGCCGCGTCGTGCTGGAATTCGTGATTCACGAAGGCCGGAACCGGCAGATCCGCAGGATGTGCGAAGCGGTCGGGCTGGAGGTTGCCCGCCTGAAGCGCACGGCGATCGGCGCCGTCAAGCTCGGCATGCTGCCGCAGGGAAAGTTCCGGGAGCTGACGCCGGACGAGCTGCGCAGGCTGCGGGCGGCGGCCCAGAAAAAAGGAAATCAAACGGAGGGAAAACGGAATGCTGCAAATCATCCCGATGCAGGAAAAGGAAAAAGAAAAAGCGATATGCCGCGAAACGGCGGGCGCAGGCGATAATGCCCGCGTGCTTGTCATGACAGACGGCGGGGAAGCGCTCGGCCATGTGGTCGTCGGCATTGAAAACGGCACGCTTAGGATTTACGGCTTCTGCGCTTCGGGCAGAACGGATTTTACGCAGGAAAAGCCGGATATGGAGACGGTATTTGTTCTCGATACCCTGCTGCGCTCCGCCGCCTCCTTCGGTGAGGTGAACGGCGCGGACAGAATCGAAACCGCCTTTCCGGATTTCTTTGACTTTTTCAAGCTGCGCGGCTTCACGGTGCTGGAAGCGCGCGCAGAGGCGCCGATGTCTGTGATTGTACGTTATGAATAAATGAAAGGCCGTGGGGAGAGAAAAGACGCCCTGCGGCTTTTTTGAATGGAAAATCCGGAATTTTCTGTGCGCACAGGTTGCATTTTCCGTATCAAAATGGTAAAATAACTTGATAATGGATTATAGTCGGTTCGTGCGTCCGTTTTCGGATGCAGGCTGCCGATTGAATAGAATGACAAGGAAAAGAGATGATTCCATGCTGAAGAGTATGACCGGATACGGGCGCGGCGAGGAAAGCGTGGGCGGCAGACGCATCA
>JAHZCM010000043.1:0-7661 GCA_019422905.1 Oscillospiraceae bacterium
TACGGAATCCAACGAGCTGGAAACAGCCGTCGGCCTTTACGGCGCCGTTTGCTCCGGCTTCACTTTCGAGGAAAGCGAGGAGAATTCGCTTTACCGCATAATTGTGGAAAAGAAAGGTGGCACAAAGGAATTTGCCGAGGCGCTCAATTACCTTTTTAATCAGAACGGTATCCCCTCCATGCTGGCCTTTGGGACAGCCGCCGACAGCGAGCATTTCTGGGTGATCGCCGAACTGGACGGCGTTTTATATCACTTTGATCCTACCTTTGAAAACAGCGCGACGGGCGGACTGGGGCTCTCCTATTTCGGCATGAGCGATGCGGCCCGGACTTCCAGCGGATGTGCGCTGCCCTGCACCACCGGACACGGAGCGTATGCCGAAACCTCCGGGGAAATCTGCCCGGACACGCATTTTGACGGGCTGTTCACCGACGTAACCGACTGGAAATGCGATGTGCGCGACCACTTTTTGTATCTCGCCTATGGCTTTGAAAGCGATTACCTCACCTCCGTGCAGACC
Source organism: Oscillospiraceae bacterium (assembly GCA_019422905.1). Lineage (GTDB taxonomy): Bacteria > Bacillota > Clostridia > Oscillospirales > Acutalibacteraceae > Hominenteromicrobium. The sequence continues at coordinate 521 of JAHZCM010000043.1, forward strand.
AGCACCGGCGCGGCTGCCGCGGGATAAAGGAACCCGTGTTTTGATTTTAAAAGAAAAGCAAAAAAATCGGAGACGGCAGAGCATGTTGTGAACTGCGCCCCAATTGTTAGACAGTATGGTATACTGAACAACAAGAAGGGTGCCGTTCAAGCACGCTGCCGTCTCCGGTTTTGGCATATTTCAATATTCGGCTGCTTCGATTTCCTCAATCACACCGCGCACAGCCCTCTCCACAGCGCCGTCCTCAAACGGGACCGGAATGCCTGCGTGGTGCAGCAGGTCAAAGTAGCCCATCGTGCCGCCTGCTTTACAGAGCTTCAGGTAGCGCGCCCACGCGCTCCCGCGGTCACGCTTCATTTCGTCATACAGGCTGAACGTGCAGATCTGCGCCAACGCATAATCGATATAATAGAACGGGTAGAGGAAAATGTGCTGCTTCTGCATCCAGAAACCGCCGTTTTCCAAAAACGCGTCGCCGTCATAATCGCGCCACGGCATGTATTTTCTCTCAATTTCCCGCCACGCTGCCCGGCGCTCTTTTGCGCTCATCTTCGGATTCGCATAGACAGCATGCTGATATTCGTCGACACAGGCCATATACGGGATCACGGACAGCGCGCTGCACAGATGCGCATAGCGGTATTTATCCGCGTTATCGCCGAAGAACTTATCCATCCACGGATAGGTGAAAAACTCCATCGACATCGAATGGATTTCGCAGATCTCGCTCGTGGAGCCCTGCAGCAGCCCGACCGGGATCAGCCGCTCGCCGAGATAATCCTGAAACGCGTGTCCGGCTTCGTGCGTCAGTACGTCTACATCCGCGGAGGTACCGTTGAAATTCGAGAAAATGAACGGCGCCTTGTATTCCGGCAGCGAGGTACAATAGCCGCCGAGGTGCTTGCCCGGGCGGGTTTCGAGATCAAACAGCTCATACTCCGTCATGAAGTCGAAGAACTCTTTCGTCTCGGGAGACAGCGCGCCGTACATTTCGGACGCGGCATTTACCATATAGTCCCTGTCGCCGATGGGGCTTGCGTTGCCGTCTGCAAAAATCAGCGCCTCGTCATAGTATTTGACCTTATCCAGGCCGAGACGCTTTGCCTGCGCCTCACGCATCCGGGCAACCGCCGGCGTGATCACCGTGCGCACCTGCTCGCGGAATTTTTCCACATGCTCCGGCGTGTAATCGAGGCGGCCCATATTGCGGTAGGCAAGCTCCGTATAGCTCTTAAAGCCGAGCTTCTCCGCCATCGAAAGGCGCACCCCGATCAGCTTGTCATACAAATCGTCAAGCCGGTCGGAAACGCTCTCATAAAGCGCCGCCCATTTTTCAAACGCTTCCTTCCGCTCCGCGCGGTCCGCGCTCTCCATATGCTTCAAAAGCCCGTAGAAATTGCAGGTCTCACCGCGGAAATCCGTCTTGCAGGAAGCCGCGACCTTTGAATACTCCACGGAAAGCTCCGACTCGCGGACAAGCTCCGGGATGATGCGCTCATCCTGTATGAGCAGGCTGTTCTCCAGCATGGCGATAAAATGCGGACCGTATTCGCGCTCAAAATCCGCGCGGAACGGACCGGAGACAATCGCTTCGCTGAACGCCTTCGCCACGGGAATCATCGTCGGCATATTCTCATTGAAATATGCCATTTCCGTCTCGTAGAACTCGTCGGTCGTATTCATGGTGTTGCGGATACTGACGAGGGACTGGAGCGTGCCGAGGTGCGTCTCTAGCGCCTCCGCCTTTAAAAAGATCTCTTTCGCCTCCGCATACGTCTCCGCGTTGCGAAACGCCGCGTTATACGCGCTGTACTGCTCCACCGCCGCCGCGATATCCGGGCGCGCATAGGGCAGCTCGCTGAACTTCTGCATATTGTTCACCGCTTCCTTTCTCTTCTATGCACAGTCTATTCTCTGCGCTCATGAAAAAATCATACCATCTGCGGGCCGTAAAAGCAAGCAAAACAGCAAAGAATCGGGCGCCGATACGGCGCCCGATTCCGGAAAAGCCAAATATGCCGTTTTATTGTGCGGAAAGGACCGTCCGGATGGCCTGTACCAGAATGCGCAGGCCCTTTTCGAGCGTTTCCACCGGAACCTTCAGCTCCGGCATGACCTTGATCACGGCGTTGCCGCGTCCAACGCGCTCGACGATCAGGCCGTTTTTGAACGCCTCGTCGAGGACCGCCTTGGCCGTATCGCCGCCGAAGGCCCCGAAATCCACGCCCCACAGCAGACCGAGGCCGCGGGTTTCAATGCGGCTGTCGATCGTTTCGATCTCCTCGCGCATAATCTTCGCCACGATTTTTTCGCGCTCGCGCACCGCTTCCTCCACGTGCTCGTTCAGCATGTACTCGAGGCCAGCCTTTGCCGCAACAAGCGAAAGCTGATAGCCGCGGAAAGTGCCGTTGTGCTCGCCGGGCTTCCAGATATCCAGCTCCGGCTTTAAAAGCGTGACCGCGAACGGCATGCCATAGCCACCGATGGATTTCGACATCGTGACAATATCCGGCTGGATGCCCGCGCGCTCGAAGGAGAAGAACCATCCGGTCCGCGCGCAGCCAACCTGCACGTCGTCCACAATCATCAGAATATCATATTTATCGCACAGAGCGCGCACGCGCTGCAGCCACTCGGTGGGCAGTGCGTAGATGCCGCCGTCCGCCTGCATCGTCTCCAGGATGATTGCCGCCGGCTTCTCCACGCCGGAGTGGTCGTCCGTAAGCAGGCGCTCCATATAGGCCACCGTGTCCAGCTCCGGGAACATATACGGCGCCGGGATGTGCGTGACGTTGTAAAGCGGCACGCCCGCGCCCGCACGCGAATCCGCGTCGGTGGTGAGGGCGATGGAGCCGAGCGTCATGCCGTGAAAAGCACCCATCAGCGCAAAGACGTTCGTGCGCTTCTTCACCTTGCGCGCAAGCTTCAGCGCCGCCTCCACTGCGTTTGTGCCGGTGGGACCGACAAACTGGATTTTATAATTCAGGCCGCGGGCGCGGATGATCTTCTCCTCAAAATACTCGATAAACTCCCTTTTGGGGGCGGTGTACATATCCATCGCATGCAGCACGCCGTCCTGCTCAAGATAATCGATGAGGCGATTCTTAATGTACGGGTTGTTGTGGCCGTAGTTCAGAGCGCCTGCGCCGCAGAAAAAATCGATGTACTCCCGGCCGTCCTCATCATAGAGAAGCGATCCCTTGGCCTTGGTAAACACTGTGGGAAAGTTGCGGCAATAGGAGCGCACCTCAGATTCGTACGTCTCAAAGGGCCTTGTGTTCGTGTTTGTGTTCATGGTTACCATCCTTTCTACCATGCGCGCTTGCATGATTCAGCGATCGCACACAGCGCCTTACGGGCTGCATGGGGCTGTTCGCTCTCCGCGGGAAAGCCGGAAGAGCCAGCGGCATTCGGTCAATCCATTCAAATTTTGACCTTAAGGCCAAGTATACCACAACGCCCTGTAAAAGGAAAGGCATAATTTCGGAAAATGCACCTCTCCGGCTGCAAAATTTCTGCAAAGAAAAAGCGGACACACGGCTGCTTTCCATGTATCCGCTTCTTTTGTTACTCGATATTTTCGCCGAGCGTGCCCTGGCTGAGCGCCTTGAGGTACGCTGTGATGAACTCGTCGATCTCGCCGTCCATCACGGCGTTGATGTTGCCCTTTTCGCAGCCCGTGCGGTGATCCTTCGCGAGCGTGTACGGCATAAAGACATAAGAGCGGATCTGGCTGCCCCATGTGATTTCCTTCTGCTCGCCCTTGATATCGGAGATTTTCTCGAGATGCTCGCGCTCCTTGATCTCGACGAGCTTCGAGATCAGCATTTTCATCGCGACATCGCGGTTCTGATACTGGCTGCGCTCTACCTGACAGGCAACGACGATACCGGTCGGGATATGGATCAGACGGACCGCCGAAGAAGTCTTATTGACCTTCTGGCCGCCCGCGCCGCTCGCACGGTACACCTCCATCTTGATGTCATCCGGATTGATTTCCACGCTAAGATCCTCGTCGATTTCCGGCATGACCTCCAGGGAAGCAAACGAGGTATGGCGGCGCCCGGCAGAATCAAACGGCGAAACGCGCACCAAGCGATGCACGCCCGCCTCGCTCTTCAAAAAGCCGTAAGCGTTCTCGCCTTCCACAAGGATGGACGCGCTTTTGAGGCCCGCCTCGTCGCCGTCGAGATAATCGAGCGTCGTCACCTTGAAGCCGTGGCGCTCCGCCCAGCGGTTGTACATGCGGAACAGCATCTCCGCCCAGTCCTGCGCCTCCGTGCCGCCGGAACCGGCATGGAAGGTGAGAATTGCATTTTTGCCGTCGTATTCGCCGGTCAGTAGCGTCGTGAGGCGCATCGTTTCAATTTCACCGGCGATCGCGTTGATTTCCTCCTGCGCCTCCGGCAGCAGTGAAAGGTCCTCCGCCTCGTCGCCCATCTCGATGAGCGCCAGCGCATCCTCCGCACGCGCGCAGAGCTTCCGGTATGTTTCATCCTTGAGCTTCAGCGCGGCGGTTCTCTGCAGAACCTTCTGCGCCGCCTCCATGTTGTCCCAGAAACCAGGCTCTGCCGCCTTATTCTCGAGCATCTCCACTTCCTCGCGCAGCCGCTCCAGACCGAGCGCGTCCTTGAGGTCGTCCAGAGCCGCCAGCTTATCGTTCAGTTCTCTCTTCAGTTCTTCAAATTGCAGCATACGTTTCGTAACCTTTCCAAAAGATGTATAGACAAAATCCCATGCATTTTTCTGCATTTCCAAATTCAAGCGGCAAATTTTTCCGCCTTCCAAGCATATCTTTATTTATTATATCGAAAAAATCCTGCTTTGTAAATAGAAAAGCGCGCCATGTTTTCTCGTTTTGCATCCTGCGGTTTTCGGAATTATTAACAGTCTGAAAATTTATTGATGCTGCATTGCGATTTTCGTCATATTGTAGTAAAATAAGAAAAAATGTATTGTTTTTCAAAAATCGCAAAGTGATGTTTTAAAAAACGCATTGATTTTGGAGGATTTATTTTGGACTACAAAGGAATCAAATGCCCCGTTTGCGAAAAACCGTTCGCCGAGAACGACGATATTGTCGTCTGCCCGACCTGCGGCGCGCCGTATCACCGGGCATGCTACATGGAAAAAGGACAATGCATATTTGACGAGCTTCACGAAACAGGCAAGGCCTGGGCGCCCCCTCCCCCGCCAAGCGCGCCCAATACCGCCAGCGAGATCAAAGATAAGGAGTGCCCGAACTGCGGCACGCTCAATGCCCACAGCGCATTGTTCTGCAGCGTCTGCAACGCTTCCCTGACCGGGACGCCGGATACGCACCGCAACAGCGGATATACGGCGCAGAACGCTGTGCCGCCGCAGCAAAATCCCGGCCCCGGCCATTATCCGCCTCCGTCGGGCGGTGTGTACCGCGGTTTTGGCGGTATGCCGGTCGCTTTTGACCCGATGGGCGGTGTGAATCCGATGGAGTTGCTTGCGGAAAACGTCACTTACGGTGACGCCAGCAAGCTGGTGCGGCAGAATTCCGGCTACTATATGCATGTGTTCAGGCAGATGAACACGTATAAGCGCAACAAATTCAATTTTTCCGCCTTTTTGTTTTCCGGCGGCTGGCTGCTGTACCGGAAACAATATAAACCCGGAATTATCCTGACCGCCCTTGTTCTGGCCCTGTATATCGGCAGCATGCTTCTCTCCTATTTTGTCGTCAGCCCGATTATGCTGGAAGCCATTGACGCAGCCGGAATCTCCTATTCGGATATCTCCTATTTCCAGTTGACGGAAGTGCTGGCACAGTACCTGATGGACCGGCCGACAGAATACTTGATTTTTTGCTCGCCCCTGCTCTGCTATGGGTTGATTTTGGTGATTATGATCGTCGTCGGTATCCGCGGGAACAAGATGTATATGAATCACTGCATCCGCACCATTCAGGGCATCAAGCGCACCTGCACGAACGAAAACGATTCCGAAATTGCCTATACCAATCGCGGCGGCGTCAATACGGCGGTTGTTTTCTGCCTGCTGGCCTGTTATTTTATCACACGCTGGATCCCTATGTTTTTCCTATGACGCTGTTTTAAGCTAAGAATACGGAGGTTTATCATGCAAAAGGTCAGAAAGGCCGTGATCCCGGCCGCCGGTCTCGGCACACGCGTGCTTCCCGCTTCCAAGGCGATGCCGAAGGAGATGCTTCCCATCGTGGATAAGCCCGCCATTCAATACATTGTTGAGGAGGCCGTCCGCGCGGGCATCACGGATATTCTCATCATCACAAACCGCGGCAAAGGCCTGCTGGAGGATCATTTCGACCGCGCGCCGGAGCTGGAGGAGCGCCTGCTTGCCGGCGGCAAAAAAGAGGTATACGATGAGGTCGTCGGATTGGCACATCTAGCAAACATCTGCTACATCCGCCAGAAAGAGACAAAGGGGCTCGGTCATGCGATCTCCTGTGCCAAGGCGTTCGTCGGCAACGAGCCGTTCGCTGTGCTTTACGGCGACGACGTCATTCTCGGCGAGGATCCTGCCTGCGGGCAGCTTATCCGGGCGTATGAAGCGCTCGGGCTCGGCGTCGTCGGCGTTAAGGAGGTTTCCGAGGAAGCCATCCAGCGCTATTCTTCGCTGAAGGTCGAGCCGATCCGGGACAACTGGTTCCGCTGCACCGATATGATTGAGAAGCCCACAAAGGACAAGATCCTTTCGCTCTATTCGATTCTCGGCCGCTGCGTGCTGCCGCCGCAGATCTTTGACATTCTGGAGCATACCGCGCCGGGCGCCGGCGGCGAGATTCAGCTCACCGACGCCATGTGCGAGCTGGCCCGCAGCGAAGGCATGATCGCCGTCGATTTCACCGGCAAGTGCTACGACATGGGCAACAAGCTCGGCATCATGCAGGCGCAGGTTGAGGTCGCGCTGAAGCATCCGGAAATCGGAGAGGCATTCCGCGCATACCTGAAAGAAATCTCGAAAACCTTGTAACAAAAAATCCGCCGAATCGGGAGATTTTCCTTGACTTGGCGGATTTTTGTGTTATAATGACTCTGTTGGTTTGCGTCCAGACGACGGAAACGACAATCCTTGCTCCGTTTAAAAGTACGGGGCCAAAGTCCAAAAGGAGGTGCAATAACATGACAGAGGT
>JAHZCM010000043.1:7671-15882 GCA_019422905.1 Oscillospiraceae bacterium
GAAACCGTGCTCGTCCTCTCCGCAAAGCTCGGTGAGGAGGGCAGCGCAGAACTGGTTGAGAAGTTCAAGGCACTGATTGCAAGACACGGTACTGTCGAAGGTGTTGACGATTGGGGTAAGAGAAGACTCGCGTATCCGATCAACAAGGAAACCGAGGGCTATTACACGCTCATCAACTTCGAGAGCACGCCGGACTTCACGGCTGAGCTGGACAGACGCTACAAGATCACAGACGGCGTCATCCGTTCCATCATCATCAAGAAGGATCCCCGTTTTGCAAATGCTGCTGCAAAGCCGCGCAAAGCCACTGAGCCGAAGCCGATCGACGTCGAGGCCGTGGCAGCCGAAGCTGTTGAGGCCAAAGAAGAGTCCGCTGCAGAATAAGTTTTTTGAAACGAAAGAGAGTTGTTACCTATGTTGAATGTCGCAGTTGTTATGGGCAGACTGGTTGCCGATCCTGAGCTTCGTCACACGCCGAGCGACGTCGCCGTTACGAGCTTTACGCTTGCGGTTGACCGCTCCTATGTAAAGTCCGGCGCTGAACGCCAGACGGATTTCATCGATATCGTCGCATGGCGCGGCACGGCGGATTTCGTATGCAAATACTTCCGCAAGGGCCAGATGATGGCGGTTCACGGCTCCATCCAGACACGCACATACACCGACAAGGACGGAAACAAGCGTAAAGCTTTTGAGATTGTTGCGGACGACGTCAATTTTGCGGATTCCAAACGCAATACGGACGGCGGCTCGAGCTACAATAACAACAGCTACGGCAACTCCTCCTACAACAGCAATAACAGTTACGGCGGTAACAGCACAGCCGGAAACGAAATGCAGCGACCGGCTTACAGCGAGCCCGCTCCCACCTATTCGAGTGGGAACAGCGGAGATTTTGAGGAGATCATCGGGGACGACGACCTGCCGTTCTGATGAATCCGCAACCATGATTTAAGATAAGGAGGCTTTCGCAATGGCAGACAGACCGGAGAGAGATAATCGCCGCGGTGGACGCAAGAGCCGCAGAAAAGTTTGCAGCTTCTGTGTGGACAAGGCGGAATATATCGATTACAAGGATGTTGCCAAGCTTCGCCGTTTTATTTCTGAAAGAGGAAAGATCCTGCCCAGAAGAGTTACGGGAACTTGTGCACATCATCAGCGTGGCCTGACGGTCGCTATCAAGCGTGCTCGTCACCTCGCGCTCCTGCCCTTCAGCAGCGACTGATCGAGCAGTTCAATACGTCTACGAGGGAGATTTTTCGGTTTTGAAAAGTCTCCCTTTTCTTTTCAGCAGGCATTTTGCCGAAAGGAGTTTTCCCATGCTTTTATTTGACATGCACACCCACTGCTTCCCGGACGCCCTTGCGCCCAAAGCGCTGCCGCGGCTTGCGGAAATCAGCCGAAGCCCCTACTTTGGCGACGGCACTTACGGCGACCTGTGCCGGAAAGCAACCGACGCGGGCTGCGCCGGATTTATGATCCTGCATATCGCGACAAAGCCCTCGCAGATGGCCTCCGTGAATAACTTCGCGGCAGCTTGCCAGAAAGGCAGCGTTTATTGCTTCGGCAGCGCATCCGGGCGCTGGGTCTGCGCGGTGTAAAATTCCACCCGGATTATCAGGAATTTTTCGTCAACGACCCGCAGGTTTTCCCGGTCTATGAGGCTGCAGCCGCGCTGGGGCTGCCTGTCGCTTTCCACGCCGGGCGCGACCCCTATTCGCCGGACCTTGTACACTGTACGCCGAAAATGCTCGCGGAGGTCGCCGGCCGCTTCCCCACCCTGAAAATCATCGGCGCGCACATGGGCGGTATGGAGATGGACGGGGATGTGGAAAAATATGTGATCGGCAAGCCGAACATTTACCTGGACACCGCTTTCGCGACGCGCTCCCTGACGCCTGCCCGCTGCGGCGAGCTGATCCGCCGGCACGGCGTGGATAAGGTTTTTTTCGCGACTGATTTTCCGTGGAGCACCGTAGAAACGGAGCGCGCCCTTTTGGAGCAGGCCGGCCTCACCCAAAAGGAGCTTGAAGCGATCTGCCACGGCAACGCCGAGCGCTTCTTCGGTATCTCGCTTTCAGAATAGACGGATGAGCTTTCCGCCGCATTTGCAGCGATACCGCCCCGGATGCTGTACGAGCTTACTCTTTTTTTGCCGTGGGAACACCGCGCCGCAGACAGTGCATTGCAGCATATAGCGCGTCGGGGCGGGCTTCTGTTCCGGCAGAAGTCCGTAGCTTGCCGTGCGCTCGATCGGATATCCATACCGCTCCCGCATGCGCGCCGCATACAGTTTCCAGCGTGCGCCGTGATTCATGCAGCCCGGACAGGTGTGCAGCACCTCATGGGCCAGAACCGTATAGACGAAAGAGCTGTCCGCATCCTCCAGATAGGCGGACAGCTCTATTGTATATCTGCCCGCCTTGCACAAGCAGCGCCCATATCGCTTTTTCGCCCGCGTGTTGAGCTGCACACGCGGGTCAATTTGTTCTGCCACCGGAATTCCGGCCTCCCGTGCCTGTAGAAGAACGGTTTGCAGCATCCCGTCAAAATCCATATTGTCATTTCCTTTCCTGATCCCTACAAAGTATAGCACAAAAATGGCCGGCTGCAAACTGCGGTTTGACTTTCCAGAAAACTTTGGGTATAATAATTGTACGAAATTCCCTTGCCTGCGGCGTCATACGGACTGCATTTCCATCCGGCCGATTCCCATAAGCCGGCAAAGCAGAAGATAAATTGGGCCGTTTACAGGCTCGAAACGCGCGGCGCACGATTTTGCCGCACATATACGCGCATATAAGAGAAGCTTGAGAGCAAACAGAAAGGAACGCTGCTTGTGAAACACTATGCAATCGGCTACGTTACGAACGCTGCCCTCCCCGGCGTTACGCGGGAGGATGTGCTGAAGCTCACGCATGTGAATCTCGCCTTCGGCCTCATCCAGGACGGGCTGCTCGATATGAGCAGGCTCACCAATATCGACTGTATTCGTCGGTTCCGAAGCTGGAATCCGGCGCTGCGCATTGTGCTGTCCGTTGGCGGCTGGGGCGCCGGCGGCTTCTCCACGATGGCGATGACCGAAAACGGCCGTCGTACCTTTGCGGCTTCCTGCCTCGCAGCGGTTGAGCAGTACGGCTTAGACGGCATCGACATCGACTGGGAGTATCCGTGCAGCGATCAGGCCGGTATTGACGCCGACCCGCGGGATAAGGAAAACTACACGGCGCTTTTGCAGGCGCTGCGCGATGCACTCGGACAAAACCGCATCGTCTCCGTCGCTGTCGGCGCGGGCGATTACTTCGTGCGGGATACGGAAATGGAAAAGGTCGCGCAGATCGTCGATTACGTCCAGCTCATGACCTACGACATGCGCAACGGCGGGACAACACAGGCGGGTCACCATGCGGCGCTCGGCTCTTCAAAAGGAGACGACGCCACCACCAGCACGCGCTATATTGTCGATTTGTTCCACAAATCGGGCGTGCCGCTCAAAAAGCTCATTGTCGGCGCTGCGTTTTATGCGCGGCATTTCACCGGCGTGCCCGATATCAACAACGGCCTCCTGCAGCCGGCCGGCAGCGTCGGCGAATACGGCCCGGATTTCGGCGACCTGACTGAGGCGTATCGCCGCGAAAACGGCTTTACGGAGTATTGGGATGAAGACGCGGAGGCCGCCTACCTTTGGAACGGCAGCACCTTTGTCAGCTTTGAATCACCCGAGGCAATCCGCCGCAAATGCGAGTATGTCAAGCAAAAGGGCCTTTTGGGCATCATGTACTGGGAGCACGGCGCGGACTCCACGCGCGAGCTTCTCGATGTGATTGCCAAAACCCTGCAGATATAAGTCAAAGCTACTGGTAAACCAGTGGCTTTCTCAGTCTCCAGAGAGAGGCGGTACCTGCTGCCCCCTCCCTGGGTTACTGAAAAATATCATCGCATCGCTCGCTTTGCAACTGATAAACCAGTCCATATATTCAGCAATTTTAAGATTTCAAAAAATTCTTCGGTTTTCACGTATTTCCTCTTGGAAGATTGTGTCCTCAGGAAAACAGAGCTGTTTTTTGTTTTCTGCTATTTTCCATCCATTATTTTTCAAGAGCTTTTCTCCCCGGTAGAAGCAAGAGCTTTGTCATGCTATAAGCGACACAAAATAAAGGAAGGCGCCGCCTGAAAGCAGCGCCTTCCCTTTTTGCCGTCTCACAGAAACGGACGAACCTCCGTGATCAAACGCTCTTCCAGATGGATAAGGCGCTTTGTAATGTCTTTCGCCCGCTCCTCAGCCGCTTCGTACTGGTTCAGAAAGCGGCTCAGCGACTTTACGCCCATGTTGCAGCCGTCGGTCATCAGATCCGCAATCGTTTGATCCGACGCATCCATCGCCATCTTGGCGTTGGTCTTCATCCACGACATGCTCTTTGCCATGCGGTTTGGCTCTTTGCCGTCATCGTGGTAGCGCTCCAACAGGGTCTGAATCTCATCCTTCAGCTTCTCATGTTCTTCCCGGCAATCTTCAAGCTGCTTGCGAAGCCCGCCATTTTGGACATGGGGCAGCACGTCCCCGATAGAGGCGGTCCCCATTTTGATTCCCGCGTCGCATTCGCGCAGCAGCCGGATTGTATCCTGTTCAATCATAGCGAAATATCACTCCTGTTTGTAAAGATACCTCTAGTATGCCCGCTTTTGCGGAAAACAGAAACGCATGTGAAAAGTCTCCCCGACGTGCCAAAAGCGTTGGGGAGACTTTAGCAAAAATCGATCTTAAAAAAATTTACAGCAGCTTCGCGCGAAGCACCTCGCCCGTTTCCGGATGGAGGTAAGCCGGCGGGATGTCCAATACCGTCTTGCAGCCGGTCTGACCTTCCTTGTACAAGCGATACGCCGCACGCGCGAAGGCGACGAGAACACTGGCGGTGAACTCCGGGTTCGAATCCAGCGTCAGCTTGTACTCGATCACATGCTTATTTTCGCCGTGCAGGCCCGTTGTACCCGTCCGGAACACCATGCCGCCGTGCGGAATACCCGCATGGTCGCGGTCCAGCTCTTCCTGACTGATAAAATGCACCGTCGTGTCGTAATCCGCAAAATAATTCGGCATGGTGACAATCGCTTTCTCGATCGCCGCCTTGTCCGCGCCCTCCTCGGCGACGACAAAGCATTCTCTCGTATGCTTTTCACGCGTCGTAAGCGACGGATTCTCGCCGCGGCGGACGCTCTCCAATGCAGCGTCGACCGGAATTGTGTACTGGCGCGCATCCTGCACGCCGGGAATGCGGCGAATTGCATCGGAATGCCCCTGGCTGACGCCCTTGCCCCAGAACGTATAATCGTGGCCCTCCGGCAAAATTGCCTGCCCGTACAGGCGGCTCAGCGAGAACATGCCCGGATCCCAGCCCACGGAAATCACGCCGATTTTACCGCTTTTTTTGCATGTCGCATCGACCGCCGCAAAGTGCTCCGGAATCTTGGCGTGCGTATCAAAGCTGTCGATCACGTTAAAATCCTGCGCCAGCTCTGCTGTCTGCTTCGGCAGGTCGTTCGCGCTGCCGCCGCAAAGAACCATTATATCGATCTGATCCGCCATAGCTTTCGCGCTGTCCATCGCATATACGGGGGCGCCGGTTTTTGTTTTCATTGTCTCCGGGCTGCGGCGTGTGAAAACGCCGACAAGCTCCATATCCTCAGCCGCCGCCAGCGCGCTTTCCACGCCGCGGCCGAGATTTCCATAGCCTGCAATACCGATTCGAATCATTTTTCTGCTCCTTACTGAGTTTTTCGCGCAGCCACTTTTTATATGCCGCATACTGCTTTCCGCATTTATTATACGCAAAATCCTGCAAATTTGCAATACGCAAATGCAAACGCATGCAAAAAACGCAGTTTTTCTGTCACGTCCCTGCAAATCCGTCCGCTTCACCGCTTCAACAGATCTTCCTGTTACGGCAGGGCGCGAATCCGGTATTTCGGCTGTACCGGAAGGTCATTCTTCCGGAAAATCCCGTTATCCATCCACGCGCAGTCCATTTCCTCCTGCCACGCGCTTTTGCTGTATCCGTCAGCGCGTTTTCGGCTTTCTCCGGAGCCGAATTTCAATCTGTTCCTGCTGTGCCGCTTCCAAAAAGAGCTGTACGGCGCGGGCAGAGCGCTCTTTCCGTTCCAGCTCTGCGGTCTTTTCCGCTTCCAGCCGCTCCATAATACGCCGGATAGCCGGCAGCGGCAAAAGATTCATCGCCGTGCAGAAAAAGGTTTTCCGCCGCCCGTCATTATAATCCTTCAGAAGAGCTTGCAGCCATTCAACCTTTTCCCTTTGTTCCGCACAGTACGCCTCCACGCCGATTTCCTTCGCGCGCGCCAGATCCTTTCTCTGGTTTCGATGCGTAATAAAAGAATCGTACGGCGTGTCCAGATTCAGCTTCCCGCACGGGTATTCGGAACACGCAAAGCAATACTGCACGCAGTCATGCTCCATACTGCACCGCGCAATTTTGCAGGACTGGTTCCCCTCCCCGCCGCCGCAGCCGGGACAATAGCCGTCAAGCTGCATCGGACACAGGCCGCAATTCAGCCCGCAAAGCGAAAACAGCCGGTCTTTTCTTACAAAGCCTTTCATCGCCGCTTCAATCCATCCTTTGAATTCATTTGTTCTGCAGGGTTTAAACGCCAAGCCTGTAATGATCAATATCCTGATATTTCCCGAATTTCATGCCGGCTTCCCGAACCGCCGTACTGTGCTCCTCCGGAATTGAAGCCGTCCGCGCTGTTGCCGTGTCCTGCCGCCAGTTCTCCGGATACACGTAAGCGAGAAGCTCCGCCCTCCTGATTTTCATGGAAATACAATCTTCTTCCGCTTTCTCACGCCATCGTCTCCAGCATTTTGAGCGTCACGCCGTAGCGGGTGGTATCGCCTGCTTCAAAGCGCCTGAGCTCCTCAAGCATATATTCCGCCATGCGCCAGACCTCATGGCCCGCGCTGCCGGCGATATGCGTCGTCATAAAGCAATTGTCCAACGTATACAGCGGATTTTCCTTCGGCAGCGGTTCTTCAACGGTCACGTCGAGCACGGCGGTGCAGTCCGGGCGCTCGGCCAAAAAGCGGGCGAGATCGGCTTCCACCACCTGCGCGCCGCGGCCCGTATTGATAAACGTTGCGTACTCCGGCATCCGGCGCAGCGGGTCATAGGAGGGCATGTTTTTCGTCTGGGCGTTATTCGCAAGATGATTCGAGACCACATCGCACTGTTCAAACAGCTCCTCAAGCAGTACACGGCGGACTTTCAGCTCCGCGGCCCTCTCCGGCGAGAGAAACGGATCGAACACCAGAACCTCGGCATGATATTCCTGCAGCCGCTCCGCCACCATAGCGCCGATCATGCCCGCGCCGATCAGTCCGATACGCATGCGGTAGTTGCCCGTATGCCCGTGAAAATGCGCGTCGGCCCGCGCATGCTCGCCGCGCTTGTAATAAAGCTGGTTCTGATAAAAGCCCTTGTTCGCAAGGACGATCTGCGCGGTGGTATACTCCGCCACCGGCACGGCATTGGCCGCCCATGCGCTGAATACCGGTACGCCGCGCTCCAAAAACGGGCGTGCAAACGCCTGCACGGTCCCGGCCGCATAAAAAACGCCGCGAAGCTCCGGGAAGCAAAGCGCAAGCTCCGCCGCGGTAAAGGCCGGCATTCCCCATGTGGAAAAAATATAGGCCGTGTCCGCAAAGCGGGCAGGCTCCTCCAGAACCTCCTCCTTTGTAAAAACCGCATCCGTCAGCCCGCAGATCTGCGCGATTGCCTTTCGGATATCCTGCGGATACACGTAGTCGATCTGCTTTTTATCGCCGAGGAAAATTCCCTTTTGCATACTAAACCTCTCCCTTTATTTCGTTTTCCGTGCGCGGAGCATCCTGGAGCTTCACCATGTGGATGTGATCCTCCCACACACCGTTGATTTTTAAATAGCGCTTGGAAAGCCCTTCATTTTCAAAACCACATTTTTCGAGCACGCGCAGAGACGCGCCGTTGCGCGGCATGACGTTCGCCTCAATACGGTGCAGATGCAGGCAGGTGAACGCATACTCTGTCACCAGTTTAACCGCCATAGTCATGTACCCGCGGTTCACAGGGGCGGCATCCAGCTTATAGCCCATAAAGCAGGAGCAAAACGCGACCCAAACCACCCCGTTCAGCCCGATCATCCCGATGATTCGCTCCGGCCTTT
>JAHZCM010000044.1:0-4087 GCA_019422905.1 Oscillospiraceae bacterium
CCGTGGCGGTTTCCTTTTTGTCCGTGTAGATCTTAAAGGTATCCGGCGTGATGGCTTCGCCGACATGCATAGTGTCCATTGCCCAGTCCGGCAGCGTGGATTTCGGCAGCTCAATGGTGAGCTTTCCATTTTCTGCGACGGTGTCGCCGTCGATCATGACGCGCGTGACGTTGATATCCCGCTCGTTGTCGATGAAAACGATATCGGCGCATTTGCCCGGTGCGATCGAGCCGAGCTCGTCGTCCATCTTGAAGCACTGCGCGCAGTTGAGCGTGACCATCTGAATCGCCGTGATAAAATCGATGCCGAAGGAGACGGCGCGGCGCACGATGTGGTCGAGATGACCGTCGGCAAGCAGTGTGTGGGGATGCGTATCGTCCGAGATCATCACGGCATAGCGCGTGTCCACCGTATGCGCGGTGATGGCCTTCGATACCTCCTGCAGATCGTGCCAGGCGGAACCCTCACGCATCATCGCGTACATGCCGAGGCGCATTTTTGCGAGCGCGTCCTCCGCACGGGTGGATTCGTGGCAGCAGCGTACGCCGCTTGCAATGTAAGCGTTCAGGCCGGAGCCGGTTTCCGGAATTGAATAGTGGCCGGTCACGATTTTTCCCGCTTTCAGCGTTTCGCCCGTGATGCCGTGCGTTGCCTCCGCAGAGCCGTTGATGCCCGGAAAGTTCATCATTTCGCCAAGGCCGACCGTGTAGTCGTGGCGCATCTCGGAGGCGATGTCCGCAGGGGTGATTTCCGCGCCGGAATCCTCAAAGCCGGGGACGGCGGGGACGCAGGAGGGGGTGGTCAGCATGGCCTTGAGCGGTGTTTTTGCGGAATCGGCAGCCATCAGATCAACGCCTTTAAGGCCGAGCACATTGCAGATCTCATGCGGATCGTGGTAAATGCCCGTGGTACCGTGGGGGAGGACCGCTCTGGCGTACTCCACCGGCGTCATCATGGAAGACTCGATGTGGATGTGCCCGTCGAGAAAGCCCGGCGCGATCAACTGGCCGCCGGCATCGATGACCTTCGTATCGGCGCCGATGCAGTGCGACGCGTCACCGACAAGCGCGATCCTGCCGCAGGCGATCGCAACGTCGGTGTGGTCGAGGATTTCATGCGTACAGACGTTGACAAGCCGCGCGTTCCGAATCACGGTCTCTGCCGGCTTGCGGCCCATCGCCACGTCGGAAAGTGTGCGGGAGCATTCCCAAAGCTGTGTTTTGCAGAACTTAAACATATTCTCATCCTTTCTAAATCATTTTATAAAATCTGTGCGGTATCGCCGCACAGCCAAACAGCCTGTTCGTTTGTCAAAAAAATCGCATCATTTTCCGGAAGCGCGCCGCAGGGCGTTCCAACCGAGCTATGCGGAAAAATGGGATTCGCGATCCAGCGCAGGCCTTCCGGAAAATTGCCTGCGGCAACCATACTGCCCGCGCTGACGCCGAGGTAAAACAGCCCGTCTTCCACCGCTTCTTTCAATGGGGCATTCAGACCGGTCCGGCAAAGCTCTTTCATCAGGAATCCTGCGTTTCCGCCGCTTACCAGCACCAGATCGAACTGAAGCAGCTCGCGGACGGTCATCCGACGGTACAGCGGCGGTACATCCGGCAGATACGGCCGATCATATCCATCGGATAAAATGCAGTTGATAGGGTAGGAAAAGATGTTTTCCTCCGGAATACCCATCTGCAAAAGCCCGGCGATACAAAACATTATGCCCTCCCGAGCGCCGTCATTGTCAACGGCGGCAGCCGTTGGAATGAAAAGGACGCGGAGCTTTTCGGCGGGCTTGCCGACCTGCGAAAAGAAAAGCGTCCGGAGCGGATCGGTAAGCCCGGCAGAAGTCAGCAGTATACGTCTCACTTCTTTGCTTCCTTGTCCGCTTTTTTCACCAGATTTTTGCAAAATTCGCGCATGCAGCAGGCTTCACACTTTGGGCTTCTGGCGGAGCACACCGCGCGGCCGTGCAACACGGTGCGGTGGCAGAAATCGTTGCTTTCCTCCGGCGGCAGTACGGCGCGCAGGTCCTTTTCGACCTTGAGCGGTACGGTGCTTTCGGTCAGGCCGAGGCGGCCTGCAATGCGGATGCAGTGCGTGTCCGTCACGACGGCGGGCTTTTTATAAATGTCGCCGACCACGAGATTCGCCGTTTTGCGGCCCACGCCGGGCAGCTTCGTCAGCTCCTCCACCGTATCCGGAATCACACCGTGATATACGTCGCGCAGAACGTGGCACATCTTAAAAATGTCCTTGGCTTTCGTTTTATACAGGCCGCAGGACCGGATCAGCTCGGCGATTTCCTCCTCGCTGCCGTCGCAGAAAGCGTCAAGCGTCGGAAAGCGTTCAAAGAGCGCGGGCGTCACAAGGTTGACGCGCGCATCCGTGCACTGCGCGGAAAGGCGCGTTGCGATCAAAAGCTGTAAAGGCTCCGTGTATGTCAGCGAGCAAATCGCGTCGGGATATTCTTTTTTCAGCGCTTCCACGGCGAGAAGCGCACGCTGCTTTTTTGTCATCAGATCGACCTCCGCAAATGAGATTGGCAAATGCAAATTCCCACCCATTTTATTAAATTTTATTTTACACCTTTTGTGTTCGATTGACAATACCTCAAATCGGTGTTAAATTAAAAATCGAAATTCGGTCGGTTTCGGTCTGCTGTATTCCTTTTTTGCAGACGCAACCCGTATGTACAACGAAAAATCTCTGTAAAAGGTGAGGGGTTCATGTCTGGCTTTACATTAAAAATGATCGCGCTTGTGACGATGCTCATTGACCATGTCGGCGCGGTGTTCTTTCCGGAACTGATCTGGCTGCGCTATATCGGCCGGATATCCATGCCGATATACGCTTTTCTGCTTGCGGAGGGCTATCGGAAAACGCACAGCTTTAACCGCTACGCGCTCCGCCTGCTGCTGTTTGCGCTGCTCTCCGAGGTGCCGTACGATCTTTTGTTTCACGGCGTTGTGCTGGAATTCGGAAATCAGAATATTCTGTTTACGCTGCTTACGGCGCTCCTTGTCATGCGCCTTTTGGATTTGTCTGCGAAGAAGCGGAATGTTTTCATTTTCATCGGCGCGCTGGTTCTGATTGCCGCGCCGTATTTCCTGCATTTCGACTATGGAATTTACGGCGTGCTGGTGCCGCTGTGCTTCTTTTTGTTTCAGAAATACCGTGGCATCGATGCGATCGCCTTTTCGGCGCTCACCTATGGACGGTATTTGTACAACGGCAATTTTACACAGGTATACGCCATTGCGGCAAGTATCCCGATTCTGCTCTATAACGGCAAGCGCGGCGTGTTTTCGCTGAAATACCTTTTCTACATCATATACCCGGCGCATCTGCTTCTGTTTTTTGCGATACACTATATCTTGGTGAATAACCTATTGCCATTTTGAGGATAAAGGCGTATAATCATAATAACTATTGTGAAGGGACGGATTTCATATGTATAGTGATCTTTTGAATACGATCGGTTTTGTTGCGCAGGCGGATCCTGAGCTGGGCGAGGCCATGGAGCTGGAACTCAAGCGCCAGCGCCGCAACCTTGAGCTGATTGCTTCTGAGAATATTGTTTCCCCTGCGGTCATGGCGGCCATGGGCACGGTTCTGACCAATAAATACGCGGAAGGATATCCGGCGCACCGCTATTACGGCGGCTGTCAGGATGTGGATATCGTGGAGAACATTGCGCGTGAGCGTGCGTGCAGGCTGTTCGGCGCGGAGCACGCGAACGTTCAGCCGCATTCCGGCGCACAGGCCAACCTCGCCGTGTACTTTGCCCTTTTGCAGCCGGGCGACACCGTGCTCGGCATGAATCTTGCGGAGGGCGGTCACCTGACGCACGGCTCGCCCGTCAATATGTCCGGCGCTTACTACAATTTTGTCGCTTACGGCGTTGATCCGGTAACGCACAGAATCGATTACGACAAGCTGATGGAGCGGGCGTGCACGGTAAAGCCGAAGCTGATTGTTGCCGGCGCGAGCGCTTATCCACGCGCGATCGATTTCAAAAAGCTGCGGGAAATTGCCGACGCCTGCGGCGCATACCTGATGGTCGATATGGCGCATATTGCCGGCCTTG
>JAHZCM010000044.1:4145-15866 GCA_019422905.1 Oscillospiraceae bacterium
ATCCGGTGCCGTATGCGGACGGCGTTACAACGACGACGCATAAAACGCTTCGCGGTCCCCGCGGCGGCATGATTCTCTGCAGGGAAGAGCTGGCCAAGAAGATCGATAAGGCGATCTTCCCCGGCACGCAGGGCGGCCCGCTGATGCATATCATCGCGGCGAAGGCGGTTTGCTTCGGCGAGGCGCTAAAGCCGGAGTTCAAGGCGTACGCGGAGCAGACGGTAAAGAATGCGCAGGCGCTTGCAAAGGGCCTGACCGACCGCGGGATGAAGCTCGTTTCCGGCGGCACGGATAACCATCTGATGCTTTTGGATCTTTCGGAGGGTGAGCTGACCGGCAAGGAACTGGAGCACCGCCTTGACGAGGTATATATCACGGCGAACAAGAACACGATTCCGAACGAACAGAGAAGCCCGTTTGTCACGAGCGGCGTTCGCCTCGGCACACCGGCGGTCACAACACGCGGCCTGAAGGAGGCCGATATGGATGTGATTGCGGAGTGCATCTGGCTCTGCGCCACCGATTATGAAAACAGCGCGGAGGCGATCCGTGAGAAGGTCACGGCGCTTTTGAGCAAGTATCCGCTTTATTAACAATTATTTGGAGGAAGGTTTATGAGAGCACCGCTGGCCGACCGCATCCGGCCGCAGACGCTGGACGATGTCGTCGGCCAGAAGCATCTGCTGGGTGAGGGCAGGGTTCTGCGCAGGATCATCGAATCCGGGAACATTCCCAACATGGTTTTCTACGGCCCGTCCGGCGTCGGTAAGACGACCGTCGCGTCAATCATTGCCCGCAATACGAATATGCATCTGTGTAAGCTGAACGGCACGACCGCTTCAACGGCAGATATTCGGGACGTAGTGGCGCAGGTCAACACGCTGCACGCGGTGAACGGTGTTCTGCTTTACCTCGATGAGATCCAGTATTTCAATAAAAAGCAGCAGCAAACGCTCCTCGAATTCATCGAGAACGGCAGTATCACGCTGATTGCTTCCACAACGGAAAACCCGTATTTTTATGTTTATAACGCGATTTTGAGCCGGTCCACCGTTTTTGAATTTAAGCCGGTGGATAAATCCGAAGCTGTCGGTGCAGTGCAGCGCGCATTTCGGCTGCTTTCCGAAGAATCGGGTGCGGAAATTCAGCTTGAAGACGGCGTTGCGGCGGATATTGCGATGGCCTGTGGCGGCGATGTCCGGAAGGCGATGAATGCCGCGGAGCTTTGTACCACGGCGGTGCAGGGAGAGGCGGAGCCGCTCGTCACGATGGCG
This sequence comes from Oscillospiraceae bacterium, assembly GCA_019422905.1. Classification (GTDB taxonomy): domain Bacteria; phylum Bacillota; class Clostridia; order Oscillospirales; family Acutalibacteraceae; genus Hominenteromicrobium. The sequence continues at coordinate 5,420 of JAHZCM010000044.1, forward strand.
CTTGCGCGGGAGCTGACCCAGCGCAGCGCGCTGCGGTATGACCGGGGCGGAGACGAGCATTACGATATCCTTTCCGCTTTCCAGAAGTCCATGCGGGGATCGGATCCGGATGCGGCCGTACATTACCTTGCGCGGCTGCTGGAGGCCGGGGACTTGCCCTCCGCATGCCGGCGGCTGATGGTCTGCGCATGCGAGGACGTCGGCCTTGCGTGGCCGCAGATCATTCCGATCGTCAAGGCGGCAGTGGATGCGGCAATGATGGTCGGGCTTCCGGAAGCGCGCATCCCTCTCGCGGATGCCGTCATTCTTGTCGCGCTGGCACCCAAGTCCAACAGCGGCGAGGCCGCGATCAATGCGGCAATGGCGGATATTCAGAAGGGGAAAACCGGGAATATTCCACGCACGCTTCAAAACGTGCACTACGACAGTGCGGAGGTCCAGAACAAGGGCCAGTTTTATAAATATCCGCACGACTATCCCAATCACTGGCTGGAGCAGCAGTATCTGCCGGACAGCCTGCTCGGCGCCTCCTACTATCATTTCGGAGGCAATAAAAACGAGCAGTCATTCAGGGCCTATTGGGACAGCATAAAAGGCAAGCGGCAGTCATAGACTGAATATAGAGCTTTATCCGGCCATTCGCCGGAAGCGGAAGGCTACGGCTGGAAAAGGAGGTATTTTGATGAATCCGGCAGTATTAAGCAATTTGTCCTATGGTATGTATGCGATCGGCGTGAAGTACGACGGGAAGCCGAGTGCCTGCATTGCAACCTCGGTTGTGCAGGTTTCGAGCAGCTCGCCGGAGAAGGTGCTTGTCACGCTGACGAAGGATTCATACAGTTGTGCTGCGGTGCGCAAGAGCGGTATCTTTACGATTTCCGTGCTTTCCACCGATACGCCTGCCAGCGTAATCGGCGCGCTGGGCCTTGTCAGCGGAAGAAATACGGACAAGCTGAAGAACATTCGGCATAAGGTGCTGGTGGAGGGCGTTCCGGTTATCAAGGAGAACACCTGCTGCTGGTTCCTGTGCAGCGTGATCAGCTCCATGGATGTCGGTCAGGAAGTCGTCTTTGCCGCCGAAATCATTGCGGGAAGCGATACGGCGATCGGCACGCCCATGACATACGAGCACTACCGCTTGAAGATGCACGGCAGCTCTCCGGTCGGCTCTCCGACCTATATCCCGCCGGAGAAGACCTTTGATAAGAGCAGCGGGGAGAGCTTTGTCTGTTCTGTGTGCGGGTACGTATATAAGGATCCGAATTTCAGCTTTGAGGAGCTGCGGGATAACTGGACGTGTCCGGTCTGCAAAATGCCGAAAAAGGCTTTTGTGCGCCGCACATAAAAGATGCTTAAATGGGACAGGGGAGAACAAAATGGACAGGAAGCTGCATGTATTGATCGTCACAACATGGTACCCGAACGGCACGGATAAGCTGATCGGCGTCTATCACAAGCTGTTTTGCGAGGCACTTGCTGCGCAGGGCTCCATGCAGGTAAATATGCTCTATATTGACCGGCAGGGGATTTCCAGCCTGCCGCGCTATCCGTTTATGACGAAGTATTATACGGAGCAGAATGCGGGCTATACGACATTCTGCCGCCGCATGCTGGATATTTCAAAGCTCGGCTTTGACGCGCAGATGCGCGCCTACACAAACATGCTCTTACGCCTTTATAAGCGCTATGAAGAACAGTTTGGCAAGCCGGATGTAATCCATGCGCAGGTTGCCGTTCCCGCCGGGTACGCCGCCTGTATGCTCGGCGAGAAAATCGGCGTTCCGGTTGTTATAACCGAGCATTCCTCGTATTTTGAGCGCTTTTTTGCCGGGCGTGAGCAGCCGTACTGTGAATATGTCATGAAGCATGCCGCGCGGATTACCTGCGTCGGCGAGCACATGCTGGCAGCATACCGGAAGCGCGGCGTCGAGGCTGAGGTGCTGCCCAATATTGTGGACTGCACCGCCTTTTCCGGGCAAAAACAAAAGGCCAAGGATGGAAAGCTGCATCTGGCTTCCGTCTGTGCGCTCAGAGAGGAAAAGCGGCTGGATGACGTGATTGCGGCGCTTCGGATTTTGCGGGATAAAAACGCGCTGCCGGATTTCTGCTACACCGTCGTTGGCGACGGCTACGAGATGCCGAATTATAAAGCAGCGGCGGAAAGGCTGCAAATGACGGACTGTGTGGAATTTGTGGGACGGAAAAGCAGCGTGGAGGTTGCGCGGATTCTTTCGGAGACCGATATGCTGGTTATGGCTTCCGATACTGAAACCTTTGGTATTCCCGCCGTGGAGGCGCTGGCCGCAGGCGCACCGGTCGTCTGCACGCACTGTAAAGGACCGGAGGGCTTTCTGGATGAGAGCTGCGCGGAGTTCTGCGACGTGCATGCGCCCGAACAGTTGGCAGACGCCATAGAGCGGATGTATCGCCGTCTGGACACGATTGACGAAGGGCATATCCGCGGTATTGCGGCGCAGTTTGATTCCGCCGCCGTCGCGCAGCGCGCGCTGGATATTTACCGGGCCGTCTGCAATCTTTAACCATATAAAAATCTAAAAAAATACCTGCTGTCCGGAGCCTGCCGCATTGTGATTTTGCGGCTGCAGCGGCAGCAGGTTTTTTTATTCGAGGTTGCGGATGCTCGTGCTGGGCAGATCGCCAAGGTTGTTGGACTCGGAGCCGTCCGGCAGGCTGCGCAGGTATTCGCTGCCGTTGCGGCTTGCGATGGCGACGCCGCGGATGCCGCCCTGCTTGGCCAGTGCGACGCCCTCGGATTTTGAAAGCACCGTGCCGTCCGAAAGCTGGTAACCGGAGATTTTCCCGTTGTTGCGGATCAGCCTGGAGATGCTTTTCGCATCCTTATTCGGTACGGGATTCATAATGTTGATGTTTGCGGGTAAATTGCCGATTCGTTTGCTCACTGAAAGCCATTCCTTTCTGATGGAGAATTCTGTTTCCTGTCCCTATTGTCTCACGGTATATTCCAAATATGCGGCTGCATCAAAAAAGAGAGACACGGAAAATTGGGTTTGTCCGTTGCAATATTCGCTGAGATGCGCTATAATAATCGTGAATCTTTGACGTTGCCCGGCGCGCCGTTCCCAAAGCTCCGGCAATGCAGAAAAAACAGGAGGGCTTCCATGAATTCGTGTGATAAGCAGCAGCTGAAAATCACGGCTGCGAAAGTCAGACTTGGAATCATTGAGGGCGTTTATAACGCCAAATCCGGCCATCCGGGCGGATCTCTGTCCGCTGCGGACATTTTTACATTCCTCTATTTCAAAGAGATGCGCATCGACCCCGAGAAGCCGAAGTGCCCGAATCGGGATCGTTTTGTGCTGAGCAAGGGCCATTGTGCACCGGGCCTTTATTCCGTGCTTGCGCAGCGCGGCTATTTTTCTGCGGAGGAGCTGAAGTCGCTCCGTCATATCGGCGCAATGCTGCAGGGCCATCCGGATATGAAGGGCACCCCCGGCGTTGATATGAGCTCCGGCTCTCTGGGACAGGGCGTTTCCGCCGCGGCCGGCATGGCGCTCGCCGGCAAGATGGACAACAAGGATTACCGCGTTTATTCGCTGCTCGGAGACGGTGAAATCGAGGAAGGGCAGGTTTGGGAGGCCGCTATGTTTGCCGCCCATAAAAAGCTCGATAACCTCTGCCTGATCGTCGACTCCAACGGCCTGCAGATCGACGGCCCCGTTGCCGAGGTAGCCGGCCCGGAGCCGATCGATAAGAAATTTGAAGCGTTTGGCTTTGACGTGCAGATTGTAAACGGCCACTGCTTTGATGCGCTGGAAGCGGCCTTTGAGCATGCGAAGACCGTAAAGGGTAAGCCCAGCGTTATCATTGCAAAAACGACGAAGGGCAAGGGCGTTTCCTTCATGGAGAATCAGGTTTCCTGGCACGGCGTCGCGCCGAATAAGGAGCAGTACGAGATTGCGGTACAGGAGCTTACCGCCGCGCTGAATGAACTGGAGGGCTGCTGATATGGCTGAGATGGTAAAAAAGGCTACGAGAGAGAGCTTTGGCGAAGCGGTCACCGAGCTGGCCGCCGAATATCCCGATGTCGTTGTGTTGGACGCGGATCTTGCCGCCGCGACGAAAACCGGAATTTTCAAGAAGAAATACCCCGAGCGCTTTTTTGACTGCGGTATCGCCGAGTGCAACATGATCGGCGTTGCTGCGGGCTTGGCAACCTGTGGCAAAATTCCGTTTGCGGCTTCCTTCGCGATGTTTTCTGCCGGCAGAGCTTTTGAGCAGGTCAGAAACTCCGTCGGCTATCCGAAGCTGAACGTGAAGGTTGTCGGCTCCCATGCCGGCATCTCCGTCGGCGAGGACGGTGCGACACACCAGTGCTGCGAGGATATCGCGCTGATGCGCACGATCCCCGGCATGGTCATCCTGAATCCAAGCGATCACTACGAGATGAAGGCGGCTGTCCGCGCGGCGATTGAGCATCAGGGCCCGTGCTATATCCGTCTGGGCAGACTCGCGGTGGAGAGCATCAACAACGGCGACGATTACAAGTTTGAGCTTGGCAAGGGCATCACGCTCTGCGAGGGCACGGATATTACGATTATCGCGACCGGCCTGATGGTCTCTGAGGCGGTCAAGGCCGCAAAGGCGCTTGAGGCGGAGGGAATCCACGCTGAAGTCATCAATATTCACACGATAAAGCCGCTCGACGAGGAGCTTGTTATTGCGTCCGCGAAGAAGACGGGCCGCGTTGTGACCGTTGAGGAGCACAACATCGTCGGCGGTCTCGGCGAAGCGGTTGCGGCCGTGCTGTCTGAGAAATGCCCGACGCCGGTCACGCGCATCGGCGTCAACGACGTGTTCGGTCATTCTGGCCCGGCAGTCGATCTTTTGAAGGAATTTGGGCTTTCCGCAGAGCATATTGCAGAGGTTGTCAAGGAAAAGCTCGGCAAATAATGGGCATGTGATGGTAAACAGAAGGCTCCGTACAGGGAATCCCTGTACGGAGCCTTTTCCTTACAGTATTTTTTCATATGCGATACGCTTGCTGCCGTCCTGAAGCGTGATCATTCCGCAGGGCAGATAGCCGTTTTTCTCCAGCGTTCGGCGCATCGGTTTGTTTTGCGGATGCGTGTCACAGCGCATGGAGGCAATGCCCTCCGCGCGGCAGAGCTCTGCACAAAAGCCGATGAGTGCGGATGCCGCGCCGCGGCCCCGGCTTTCCGGCGCAGTGGCGATGCGGTGAATCACGCCGTACCGCACATTTTCGGTCAGCCATTTTCCATCGATTTCGTCATAGGTCGGCTCCCTTCCCACATAAATGCCGGCGGAAGCGAGAAGGACGCCGCTGTCCTCCAATACGCGGCATATGCCGCCTGCAATGTCCTGCTGCACCGACTGAAGATTCGGATAGCCGTTTTGCCACTGGTCGACGCCCATTGCCCTGAGCGAGGCTTTTGCGCTTTCGATAATTTCCAGAATGCGCGGTGCGTCTGCTTTTTCTGCGTTTCGTATCTGCATCATTTTCCAATCCTTTTTGACGGCGCTGCATGCTTTGCGCCCGAAAATTCCTCACGGCTAAAATTATACGTTTTTTTACTTGCCTTTTCAAGTAAAAGCGTGTATAATATTTGAGCACGAGAATATTCGTGCGGATCAAAGGGCAAGGCGGTTGAAACAAACCGTGGAATATGCGAGCGGACAGGTCTGCGCGGCGAGACACCGTGAACCATGTCAGGCGGGGGACCGAGCAGCATTAAGCGGATCGTCTGGTGCGATGCAGGTAGCCTGTCCGTTCACATATTTTACGAGCAACCGTCTTGTTTTTATTTTGTTGATAAAGGGGGATTTCTGTGTATAAAGCGCTGTATCGCAAATACCGTCCGCAGATGTTTTCGGATGTGGTCGGCCAGCCGCAGGTGACCGTCACGCTGAAGAACGAACTGATGGCGGGCAGAATCTCCCATGCTTACCTGTTCACAGGCTCCCGGGGAACCGGAAAGACTACCTGCGCGAAAATTCTCGCGAAGGCCGTCAACTGTCTGGATCCGCAGGACGGCGATCCGTGCGGCGTGTGCCCGGTCTGCCGCGGACTGGATGAGAACTCCATTCTCGACGTCGTGGAAATCGACGCTGCGAGCAACAACGGTGTGGACAGCATCCGCGCCCTGATTGAAGAATCGAATTTCACGCCGGCAAGCGCCAGATACCGTGTTTATATCATCGATGAGGTGCATATGCTCTCCGTGGCGGCATTCAATGCGCTTTTGAAAACGCTGGAGGAACCGCCCCCGCACGTGATCTTCATCCTTGCGACGACGGAGGTGCATAAGCTGCTGCCGACGATCCTCTCGCGCTGCCAGCGTTTTGATTTCCGCCGGATAGCGCCGGAGGATATCGCAAAACGGCTGGAGCTGGTTTGCGAGCGCGAGCACGTGGAGATCGACCACGACGCGGCCATGCTGATCGCCGTAACGGCGGACGGCGGCATGCGCGACGCGCTTTCGATTCTGGATCAATGTATCGGCCGCAGTACGGGATGCATTACGTATGCGCTTGTCGCGGAGACGGCCGGCCTTGCGGGACGGGGGCACTTGGAGGAGCTTGCGATGTGCGTCCACACCGGCGACCGTTCCGGCGCGCTGGAGAAAATAGATGCGCTGTATAAGGCCTCGAAGGACATGGGGCGGCTCTGCGAGGAGCTTGCCGGCTTTTTCCGAAACCTGATGCTGATCAAGACCATGAAGGATGCAAGCGGCCTTGTCAATGCGGTGGGCGAGGAGCTGGCGCGCATGACCAAGCTGGCGCTGACGATGGATCTCTCGACGATTTTGTACAGTCTGGATGCTTTTCAGAGCGCGCTGTCCCGAATGAAATCGACAAACAAGCGCACCGAGCTGGAAATGACATTTATCCGGCTGTGCTCTCCGGAATTGGATACTTCTTGTGACGCGCTTTTGCGGCGCATCGAGGCTTTGGAGCGCGGTGGGATACGGCGCGCTCCCGTACCCGCTGAAAAAGCTGAACCCACGGTACCGGCAGCACAGGAGCCGCCGAAAAGCGAGACGGATAGAAAGCCCGCAGTGCGCAGCGGCAACGCCGCGCCTATCGAAGAGCTTTCCAAAAACGCCGAGGCTTTTGGCGCATGGCCCGAGATCATCGCGATCATGAAGAATTATTCCCATTCGGTCGCCGCGGCCTTTAACGGCTCGTCTGCCTATGTGAACGGCGACTATATGCTTATCGAAGCACCGCAGATCGCCTTTGACCTTTTGAAGCACGCCAGCCAGCGCGATAAGATGCGCGAGGCGATTCAGCAGGTCACGGGCCGTGTGTATAAGCTCGGCCCGTATAAAAAACCGGAAGATATAGCCGAAGAGCAAAAGCCACAGAATGCGCTCGATTCCTTTATCCGTGATATGCGCGATGCGGGTATCGAGGTCGAAGAGAAATAAAGTCAATATTTTATAAGGAGTTTTGCAGTTATGAAAGCACGTTTACCACAGGGAATGGGCGGCGGTGGCGCCGCGAACCTTCAGCAGTTGGCCCGTCAGGCGCAGAAGATGCAGGAGAAAATGGAGGAAATCACAGCGGAGCTGGAAGCGAAGGATTACACGGCGACATCGGGCGGCGGTGCGGTTTCCGTAACCGTAACCGGCAAGCTCGAGGTTAAGTCCATTGATATTCAGCCGGAGGTCATCGATCCGGACGACGCCGAAATGCTCGGCGATCTGGTCACTGCGGCGGTCAATGAAGCGCTTCGCGCGGCGGCGGCTGAAAAGGAAGAAAAGCTCGGCGCGGTTTCCGGCGGTATGAATCTGCCGGGGATGTTCTGATATGGCGGGGTATCATGTTCCGCCGCTGGAGCGGCTTGTCGATCAGTTTGAAAGTCTACCCGGTATAGGCCACAAGTCCGCGCAGCGGATTGCCTATCATGTGCTGGGGCTGAGCCGGGAGGACGCCCAGCGCTTTGCGCAGGCGATTCTGGACGCGCATGAAAATATCCATTACTGTTCGGTGTGCTGCAATCTGACCGACGGCGATCTCTGTCCCGTCTGCCGCAGCGACAGCCGGGATAAATCGATTATCTGCGTTGTGGAGGATCCGCGCGATGTTTTTGCGTTGGAGCGCACCAACGAGTTTAACGCGACATACCATGTTTTGCACGGCGCGATTTCGCCGCTTGGCGGTATCGGGCCGGACCAGCTCAAAATCAAGGAGCTTTTAAAGCGCGTGCAGGACGGTACGGTGCAGGAAGTTATCATGGCGACGAATCCCACGGTCGAAGGTGAAGCCACGGCCATGTACGTTTCCCGGCTTTTAAAGCCGCTTGGCATCCGCGTCACACGGCTTGCCTACGGTATTCCGGTCGGCGGGGATTTGGAATATGCCGACGAGGTGACGCTTTCCAGAGCGATTGAGGGCAGGCAGGAGCTTTAAGCGCGATTTATTATGGATTTGCAGGAGTCGGCAATAGGATGGATAAAACAGAAATTTTACGTATAGCGCGGGAATATGTGTCCGGCCATTTGAATTGTACGGTAAGCGATTTGACGGGGCAGGGGACTGTTTTTGCAGCAAACGATAATCAGCGCTGTCCGTTTCTGGAAATCTGCACGATGGGGTATTCCACTGTCGTTTCGGCTTCCGGTGTGTTGCTTCCAAGGCTGCAGCGGCTCTTGGAAAATAAAACCAGAGACGAGGTTTTTGAATGCCCGTTTGTCTATGGTCAATCCATTTATTATATCCCGGACGGTAGAGCGCTGAAAAGAGCGCCTCTTAATCCGGCGTTTACGTTTGAACTGCTGCAGGGGGAAGCAATTCAGAAGCTCAGGGGAATCCGGGGCTTTGAGAATTCTCTTGCCTTTGATGAAAGCGGAAGCACGCCGACCTGCATCGTCCTTTATGCCGTACAGGATAGCCAAATCGTGGCTCTGGCAGGTGCGTCCAGAGAATCCGATACCATGTGGGAGCTTGGGGTAGATGTTCGCCCGGCATACAGAAGGAGCGGGCTGGCCACGGCCCTGATCAGCAATTTGGCCTGCACGATTCTGGAGCAGGGCGTCGTGCCGTTTTACTGTGCGTCCGTCACGAATGTCGCTTCTCAGGCGGTCGCGCACAGGAGCGGTTTTGTGCCCTGCTGGGTGAGCACATACAGGAACACATTGGACGGAAGCTCTTCCTACGATTTTCTTCTCAAACAGCTTGCCCTGTAATTTCTACAAATTTTAGTTGACAAACCGAAAAATCCGTAGTATAGTTGTTTTCCAAACCGGAAAGATCGGAGGTGGGCCTTATGGCAAAAACAGAAAACAGAACGATTGCACAAAACAAGAAGGCCTATCACGATTATTTCGTTGAGGAGAGTCTAGAGGCAGGGATCGAGCTGTTCGGCACGGAAGTGAAATCGCTGCGGCAGGGCAGGTGCAATCTGAAGGATGCATGGTGCTCTGTTGTAAACGGCGAAATGCTCCTGAATGGCTGCCACATCAGCGCATACGAGCAGGGAAATATTTTTAACCGGGATCCGCTGCGTGTACGCAGGCTTTTGATGCATAAGCGAGAGATCATGCGGCTGTTCGGACTTTCCAAGATGGCCGGATATTCCTTAATCCCGCTTTCCATGTATTTCAAAGGTTCGCGTGTAAAGGTACAGGTCGGCTTGTGTAAAGGCAAAAAGCTTTACGATAAGCGGGCTGATATGGCGGAGCGCGATGCAAAGCGCGATATGGATCGAGCCATCAAAGAGAGAAACGCGTAAGAAGCGGTGTTTCCGCCGCTTTTCATAAGGGGATGTAAAGGTTTCGACGGGGGTTGGAAGCCCTGGTAAGCGAGTAGCGGTGCGGGCCCGCTATAAAACCAGCAAACTTTAAAATTAAACGACAACAATACTGTTGCTGTTGCTGCTTAATTAAAGCAGCCGTTCCTACCCGCAGTACCGCGGGCGGGATAGGAGCGTCGATTAGCGGTGAACGTGTGCAGGGCTACGCCTTTACCCTTGCCATGCATCAAAGGCTACCAAGGCGCGGAGCCTGCCGTTCGGCGCCGCGCTGAGGGAATTTCAAAAGAGCGGCTACACTCGTAGAAAGCCTTGGCAACTGATCTTCGGACGCGGGTTCGACTCCCGCCATCTCCACCAAAAGAGGAAGCGTCGAACTCTTCTTCATCAAGAATGAGTTCGCGCTTGTGTATAGATTTGGGGATGCCCTTTAGGGTGTCCCCTTTTCGTTTTTCTGACATCGTATTTTGCGTTTTAAGACGTTTTAAGCCCGAGGAGGTACTTGTTACCCTTCGGGCTTTTCTGTGCCCTAAAACGGCTTTGAGGACGTTCTGAAAAGAATGTAAGAGCACAACCTGCATCTCGCTTCGCTCGATGCGCTTTATGGACTGGGTACATGGGAAGGGTGACGTGCTCAAGGTATTGTTGTTCCATTTTGTTCCAAAAAAGTTGGAACAGACATTTCCCGCATTT
>JAHZCM010000045.1:0-2150 GCA_019422905.1 Oscillospiraceae bacterium
GACGACGATGAAAGTGATTATCGACGTGCAGGCGTGAGCCTGCCGGAATACATTTTGTTGATAGGAGAATTCTATGCTGGATGTTCTGATCGACGCGCTTGTCGATTCCCTGAAAATGCTGCCGTTTCTCTTTGTGGCGTATCTTTTGATCGAATATCTGGAGCATAAGGCGAGCGAAAAAATGAAGCGCGGCCTGCAAAAGCTCGGCCCGTACGGGCCAGCGGGCGGCGCGTTGCTCGGCTTGGTGCCGCAATGCGGCTTTTCCGTTGCAGCGGCAAATTTCTATGCGGGGAGGATCATTTCGCTCGGCACGCTGATTGCGGTGTTCCTTTCCACAAGCGACGAAGCGCTGCCGATCCTTCTGGCGCACCCGGAGCAGCTCGGCTATGTGTGGCCAATGCTGCTGATCAAGCTGCTGTCCGCCGTTGTGTTTGGCTTTTTGGTTGATTTTGTGATGAAGCGCTTCATGAAGCCGCGCCATGAGGTGCCCTTTGAAGAGCTCTGCGCGGACTGCGATTGCGAGCATCACGGCGTAGTGCATTCGGCGCTCCGGCATACAGTGGAGATTTTTCTCTTTATTCTGCTGGTCAATATCGCGCTCAGTTTTGCAATTTATTTTGTAGGCGAAGAGAATATTTCCAAAATTCTCCTGAATGGCAGCGTGTTCCAGCCGTTTCTGACGGCGCTGATCGGCCTGCTGCCGAATTGCGCCGCATCCGTGATTTTGACGGAGCTGTTTGTGGCGGGCAGCCTGTCGTTTGGCTCCTGTATCGCTGGCCTGTGTGCCGGAGCGGGGATCGGCCTTGTCGTAGTGTTCCGCACCGATCACCGCCCGAAGGAGAATCTGGCGATTCTCGGTGTGCTTTACGGGGCGTCCGTGCTGACGGGCCTGCTCGTCAATCTCGTCGCATAAAGAATTTTTTGAACGGCTGTCCGGTGCTTTCCGGGCAGTCGTTTTTTTTGTGTAAAGAACGTTTGAAACTGTTGTATCCCTTGATGCGGAAGGGCTGCGCCGTTATAATTTTAGTGAAAGAATGGCTTTTCTGAATACAACGAATGTGCAATTCGGGAATGCCTGTGGGCTAAGCCGCAGCTTCCGAAAGCGCGGATGGCTTTCTGCGTGAATCGGCTTCATCAAATCGGAAAGGATAAGCCTCTGACATACGAAGGCGCGGTACGGAGCATGGATAAAAGACTGGAAGAACAAATGAAGGAGAGGAATCGGCGCATCATTGATGCGGTGATCCGCAGGGCAGAGCGGGAGTATCCCGGTACACTCGCCATGATCGGCATATACGGGTCGTTTTGTACGGGGGATTTTACCACGCGCTCCGATCTTGACCTGATGATTCTCATCAACGACGACCGCGGCTGGGCGCTTTCCAAGGGCTTTCTGCTGGGCGGCATCGGCTTCGACCTGTACTGTACGACGTGGGAAATGCTCGAGACGGAAGCGGCGTATACGTCGCCGCACATAGCAAAGCTGATGGATTCAAAGATCGTGTACTGCCCTCGTGAGGAGGACCATATGCGTTTGCAGACGCTGCGGGAAGGGGTCGATAAGCTGCTGCGCGCACCGTATTGCGCGGCGGATTTCGAGCGGGCGGATCGGGAGCTGGCGCAGGCAGAACGTACATGGACGCAGCTGCTGTACACGGATGAAACGCCTGCCGCCTGCCGCAGCAGCATCTGTATGATGCTGTATCATCTGGAAAATGCGGTCTGCCTGCTGAACAAAACGTATTTCCGTCTCGGTGTAAAAAGGATTTTTGAGGAATTCGGCCGGATGCGGTACGTACCGGAAAATTTTGAGACGCTTATCCGGCGGCTTACAGCGGAAAGCGAACCGGACGCCCTGCACATTGCTGCCGGCGCTTTGACGCGTTCAGTAAAGCGATGCTTTGCGTCTGTGAGGAAAGCGCTGCCGGCGGCGCAGAAAGCCGCACCGACCGCACAGGCCCTGTCCGGGACGCTGGAGGAAATGGTCTCGAACTGGCGCAGCAAGGTGCTGGCGGCCGCCGAGCAGGCGGATGCACATGCGGCGCTGATGGCGCTCGGGAGCCTGCAGTCCTTTTTCGACGATCTTGCCGAAGAATTCGATATGCCGCGCTATGATGCGCTCGCCTGCTTTGATCCGAAAGACCTGCGCC
>JAHZCM010000045.1:2160-4768 GCA_019422905.1 Oscillospiraceae bacterium
CAAACGGCGGCGAACTTTGACGCCGTGCTGGAGCATTATCGGGAGCAATATGACAAGACCGGTCTTTCGCTTTGCAGCTTCGAAACGCTGGAGGCATTTGAAAGCGCGTATAATGGACCGTAAAATAATACGATTTTCAGGATAAAATTGCGAATGTTTCTGTAGGAATTGACAATTCTTTTTTGCGATGTTATACTTATAATGGATTTTTAATAAAGAGTTGTACGATGAAATGGAGGATTGTTGTATGAAGATCATTGTTACAAATGCCGGCTATACGCTCGAGGAGCGTCCGGTACAAAGCGTTGCCGCAGAAGAGGCGCGCGGGCCGGTCGCCAAAATTACAGCGGAGACCGATCAGGAGATTCTGGGCTTCGGCGCTGCGCTGACCGATTCCGCCTGTATCATGCTGAATCGGCTGTCGCCGGAGGATCGCGAGCAGGTGATGCACAAGGTCTATTCCCCGCAGGAGGGCAATTTTTCGGTCACGCGGCTCTGCGTGGGCTCGAGCGATTACGCAGAGGTGCCGTATCATTTTGCACCGGTTGCGGAGGATATGAAAATGGAGCATTTTGACGCCTCCCACGACGATCAGGACATTATTCCTGTCGTTCAGGCGGCGTTGAAGGAGAATCCGGACCTTTACCTGTTTTCCTCGCCGTGGTCGCCGCCGGGCTGGATGAAAAGCTCCAAGGCGATGCAGGGCGGCTGGATGCTGGACAAGTACATCGACGCTTATGCGCTCTATTACCTCAAGTTTTTGCAGTACTACCTTAAAAACGGTATAAAGATCCGCGCGATTACGCCGCAGAATGAATCGGAAACAGATCAGAGCAGCCGGATGCCGGCATGCCTGTGGCATCCGGAAAGCGAGATGAAGTTTGCGAAGGCGCTGAGAAAGCTGCTTGACGAAAACGAGGAATTCAAGGACGTAAAGATCTGGTTGATCGACCACAATTTTGTCATGTGGCACCGGGCTGTGTTTCAGATGGATGATCCGGAGACGAAGGCGGCCTGCGCCGGTATTGCATGGCATCCGTATGAAGGCCACGCGGAGCAGATCGGCTATTTCCGCAAGAAGCATCCGACATGCGAAAATCATTGGACGGAGGGCGATATGATCCCGTCGCAGTTTGGTCTTGGTCTGGCAGGCGGCGGCATGCATATGAAGCTGCGTGCGTGCGACCTCGCAAAGGGATTTATCTCCGCGCTGAACAACGGCGTCCAGTCGATCACGATGTGGAATCTCGCGCTGGATGAAGCAGGCTATCCGAATATCGGCCCCTTCGGCTGCCGCGGTGTGGTGGAAATCACGCGGGATGGAAAGCATATTTCTTATTCCAATGATTATCGCGCGCTTGTGCATTTCTCAAAGTATATCCAGCGCGGTGCAAAGCGCTTGATTGTGGACACTTCTTCGGTGCCGCAGAACTTCTCCGTCGCTGCGTTCAAAAATCCGGACGGCTCCGTTGCCGTAACGGTTGCAAACAGCGAGGCGTTTGATTCGGCGCTGAATCTCGAAATTGACGGCAAGACAATTGCGCTTTGGGTGCTTCGCGAGTCTGTCAATACGGTTATCATTTAAAGCATATTCCAAGGAGCAGGGCGCTGCATCAAAGCGGCGTCCTGCTTTCTCTGTGTATAGGGGGTTCCCTTTACGGTATTTGCGCAGTGGGTAAATACGAACAATTTGCAAAATTTTCTAAAATTCAGCGTCGATCCCTTTTAAAATGAATTTATATGTGGTATAATACCGAGTAAAATAGCATATTTATGCAGATGTGCTTTGCTTTGATTTTGATACAGACAGAAGGGCGGATCCGAATGACAAATAAATTGATCCATGATGAGGGCTGCGGGCTGCAGGCCTTTTGGTGCGGAACGCCGCAGTTCAAAACGGCGCGCCTGTCCGCGCATCTTGTGCTGCCGCTCACAACGCCGGAAGAAGCCGCTGTGCGCGCTATCCTGCCGAATGTATCGGCCCGCGCCACGCGCGCGTATCCGGACTATACGGAATTTGGCAGGCGGCTTTCCGAGTTGTACGGCGCTTCCGTGCATGCAGGCGTGAGCCGTATCGGAGACAATCAGATTTTGACCTTTGCCGCGTCGGGCATTGCGAACCGTTATGCCTTTGACGGGGAAGATGTGCAGGGCGCGCTGGCAGAAATTTTGGAGAGCATTGTTTTTGCACCGCTTTTTGATGCGGACGGCCTTTTTCCGGCCGACGGCTTCGGGCAGGAAAAGCGCCAGCTGATCGAAACGATCGATTCAGAATTCAATGAGAAACGAATCTATGCGAAAAAGCGCTGCACGGAGATTATGTTTGCGGGTGAGCCGGCGGGCATACCGTGCGTCGGCACGCGAAAGGCCTTGGAAAAAGCCACGCGGGCGCAAGCAAAAGCTGCGTGGGAGGATGCCGTGCGCCGCGCGGCGGTTTGTCAGTTCTCCATCGGAGACGGCGCGGATGGTCGTTTTGCCGCGCGCTTTGCGGAGAAGCTCGGCGTGCGAAGCGCCGTGCCGATTCAGACGGCCGTTCACCCGGCGCCCACGGCGGTTAAGCGGGTGACGGAAGAAATGCACCTTGCCCAGTCCAAGCTCGTGATGGGCC
>JAHZCM010000045.1:4778-8259 GCA_019422905.1 Oscillospiraceae bacterium
AGCGCCTTGCCACCAAGCTGATGGCCGCGATTTTCGGCGGCACGCCCAGCTCCAAGCTGTTTTTGAACGTCCGGGAAAAGCAAAGCCTGTGCTATTATTGCTCGGCGCGGCATGATACGCCGAAAAATGTGATTTTCGTCGAGAGCGGTGTGGAAACCGCCAATCTCGAGCGCGCGGAAGAAGCGATCCTCGCAGAGCTTGCCGCAATGCAGGCGGGCGATATTTCGGAAGAGGAGATTCTCCATGCGAAGCTCGCCATGTGCAACAGCTACAATTCAGTCGAGGACTCTGCGACGTCGATTGAGCAGTGGTACCTCGCGTGTATGCTGCAGGGCGAGGTGCGTCAGCCTGAAGAGGATGCGGCGGCGCTGATGCAGGTGACCAAGGATGAAATCATAGAAGCGGCGCAGTGCGTTGCACTGGATACCGTTTATAAGCTGAAAGGAGGTGCGGCAGCCGAATGAATCCAATGACAATTCGGGAGAGCGAACGGCTGGGCGACCGCTATTATTGCGTGAAGCATCCGTCCGGCCTTACGATATTTATATATCCGAAGGAAAAAATGCGCAGCACCTATGCGGTGTTCGGTACGCGCTACGGTTCGGTCGACAAGGCCTTCCGGCGCAGCGATGAGCCGGCGCCGGAGATCACGCCGGCCGGTATCGCGCATTTTCTCGAGCATAAGCTGTTTGAAAGCGAGGACGGAGACGCTTTTACACGCTATGCAAAGATCGGCGCTTCCGCCAATGCGTACACCTCCTTTGAGACGACACGCTACCTGTTTTCCTGTACGGAAAAAGCGGAGCAGGCGCTCGGGATCCTGCTGGATTTCGTGCAGTCCCCATATTTTACGGAACAGACGGTGGCGAAGGAGCAGGGGATCATCGGGCAGGAGATCAAGATGTACGACGACGACCCGCAGTGGCGCGTGCTGTTCAATCTGCTTCGGGCCCTGTATCACAACCATCCGATCAAGGACGACATTGCAGGCACGGTCGAGAGCATTGCGGAGATTACGCCGGCGTATCTCTACCGCTGCTACAATACCTTTTATAACCTTAACAATATGGCGCTCTGCGTTTCGGGCAACTGCGATGTAGACGAGGTGCTGGCGCTCTGCGATAAGATGCTGAAAAAAAGCGAGCCGGTGCAGGTTGAGCGCGTTTTTGACCCGGAGCCGGATACGATCGTGTGCCCGGTCGTGGAAGAGGAGATGTCGGTTGCATCGCCTCTGTTTGAGTTTGGCGTCAAAGAGGCCGTTTCGGATGCGCGCTGCGCGGAAAAGGAGCTTGTGGCCACAGAGATCCTGCTCGACATCATGGCGTCTGACAGTTCACCGCTGTTCCGCCGCCTGCTGGATGCGGCGCTCATCAACGAGGCATCCTTCAGCTACGAGTATTTTGAGGGAACGGGCTATGCAGCCGTGCTGTTCGGCGGTGAATCCAGTGATCCGCAGGCGGTGTGCGCGGCGATTCGGGAAGAAATGCGCCGATTGAAGGACGAGGGCGTTTCGGAAGAGGATGTGCGCCGCAGCGCAAAGGCGCTGTACGGTGAAAACCTGGCTGGGCTCAACAGCCCGGAGGTCATCGCAAATGCGGTGATGTCGATGGAATTCAGCGGCCGGGAGCTGTTCCGCTATCTGGAGTGTTTTTCGGAAATTACGGCGGCGGATGTCAACGCACGGATACAGGCGTTGTTCAACGAGGAAAAAGCGGCGGCCTCCATCATCTGGCCGCTGAAGGAAAACGTCTGATTTCAGGCGCATGCATAAAGAAAGGGAAGTGCAAGACTTATGACCCATCAGGTTCAATTTCCGGAGCTTGGCATTTCAGTTGAAGTCAATCCGATTGCGCTGCAGTTCGGCGATTTTAAGATTTACTGGTACGGCATCATCATCGGCATCGGCTTCCTGCTGGCGATTCTGTACGGCTTTGCTTCGTGCAAAAAAATGAATATCAATAAGGACCATCTTTTTGACGCAATTATCGGCGGCCTGATCGGCGGCGTTATCGGCGCGCGTCTCTACTATGTTCTCTTTTATCCGGGCGATAAATATATCCAGAATCCCATGGAAATCTTCAATATCAAGGAGGGCGGCCTCGGCATATACGGCGGCATCATCGGCGGCCTGCTGGTCGGCGCGCTGGTGGCGAAATGGCGCAAGATGAATGTTTTTGCCGTGCTGGATGTGGCGTCTATCGGATTTCTGATCGGGCAGGGTATCGGGCGCTGGGGAAATTTTGTCAATCAGGAAGCCTTCGGCACCGCCACAGATCTGCCGTGGGGCATGTACAGCGACCGCACCGCCACAGAGGTTGTCGGCAACGTGCATCCCTGCTTCCTCTATGAGTCGCTCCTGTGCCTACTCGGATTTGTTCTTTTACATGTTTTTACGCGCAAATTCCGCCGGTATGACGGCCAGACCTTTCTGCTCTACATTGTCTGGTACGGCGTCACGCGCTTTTTCATCGAGGGCCTGCGCACGGACAGCCTGCTGCTGCCCGGCATAGACCTGCGCGTTTCGCAGGTTCTCGCCGCGGTATCCGCTTTGGCGGCAATCGTGCTGCTGATTGTATTCCGCAAATGCCATAAGCTGAGCGGCTGCGGCAACTGCCGCGTGATGGAGGAAAACGGCATTGCCGTTGAGGCCGAACCGGATGTGGAGATCGATACCGGGGTCGAAAGCACGATTTTCAGCGGCATGAGCGCGGAGGAAGCGGAAAACAAGGTTGCGGAGGGCCTCAAGCGTGCCAGGAAGCTGGAAAGCGACGAAAACGGGGGCGACAACGCCGAAGAGCCGGCGGAGTCCGGGAAAACAGCAGAATCTGAGGAAACGGTAGAAAGCGGGGAGAAGGAAGATGGCAGTGCGGATTGACGGCAAGGCCGTTGCGGCAAACATAAAGGCGCAGGTGGCCTCGGAAGTGGCCGCGCTGAAGAAAAAGGGGATCTCTCCCGGCATGGCCGTCGTTTTGGTGGGAGACGATCCCGCTTCGAAGATTTACGTCAACAACAAGAAAAAGGCCTGTGCGGAAACGGGCATTTACTCGGAGGAATATGCATTGCCTGCGGCGACGACGCAGGCGGAGCTGCTTGCACTCATCGAGCGGTTAAACGCGGATGAAAAAATCCACGGCATTTTGGTGCAATCGCCGCTGCCGAAGCATCTGGACGAGAAGCTCGTTGTGGAGCATATCGACCCCAACAAGGATGTGGACGCTTTTCATGCGCGAAATGTTGGGAAGATCATGATCGGCGATTTTTCGTTTCTGCCCTGTACGCCGGCCGGCGTGATCGAGCTGATCCGTTCCACAGGTGTGGAGATTGCCGGAAAGAACTGCGTGGTTGTCGGGCGCAGCAATATTGTAGGCAAGCCGATGGCGATGCTTTTGCTGCACAATAACGGTACCGTGACGATCTGCCACAGCAAAACGAGGAATCTCGGCGAAATTTGCCGCACGGCGGATATTCTTGTAGCTGCGGT
>JAHZCM010000045.1:8269-12743 GCA_019422905.1 Oscillospiraceae bacterium
AACTTTATTACGGCGGATATGGTCAAGCCCGGCGCCGTTGTGATCGACGTCGGTATGAACCGGGACGCAGCCGGGAAGCTCTGCGGCGACGTGGACTATGACGCGGTGGAACCGCTGGCTTCGTTTATCACGCCGGTGCCCGGCGGCGTCGGCCCGATGACGATTGCCATGTTGATGAAAAATGCGGTGAGCGCGGCGAAAATTCAAAACGGGATTTCCGTGAATTGAGGGATACTATGGGCACGCTGCTCGATGGTATAAAAGCCCCGAACGATGTGAAAAAGATTGCGGATGCACAGCTTCCGGTGCTATGTGAGGAGCTTAGAGAAAAAATAATCGATACGGTTGCGGATAACGGCGGGCATCTGGCCTCCAACCTCGGCGTAGTGGAGCTGACGGTTGCGCTGCACCGCGTATTTACGCTGCCGGAGGACTGCATTGTCTGGGATGTGGGACATCAGTCTTACGCGCACAAGCTGCTGACCGGGCGTGCGGATGCGTTTTCTACGCTCCGGCAGGAGGATGGGCTTTCGGGCTTTCCGTCCCGGGAGGAGAGCGACTGCGATCCGTTTACGACCGGGCACAGCAGCGCGTCCATTTCCTCTGCGCTGGGGCTTTCTGTGGCGAAATCGTTGTCCGGTGATCCGGGACACGTGATCGCGGTGATTGGAGACGGCGCTCTGACAGGCGGACTTGCCTATGAAGGCCTGAATAATGCCGGCCGCCTGAACCGCAATTTGATTGTGATCCTGAATGATAACGCGATGGCAATTTCCAAGAATGTGGGGTCCATGGCGCGCTATCTCTCCTATGTGCGTGCAAAGCCCGGCTATCTCAACGCGAAGGACAGTGTGGAGGGAGCGCTTTCCTGCGTGCCAAAGGTGGGAAAGGCGATGGCGTCCGGCGTCCGGCGCGTCAAAAACGTTGTCAAAAAAAATATTTTCAACACGACGATTTTTCAGGACTTGGGATTCAATTATTACGGGCCTTTCGACGGACATAATCTGCGCGAGCTGATTTCCGTCCTGACGATGGCCCGCGAGATCAATAAGCCCGTGCTGATTCACATCCGAACCTATAAGGGACGCGGCTATAAATACGCGGAAAATGATCCGGGAGTCTACCACGGCTTGGCGGGGTTTGACCGGAAAAAGGGCGCGGGAGAAGCCGGTACGCAGGGCTTCTCACATGCCTTTGGCGAGACGATGTGCGCGTTGGCGGCGGAGAATACAAAGCTCTGCGCGGTGACGGCCGCCATGGAGTCCGGTACGGGACTCACGGAATTTAAGGAAAAATATCGCAGCCGCTTTTTTGATGTCGGTATCGCAGAGGAGCACGCCGTCACGTTCTGCGCTGGTCTGGCGCGCGGCGGGATGGTGCCTGTTTTTGCGGTGTATTCCACATTTTTGCAGCGCGCATACGATCAACTGATCCACGACGCCGCGCTGCAGAATCTCAAGATCATTCTCGCGGTCGACCGCGCTGGCATTGTCGGGGAGGACGGCCAGACGCATCAAGGGCTTTTTGATGTGGCATTCCTGCACACGGTGCCCAATATATATGTATATGCGCCGACGTATTACGACGAGCTTTCGGACAACCTCAGCGATTGTGTGGAGGGGGAAAACCGGCTGTACGCCGTGCGCTATCCCCGCGGCAAGGCGCTTTTCCGCCCGGCGGGATATAAGCTGTCCGGCAAGCCCTTCAGCATGTATGGCAGTACGGAATCCTATACCGCTATTGTGACCTACGGCCGCCTGTTTTCATTTGCTTATGAAGCCATGCTTGCTCTGGCGGGATCGGGGATTAAATGTAAGGTTTTAAAGCTCAACCGGATTATTCCGCTGGATCCCGGCGCGGTGCAGAGCCTGATGGACTGCAAAAACATCTTTTTCTTTGAGGAAGGCATTCATGCGGGGGGTGTAGCGGAATGTCTCGGCAGTGCGCTTTCCGAAGCCGGATTTGCCGGGCGGTATACAGTGCGCTGTATCGAGAAGGGCTTTGTAAAGCACGCGCCGATGTTTCGCATTCTGGAGCATTTTGGCTTGGATAAGGCTGGAATGGTTCGCACGGTGCGTGAAAATTTGAAGTGATATGCGAAATGAAGGAAGGCATATGCGTTTTGCCGGAGTTTTTGGCCGGCTGTGGGACGATAGAGATTTTGCTTGTCAAGGATGCGCCGACAGAAAGGTGAAGAACGATTTCAATGAAAAAGCGGATTGATGTTTTGCTGTTCGAAAAGGGGCTCGCCCCCAGCCGGGAAAAGGCGCGCGCCCTGATCATGGCGGGCAGCGTCTATGTGAATCATCAAAAATACGATAAGCCGGGCGATACGGTGCCCGAAGATGCGGAAATCGAGGTGCGCGGCAGCACGCTGCGCTATGTCAGCCGCGGAGGGCTGAAGCTCGAAAAAGCGATGCAGTTGTTTCCGATTTCGCTCGAGGATAAGCTCTGCATGGATATCGGCGCATCTACCGGCGGTTTTACGGATTGTATGCTGCAAAATGGGGCGCGAAGGGTCTACAGCGTCGATGTCGGCTATGGGCAATTGGCCTGGCAGCTGCGGCAGGATCCGCGTGTGGTGAATCTGGAACGCACAAACGCCCGTTACCTGACCAGAGCGCAGGTGCCGGAGGAGATCGATTTCTTTTCCGTGGACGTTTCTTTTATTTCCCTGAAAATCATTCTGCCGGCGGTACGTCCGCTTCTGCGCGACGGCGGGCAGGCTGTGTGCCTCATAAAGCCGCAGTTTGAAGCGGGACGGGAGAAGGTCGGGAAGAAGGGCGTTGTCCGCGATAAGGCCGTGCATGAGGAGGTTGTGGAAAGAATCTGCGGCTTTGCACTCGAAAACGGCTATTCCGTGCTGGGGCTGACCTTTTCACCGGTCAAGGGGCCGGAGGGCAACATAGAATATCTCGTTTATCTTGAGAAGAACGATGAGCCGATTCATATAGCGGCATGCACGCCGCATACCGTAGTGGAGGAATCTCACGCCGCACTGGATACGTGAGGTGCTTGAGGGGAAAATTTGTTCAAAACGCTCCTCTTTTATTTATCGGACGCAGATGCAGGCTGGTATTCTGCAAAAGTACAGAATCATAAAGCGTGCGTTGCGGGAAGGGAGAATGGCTGTCAGGGTGAAAATCGCGGTAATACCGAATTTGGATAAACAGGATGCGGCGGCCTATACCGGACGCATCGTAGAGCTTTTGCAGCAAAATGGCGCTGAGGTGCTGCTTTGCGGCGAGCTTGCAGAAAAATACGGCGGCACGGTTGCCTGCGCTTCGCATGCCGAGCTGGCCGAGCAATGTGATCTCGTCATCGCGGTGGGCGGAGACGGCACGATCATCCACACGGCAAAACATGCGGCAAAGGCCGGAAAGCCGATTCTGGGTGTGAATCTTGGGCGGCTCGGTTTTCTTGCCGACGTCGAAAGGAATGAGCTGCATCTGCTTTTGAAGCTGCTCAGGGGAGATTATACGATCCAACGGCACATGATGCTGGAGGTCACCGTGCGCGGCGAAGCGGGCGAGCGGACCTATTGCGCGCTGAACGACGCGGTCGTTTCGGGCGCACAGTCCAAAATTTTTGATTTCGGTTTATCGGTGGACGGCTCGGAAACGTATCGCTTTCGGGCGGACGGTCTGATTCTTGCCACGCCGACCGGCTCCACGGCTTATTCGCTCTCGGCGGGCGGCCCGGTTGTTGACCCGCAAATGGAGTGCATTCTTTTTACGCCGATCTGCCCGCATTCGCTCTTTAACCGCAGCACGGTGTTCAGCGCCGATAAGCGGCTGGAGGTTTCGGCGGACAGCGACTATCACGGAGACGTTTATCTGACTGTAGACGGCGATGAGCCGGTGCGGATACACCGCAACGATGTGATTTCGGTATGCCGTTCGCCGCGCAGCACGATGCTCATCAAGATGGACGACCGGAATTTTTATGATATTGTGAACCGGAAAATTTTACACAGCAGGGGCTGAGAAACAAAATTTATTTGATTTGAGAAGGAAGGCAAACAGGATGAAAACCAGACGGCATGCAAAAATACTTGAGTTGATCAAGGCGCACGACATCGACACGCAGGAGGAGCTCCTGCGCAATCTGCGCGCCTGCGGCTTTGACGTGACGCAGGCGACGGTTTCGCGCGACATTAAGGAGCTTCGGCTTGTCAAAAGCCTTTCCAGCAACGGCAAATATAAGTATTCAACCGGGCGGGACAATGCCCGGGATATTTCCTCGAAATTCTATTCGCTGTTCGGCGATTCCGTTATCCACGTGGAAGCGGCGGGAAATATGATTGTCATCAAATGTATGACCGGCATGGCGCAGGCAGTTTGCGCCTCGATGGATACGCTCCATTTTCCGGATTTTATCGGTACGCTGGCCGGCGAGGATACCATCCTGATCGTTTGCAAAACGAATGAGATCGCGCAGGAAAAGCAGGCAGAGCTTCAAAAGCTGATAGGTG
>JAHZCM010000045.1:12753-14954 GCA_019422905.1 Oscillospiraceae bacterium
TTAAATGCTTGCACAGCTTTATATCAGCAATATCGCGGTGATCGAAAAAGCGTCTATTGATTTTGAGCCGGGCTTTACGGTTCTGACCGGCGAGACAGGCGCCGGCAAATCCATCATCATTGATGCGATTTACGCGGTGCTCGGCGAGCGCACCTCCAAAGAGCTGATCCGCACGGGCGCGGAGCAGGCAAGCGTTTCGGCGCTCTTTACCGGGATTTCGCCGCAGACGGAGCAGGCTCTGCGGGAATTGGACATCCCGCTGGAGGAGGACGGCAGCCTGCTGATCCGGCGTGAGATCCGCCAGCACGGAAAGTCGAGCTGCAAGCTCAACAACTGTCCGGCGACGGTTTCGATGCTGAAGACGGTCGGCGCGACGCTGATCGACATTCTGGGCCAGCATGAGAGCTATAAGCTCTTGATGCCGGAAACGCATGGCGCCTATATCGACAGCTTTGCGGGAACAGAGCCGCTTTTGGAGGAATACCGCACCGCTTACGCGGAGCTGCGCCGCATCCGCGGGGAGCTGGAGGCGCTGGAATCCGACGAAGGCCAAAAAGCGCGCCGTATGGATATTCTGCGCTACCAGATCGAGGAATTGGAAAACGCGCAGATTCGGATTGGGGAACAGGCCGAGCTGACGGAAAGGCGCGATGAGATCCGCAACAGCGAGCGCATTGTACGCAGTGTTGGAGAGGCGTGCGCGCGCCTTCAGGGAGATGAGGAAACGGATGGCGCCGTTGCAGCGGTATCCGCGGCGGCGGATGCCTTGGAGCAGGCCGCTCGTTTTGCGCCTTCCCTGAGTGATGCGGCCCAGCGCGTCCGGGATGTTGAATACACGCTTTCGGATGCCGCGGCTGAGGCCGCAGACTATCTGGATAACGCGCTGTTCGATGTGTCTGCGCTCGATGAAATGGAAGGCCGGCTGGAAGCACTTTACCGGCTGAGCCTGAAATACGGTGAGACAGAAGAGAAGATGCTTACTTTTTTGGAAAAAGCGCGGCGGGAGCTTTCCGATATCGAGTTTTCCGACGAAAAGCGCGCGCTTTTGGCGCAGCAGTATGAGGAGAAGAAGCGGGAAGCTGTTCACCTTGCAAAGCAGCTTTCCGCAAAGCGCCGCGCCGCGTGCGAGGGCTTTTCAAAGCGCGTGAAGGCAGAGCTTTCCGAATTGAATATGCCCGGCGTTGCGTTTTTTGTGGAGCAGGTGCGCACACCGCTGACAGCCTTCGGGTGCGACCGCATACAGTTCCTCGTTTCCGCAAACGTGGGCGAGGAGCCAAAGCCGATGTCTAAAATTGCGTCCGGCGGCGAGCTTTCCCGCATCATGCTGGCCATCAACACGGTCCTCTCCGACACGGGCATGACGGGAACCCAGATTTTTGACGAAATTGATACCGGGATCAGCGGAGAGGCTGCCAATAAGGTGGGGCTCAAGCTGCGCGGTGTTTCCGAAAATGCGCAGGTCATCTGCGTAACGCATCTGGCGCAGATTGCTGCGATGGCGGATAATCATCTGTATATCGTCAAGAAAGAAGAAAACAACAAAACCTTTACGGATGTGCATACCTTGGACCATGAATCGCGCGTGCGAGAGATCGCGCGAATTATCGGCGGCGACGGGTTGACGCCGTTGAAGCTGAAAATGGCGGAAGAAATGCTGCAGGGCACAGCAGGTGCATGTAAATGATTGCAGCTTTACAACGTGCAGCCCCGTGTATCGCCCGTATATGTAAAGCAATTTTGCTTGCTGTTGCGGTGGGAGCTGCTTTGGTTTTTGCACTATGGACGCCGGCCGTTTTCGGATACCGTCCGTTTACGGTTACAGGCGGCGCGTGTATAACCTGTACGCCCGGCGCTCTGGCCTACTGCCGGTATGCGCCGGCAAAGACGATCGGTGCGGGTGATTCCATCGCCGTTCTCCGGGAGGATGGTATGGCGGTATATGCTGTGACCGGACGGGACGACACGGCGCGCGTGTTTTTTTGTGTGGAGCAGGGGGAATGCGAAGAAATTCCCTTTGAGCTTTCTGAAGGTGTTGTCGCGGCGGTTTATTTTCCGTCGATAGGGTATGGCCTGCAGGCTCTGCGGCGGCCTGCCGTATGCGCAGCGCTCGTGGGTGCCGCTGCCGTGCTTTCCCTTGGCGCCTTTTTGCTGCCGAGGTGGGGGTATCAGCCGAAATATGGCAGGAGTAAAGACTGAAGGCG
>JAHZCM010000046.1:0-3490 GCA_019422905.1 Oscillospiraceae bacterium
AGCCATCCAAATCCAATTCGGCAATCTGCTTCATATGCTCGATACGGAGATCCGTGTACGTGGACCCCTGATTGATGCCGAACAGCATCTGATGCGGGTTAACCGTACCTTCCAGCGCATTCAGACGGGCCATTTCCGCCTTGCAGCGGTGAAGCCAGCGTACGGTACGCGCGCAGGAATTCTTTGCATAGTCATACTCCGCCGGGTTTTCCATGCACTCGTCAAACGCCATCGCGATCGTTGAACCGAGGTTGGACTGAATCCGCATGCTCTCCTCCGGACTCATGAAAATTTTGTGCCCATCGATATGCGATGCGAAGGTCACGCCCTCCTCACGAATATTCCGGAGCTTAGCGAGAGAAAAAACCTGAAAGCCGCCGCTGTCCGTCAAAACAGGGCCCTGCCAGCCGGTGAATTTATGAATACCACCCATTTTACGGACGTTTTCATCACCCGGGCGCAGGTGCAGATGATACGTGTTTGAAAGCATCACCTGGCACTTTATATCCTTCAGGTCATAGGCGGAAAGACCGCCTTTAATCGCCGCCGCAGTCGCCACATTCATGAAGGCCGGCGTTTGCACCGTACCGTGTATCGTGTGAAGCTCCCCGCGCCGCGCATTATTTTCCTGCTGAATCAATTTGTACATATCTCAATCGATTAACCCTTTCTGAAAAATCCTTGCATGAAACATGGTCATTTCAAAAAACAAGCGGTGTCGAAAGCCTTCTTCAACACCGCTCCACGCATAAAATACAATTATAGTATAACGTTCCTGTATGCCAATGTCAAGCCAAAATCTTCGCAAAAGCGCGAAATACCAAAAAAGCACCGAAGCAATTACGCTCGGCCGGCCCTGCCGTGTTGCCTTGCATCTTAAATCCCGCAGTAAACGATGCATATAACGAGAATCCGCCCTGCGGCCGGCAAGGCGGATTTTCATAAAAACAGCTTATTTGAAGAAAAGCGGCAGCGGCTCCAGATAGATAATATCTGTACGATCTGCGGCGTCGCCCTCGGCCAATACGCAGGCCTTGCCGACTACATTGCCGCCGATCTCCTGGATCAGCTCTTCAAGTGCCGCCAGAGATTCACCGGTGCTGATCACATCATCCACAATCAGGATGCGCTTGTTTTTGAGGTTATCGCAATCCTCTTCCGACAGGAACAGGGTCTGCACGTGGTCGGTTGTGATCGACTTTACCTCCACCTTGATCGGATTCGTCATATATGCCTTGATGCCCTTACGTGCCACTACGTAATTGCGGCAGCCGATGCGGGCCATCTCATAAGCCAGCGGAATGCCTTTGGACTCCGCCGTGATAATAATGTCGTGCTCCGGGCATTTCTCCAGAAGTGCCTGTGCGGTTTTTTCCGTGATTTCAACATCGCTGAACATAACAAAGCCGGCGATGTCCAGCTTATCACTGATTGGGCAGATCGGCAGCTCTCTGTCGCAGCCCGCAATGGTCATTTTGTAAACCTCTCCCATTGTAAACATTCCTTCCTTTACAGATAATCAAGCTCATTAGCCCGGCGGCCATGCCATGGTGCGCCCGCCGAGAAGATGGAAGTGCAGATGTTTTACAGTTTGACCGCCGTCTTCCCCACAGTTATTCACAATGCGATAGCCGTTTGTCAAGCCCTCCGCGGCGGCAATCTCCTTTGCGACCGTAAAGATGTGGGCCACAACCTGTGCGTTTTCCTCCGTAAGCGCGTCCGCAGAAGCGATGTGCACCTTCGGGATCATCAGAATATGCACCGGCGCCTGTGGGTCGAGATCGCGAAACGCAAGCATCTGGTCATCCTCATACACCTTTGTGCTCGGAATCTCGCCCTTTGCAATTTTACAGAAAATGCAGCCCATGCTCCTGTACATCCTGCGCAGTCTGCGTTTGAAAAGGCGCAAGCCGCGCAGAACCTCCTCCTTTCCTTTAAAATTTATTTTCATGTGTCTTAGATCTGTTCATTCAAAATACTCTCAACCGCAGCGAGCGCCTCATCGATCTTCGATTGGTCCTTGATGCCCGCCATGGCAAAGTCAGGCTTGCCGCCGCCGTTGCCGCCGGTAATCTGCGCAACCGCCTTGACAAGCGTTCCGGCCTTGACGCCCAGGGCCTGCGCTTGCTTGTTGGCCGTCGCCGCCAACGTAGCTTTACCGCCCTGAATGCCGGCAATCACAGCCACAACCGGTTCGGTGCTGTGCGCGCGAATTGTGTCGCACATCGTACGCAGCGCGTCGCTGCCCGTGCCGGAAAGCATCGCCGTCGCAATCTTAACGCCTTTGACAACGACTGCATTATCCAGAATTGCGCCGAGGTTCATGGTTGCAATCTTGGAACGCAGCGAATCAATTTCCTTATCCTTCTCCTTCATCTCCTGCAGGAGCATCGTTGCCCTGACCGGAAGATCTGCCGAATTGCCAACCTTCATTGCAAGGGCGGTATTCTTAAGCATATTGTTTGTCGCATAAATCATGTTGAGCACATTCAGGCCCGTTACACCTTCAATGCGGCGTACACCGGCAGCAACCGAGGATTCGCTGAGAATTTTGAACAGGCCCAGCTTCGCGGTGCAATCCACGTGTGTGCCGCCACAGAACTCCTTAGAAAAGTCGCCGGCAGAAACAACGCGTACCACATTGCCGTATTTCTCGCCGAACAACGCCATGGCGCCGAGCTTTTTCGCCTCTTCAATCGGCATTTCGCGGCATTCAACCGTCATGCTTTCCAGGATTTTTTCGTTTACAAGTCTCTCGACATGCAGCAGCTCGTCCTCTGTCAGCGCGGAGAAATGCGTAAAGTCGAAACGCACCGTATGCTCATTGACCAACTGGCCCGCCTGCTCGACATGCTCGCCGAGCACTGTGCGCAACGCCGCCTGCAGCAGATGTGCCGCCGTATGATTGCGCATGATCGCCGATCTTCTCTCCGCATCTACACAAGCCCTTACGGTATCGCCTTCCTGGATCAGGCCCTCCTCAACGACCGCTTTGTGCACATAAACGCCGGCAGCGTTTTTCGTTGTATCCAAAACGCGGATTCGGCAGCCGTCCGCATAAACTACGCCGCTGTCGCCCACCTGGCCGCCGCTTTCCGCGTAAAAAGGCGTCTGATCCAAGGTCAGAACGATCTCATCACCGGTCTCAGCGCTTTCCACACGTGCGCCGTCCTTGACAATAGCCGTGATTTGGGCCGGTGCTTCCATCTGCGTATAGCCAACGAATACGGTCGCCGTGAGATTTTCCAGCGCATCGGCGTCGCCCGCCCAGGCATCCGCGCCGGCGTTTTTGCGGCTTGCACGCGCCGTTTCACGCTGCTGGAGCACAAGCGCGCGGAATTTATCCTCATCGACAGACATACCCTTTTCCGCAAGGATCTCCTTCGTCAGGTCGATCGGGAAACCAAATGTATCGCTAAGCAGGAACGCATCCTTACCGGACAGGACTTTGGTATCGGTCTTATCGAGAATGCCGTTGAGAAGCGCAAAA
>JAHZCM010000046.1:3515-8846 GCA_019422905.1 Oscillospiraceae bacterium
GAGGAACGGACGGTTAATGCCGAGCAGCCTGCCGTGGCGCGCAGCGCGGCGCAGCAGTCGGCGGAGCACATAGCCGCGGCCCTCATTAGAAGGCATGACGCCGTCGCTGATCATAAACGAAGTGCTGCGGATATGGTCCGTGATGACGCGCAGGGAAATATCGCTCTTTTCGCTTGCGCCGTACTCCACGCCCGCAATTTTCGAAATGTGCTTCATGATATTCTGCACCGTATCGACGAGGAAAAGATTGTCCACGCCCTGCATCACACAGGCGAGGCGCTCAAGGCCCATACCGGTATCGATGTTCGGATGATCCAGCGGCGTATAATTGCCGTGGCCATCGTTGTCAAACTGGGTGAATACGAGGTTCCAGACCTCCACAAAACGGTCGCAATCACAGCCGACGCCGCAGGTCGGCTTGCCGCAGCCGTATTTTTCGCCGCGGTCAAAATAGATTTCCGAGCACGGGCCGCACGGGCCGGAGCCATGCTCCCAGAAATTATCCTCCTTGCCAAGCCGAACCATATGCGACGGATCTACGCCATTCTGTTTTGTCCAGATCTCAAACGCCTCATCGTCGTCCTGATAAATCGAGACGTAAAGCAGTTCCTTCGGCATTTCCAGAACCTCGGTGAAAAATTCCCAAGCCCAAGCCGTCGCCTCACGCTTGAAATAATCGCCGAAAGAGAAATTGCCGAGCATTTCAAAATACGTGCCGTGACGCGCCGTGATGCCCACACGCTCAATATCCGGCGTGCGGATACACTTCTGGCAGGTCGTCACGCGCTTTCTCGGCGGTGTGACCTCACCCGTAAAATACTTTTTCATCGGCGCCATACCGGAGTTGATTAAAAGAAGGCTGTTGTCGTCCTTCGGAATCAACGGGAAGCTCGGCAGACGAAGATGCCCTTTGGACTCAAAGAAAGAGAGATACTTTTCTCTGAGCTCATTCAAACCTGTCCACTGCATTGTCTTTCACCATTCCTTTGGAAATTTACAGCGTATATGCTGCAAGAAGTTTTAATGTATTATCAACGCCCTCGATATGAGAGCGCTCATAGCCGTGTGAAGCGTAGACGCCTGCCCCGATCAATCCGTGGCGAACGTCATACCCGGCGCGCAGCGCCGCCTCAGCGTCGGAACCGTAATGTGGATAAATGTCGACGGCATAGCGCACGCCCGCATCCTTTGCCGTCTGAATGAGCGCCGTCGTGACGGTATAGTCATACGGGCCGCCGGAATCCTTCGCGCAGATGGAAACCTCGCGCTCGGTGCAGGTCAGCCCCTCGCCGACGCAGCCCATGTCCACACTGATGAGCTCCGTGACATCCTCCGGCACGGAAGCGGAAGCGCCGTGCCCGACCTCCTCGTAAACCGTAAAGTGCAGGTACACCTTGCGCTTCGGCACACGGTTTTCGTCGCGCAGCAGCTTTGCATAAGCCAAGAGCATTGCGGCACTCAGTTTATCGTCCAGGAAACGGCTTTTGATGTATCCGCTCTCCGTGATCACCACTCTGGGATCGAAGCAGACAAAATCTCCGGCTTCTATGCCCAGAGCACGGGTTTCCGCCGCAGAGCCGACCGGCTCGTCGATCACAACCTCCGTTTCGTCGAACGTGCGCTTTTTATCGCCGTAACCGCCGTTTACATGCACGGAAGCGTTGCACAACTGAAGTGTACCCGTATATGTACCGGCAAACCGCGTGTAGATGCGGCAGTTCTCCGTTTCGCAGTTTTCCGCGCGCAGCCCGCCGATCGGCGAAATCGCCAGCCGTCCATTCGGCTTTACTGCCGATACGATGCCGCCGAGCGTGTCCACATGCGCCATCAGCAGCAGACCGTCGCCTTCGCCGCCAAGGCAGCAGAGCACGCCGCCCTTGCGCGTTTTTTGCGGCGCGTAACCGAGCGCCTTCAGCGCCTCCATCAAGTAATCCGCCGCCTTGTCGGTAAAGCCGGAAGGCGAATCGATCGCCAGAAGCCTTTTCAGCTCGGAAAGGCAATACTCCATATCCATACCGCATACCTCCTGCTTTTTTCAAAAAAATAAAGAGCTCTCATCCAAACATGGGACGAAAAGCTCCGTGGTACCACCCAAATTATATGCGCTGCTGCGCGCATATCCCTTTGATCTCCTTAACGCGGAAGACGGCGCGGCTCTTCGCCGCACAGCGCACCGATAGAGCCGGCTCACGTGCGCCGCCTACCGGGGATCTTTCAGCCGAGGATCCCTTCTCTGTCCGGGGTGTTCGCACGCATCTGCTCTGCGCATAAAATATACAAATACGGGGCTTTACCAGCGCTCCATATTTCTTTTGTGTTTTTCCAGATAAACCTCTTCCAGCTCTTCCGGGGTAATGGAATAACAAAGCATTACATCGTTGAAGTACATCAGAATGTCGCACATTTCCTCAATAAAATGCCGCCGGATTTCCGGATTCTCCAAGATCGGCGCATCGCCCTGTTTTTTGATGATGTCGGCGACTTCGCCCGCCTCAATCATCATCCAAAGCAATTGGTCACGGCCCTTGCGCGGCGATAAACCGCCCCAGCTATCCTTATACTTCTCCTGAAGCTGCCTTTGGATTTTCTGCATTTCGTCCAATCCAAAATGCGCCATACGCACCATCCCCAATTCACGATTCATTATAATGCTTTTTCCCGCGCTTGTCAAATAAAATCGACAAGCGCTTCGCCGATTTTCCGAAAAGCCTCCGCCGTATGACTTTCCCCTGCGCTTTCCTCCAAAATAACGATGGTGAAGACGGGCGTTTCATGTTCATCGCAGATATACCCCGCATACCAGTAGTTCAGGATTTCCTCTCCGTTTTCATCATAAACGCCGGTTTGTGCCGTACCGGTTTTGATGCCGGATATGCAGTTTTGCGGCGCACCCTCCTGTGCCGTTCCATACCGCGCAGTGCTTTCCATATAGGCGCGCAACCGGTTTGCCGTTGTCGCCTCCATAACCTTGTAGCCCTCATGCGGCTCCGTTTCATCGATCTCAAGATTGGTATCCGCAAAGCCGTAAACAAGCCGCGGCACCGTATAGGTGCCGCCTGCCGCGATAGCGTTGACCGCTGCCGCGAGCTGCAGCGGAGAAACCGTCGTTTCTCCCTGTCCAAAAGAGAAATTTGCCCTTGCCCGCGCGTTTTCCAACGTAGTTGCCGTCGGAAGGCTTCCGGCCTCTGAAGTCAATCCTTCCGCAAGCTCTATGGGGCTGGCAAAGCCCAGCGAGCGCACCATGCGGAGAACCGCCTCCGGTTCGATTTGATTCAGCAGATTCACGAAATATCCGTTGCAGGATTTGCGCAGCGCAGTATGCATATTGACCTCTCCGTGCGCCTTTCTGTCGTAGCATGCAAACTCCATGCCGTCCACCTCGATGCTGCCCTCGCAGGTATAGGTTTCCCGATAGTCCACCCCCTCTTCCAGTGCAGCCGCAGCCACAAACAGTTTAAACACCGAGCCGGGCGCATAGGCGCTCAGAGCCCGGTTGATAAAAGGCGCGTCGGGATTTTCCATACAAGCGTCGAGATGATTGGGGTCAATCGCCGGAAAGCTCGCTGATGCCAGAATATCTCCGGTTTTGCAGTCCAGAATTACCGCCGCGCCCTTTTGAATCGATGCACAGGCCTCTTCCAAGGCCACCTGAATTTCACGGTCCAGCGTCAACACAACGCCGCCGTCCGCAATTTGGTACGTATCGTCCACCAGCATCTCCGCGCCTGACATTGCATTGCCAAGCGCATCGATCGTAAAGGTCACCGTAATCGCTCCGTTGCCGGCGGACAAAAGAGAATCAAAGCTTTTCTCGATCCCATCCGCTCCGGTAACGCCGTTTTCAAGATAACCGATAAGGTTCGCCGCGGGCTGCGTGTCCGTATAGCGGTCAAACACACGGAAGGTCTGCACGCCTTCCGCGTTGACCGGTGTCGTTACTTCCATTAAAAAGGGCTTTCCGCTTTCGAGTGCCGTGCGCAGCTCTTCGCGCTTACTGCTGTCCGTAGCGGCATTCAACCGTGAAACAGATTCCACATTCGGCACAACGGCGGCAACATATTTCTCCGCAGCATTTGTCAGCCGCTTGCCGTTTCGGTCGTAGATTGTACCGCGGGCATCGGCGACAGTCAGCGTATAGGCGCTCTGCTGCCCGACAACCTCCGTATATGTGCTTCCGCCCAGCGCCGCCGAAGCAGTGCCGAGGATCGCGATAACCACAAAAAGCATAATAAAAGCGTACGCGGTGATAATCCGGCGCATAGACATATAAAACACCTCCATGCCCAGTATTACCCATGCACGGAGGTGTTATTCATCCTCTTTGGACGCGCAGGAAAGCGCCCTTTTTGATTTTCTTATCCGTTTTGAGATAAACCGTCATGGTCGCGTGCGGCGCGACCTCGATCGGCGTCATATTTTCATCATATATCTCGCTCAGCTCCATCATATAGGGTTCCGAG
The DNA here is from genome assembly GCA_019422905.1 of Oscillospiraceae bacterium. Taxonomy (GTDB): domain Bacteria; phylum Bacillota; class Clostridia; order Oscillospirales; family Acutalibacteraceae; genus Hominenteromicrobium. The sequence goes on from JAHZCM010000046.1 coordinate 7,976, forward strand.
CCCGGTTCCAGCACACTGACGGTCTCTCCGCGAAAGAAGCGGTTGCGCTGTGCCAACCGCACGAGGCCGTTCTCTTCGCCCTCGCAGATCGCGGCTATATCCCACTTGCGGATATACCCACCGTTTTCCGGTGTCTGCCCCGGCTCTTCCCCACCGTAAAATCCCGTGCTGTACACGCGGTGGCTGATTTTTTCCGTCTCATCCACAGTCCATTTTGGAAGCGGCTCATCCGCCAAAACGGCGTCTATGGCATGGCGGTAAGCGTTTGTGATACAGGCGACATAATAAGCGGATTTCGCCCGGCCCTCGATCTTAAAGCTTGAAATCCCGCAGTGAATCAGCTCCGGAATATGCTCGATCATGCACATGTCCTTTGCATTCAGAATAAACGTCGATTTTTGATCCTGCTGAATCACGAACGGCTGCTCTGGGCGTGTCCGCTCGATCAGATAATAATCCCAGCGGCAGGGCTGCGCACAGTCTCCGTGATTGGCGTCCCGCCCGGTGAGGTAATTGGAGAGCAGACAGCGCCCCGAAAACGAAACGCACATCGCGCCGTGGACAAAGGCCTCGATCTCCAAGCCTTTCGGCGACTTCGCACGAATTTCGGCAATTTCCTCAAAGGACAGCTCCCGCGCCAGCACAACGCGTTCGGCGCCCATATTGTAAAACGCGTTGGCTGTTTCATAGTTGACCACGCCGGCCTGCGTCGAGATGTGGACAGCGACTTGCGGCGCATACTTTTTTGCCATGGCCAACACGCCGAGGTCCGTCACAATAAGAGCGTCCACCCCGATCTCCTGACAATAGCTTAAAAACTGCGGCAGCGCCACCAGCTCGTGGTTGTGCGGCAGAATATTGCAGGTGACAT
>JAHZCM010000046.1:8856-14708 GCA_019422905.1 Oscillospiraceae bacterium
GTATGCGCGAGTTGCACCGCCTGCCGCAGCTCATCGTTCGTAAAATTCATGGGTGCAGAACGCATCCCGAAAGACTTTCCGGCAAGATACACGGCATCCGCGCCATAATCCAGTGCCGCGCGCAGGCGCTCCGGATCGCCGGCAGGAGATAAAAGCTCCGGTTTATTCAGCAGATTCAAACTCATACATTTATCCATTCCCAAATACGGAGAATGTGCCCTTTCGAACCGGTAAACGGATGAAAAGGCACAGATCGCTCCATAATTTTATTTTCAGCTTTTACAGCAAACCGGCCATTGCAAGATTCATCGTGTGCTCGTCCGCCGTGGCCGCATAGTACGGCGTGCCGTTTTCGTCATGGCAGAAGTAGTAGTAATCGCTGCCCTCCGCAGCGGGATGCACAGCCGCGTCGATTGCGTCAAGACCGGGGTTGCAGATCGCACCCGCCGGCAGGCCGCTTACGCCGCCGTTGTTCAGATACGTGGAATAGCGGCTGATAAAGCCGTCCGGCGCCGTGCTGGCCCGATACGGATAGTAAAGCGTGGAATCGCAGTCCAGCGAGTAAATATCATGTGAGGCACCGTCGTTTAAGCGGTTATGAAGAATCGCAGAGATCATATACATGTCGTCCGTATCCGCCGCTTCTGCCTGAATAATGGAAGCCAAAGTGATAATTTCATCCAGAGAGTAGCCGCTGGCCGCGATGTCCGCGCGCAGTTCTTCATCCAAGCGGTTCTCAAAGTTATCGAGGAAACGCTTCAGCGTATCTTCCACGGATTCGTTTTCAAAGAACTGGTACGTATCCGGGAAGAGATAGCCTTCCAGCTTGTAATACTTCTCATCCGCATTTGTAATCTTGGAAATCGAATCGTAATGGTCAAACGCAGTGGAATTGCACGCCTCCAAAATCTCTTCCTTTGTATGCAGGCCGTGCTCTTCCAGGATTGTGGCAAACCGCTCGATCGTCATGCCCTCCGGGAATGTAATCATTTCCGTTTCGCTGCCCAGATCCGGACCGGCCTGCAATGCGTTGATCAGCTCTTCATAATCGAGGTTTGTCGCAATATCAAAACTCCCTGCCGAAAAATACTCCATCTTCGTCGTAAGCAGGCAGTACAGTGAGAAAAACTCCGGCTTTTCAATCGCATGACTCTGATACAAAATATCCGCAAGCTCCTCGCGCGTGACATTCTCCGGGATCTCCACGGTCACAGTGGACTCCATGCGGTCGACAGCGAGGAAATCATTGGAGCCGCCGATCAGGTAAGAGGAAATCACCAGCGATACCAGCACAGCCATTGCAAGCCACATAAACGTGAAAATCCGCTTGTTTTTTCTGGACTTCACACGGTTGCGCTTTTTATGTTCTTTGGACTCCTTCCGGCGCATACGCTCATCATAAGCGGAACGCGCACCGCTGATATTTCCCGTTGTGCTCGGAACAGTCCCCGTGCTGTACATTTGCAGATCGGCCTGCTCCGTCGGCGCGTTGAGCTGATCCTCTGTGAGATTCACGCGAAAGTGCTTTCCGTTTTTTGAATTGTCGCCTTGCCCATATTGTCTCTCATGATCGCTCATGCTTCAAAATCCTTCCTTTCCCTGTCCGTATCAGAATGATCCGCGCAGCTGTAAAGGCATCTTTCTGTACAGATATATAGAACCGGTTTATCGTGTGCTTCCGCCGGAATCGTATGTACAATCTGGAAACCGTAGCACAGTCCGACAGTACATATCGGCAGTCCGCTCAGGAACGCATCATAATAGCCCTTTCCATAGCCGAGCCTCACACCGCTTTCTGTAAAGGCCAATCCCGGTACAAAGCAAATCGCCTGTTCACCTTCGATAAAACGCCGGCTTTCCTTTGCCGGCGGCTCCAAAATGCCATAGGCTCCCGGCCGCAGTGCATCCGGCGTGTCAATCCGATAAAAGGCCATTCGGCCGCTGTTCGGGTTACAACGCGGCACAAACACCGACTTCCCGTCTGTGAGCGCCTGCTGGATTAACCTTCGCGTATCCACTTCACTGCCGAAAGAAACATATGCCAGTATGCATTCCGCCGTCTGGTAGAACCTTGACGTAATGATATTCTGAAACAGCGCCGCATCCAGTTTCGCACGGTTTTCACACGCTGCGCGCAACCTATGCATTTCGCGCCGCAGCTCCTGCTTGTCCATCAATCCATACTCTGGATCGACGCGTGTATTTTATCCGCTATGTCTTTTCCGGCGATAAGGCCGGCCAGGGTCAGTCCAAACTGCGTTGCCACGCCCATACCCTTTGCGGTGATGATCATATCATCCACACAGACATGCTTTTCGGAAATTTTCGCCCCCCTCAGCTCGCCCTCAAAGCCGGGGAAGCAAACGACTTCCTTTCCTTCCAATAGGCCAAGATGGCCCAAAATACTCGGCGCCGCGCAGATTGCGGCCAAATAGACGCCGTTGTGCGCACAATATTCGGCACACGCCGTAACAATCGGAGATTTTTCCAGATTCAGCGTGCCGGGCATGCCGCCGGGCAGGATCATCATGTCCATATCGTCTGTTGTGACGTCCTTCTCTTCTATATCCGCCGTCACGGTAATGCCGTGCGAGCCGGTGACGGTTTTGCCGCCGACGCCGACGGTCTTAACTTCCATTTCCGCTCTGCGCAGAATATCCACGGGCGCCAGCGCCTCAATTTCTTCAAAGCCATTTGCAAGGAATACATAAATCATAACAGATCCTCCAATTCTGAGAGTATTTCGCGGTGTATATCTTCAATGCTTCGCATTGCGCCGGATTCCGCGCAATTGAGAACCACCCAATCCAGCTTTTCAGCCGCGTACAGTGCACGCTCCCGGCAATGCAGCAGAAAAGCAAGGTCCTTCTCGTGAATGTCTTTTTGGGAAGCGTCTCCCCCGTATCGCCGCTGCAACAGCCGCTGCGATACTTCCGGAGGCACATCCAGATACAGCACCCGGTCCGGCCGCGGCAATCCCAGCTTGCCGTATTCAAAGTCCTCCAGCCACCGCATATAAGTATCCCATTCCGTTTGCGGCAGCTTGCTGAGCTGATAAACAATGTTGGATGTGACATAGCGGTCTGCAACGATCATTTTCCCGGCAAGGTAGTCGCCTTTCCATTTGGTTTGGAAGCTCGCAAAGCGGTCCACTGCATAAAATGCACTGGCGGCATATGCGTTGACTGCGTCAGGATCATCGCCGAATTCCCCCGCAAGATACATCCTCACGAGCGAAGAGGAAGGCGATTCGTAATCAGGAAAACTGACCTTCCGCGCTTCGCCGCGCCGTGAAACGTATTCAAGCAGACGGTCGACCTGAGTGCCTTTTCCGCTTCCATCCAGCCCTTCAATAACAATTAACGCCATTTTCTTCTGTCCTTATCTTGTGCATTCTTCCTTATTATAGCAAAGCGGGGGCAAATATACAACCAGAAATTTTGCGATTCGTCTGTAATTAAGAAACACGAAAGGTTGGACAGGCACAAGAAACGCCGCGCCCCGTAAAATGACAGTGAGAAACCATAAAGGAGGTTAATCAAATGGCTGAAAATGAATTTGCTTCCAGCACGGAAAACATGTCGCTCAAAGAAGCTGTCTGTATTGATGCCATGCGCATTTACGACTCCTGCAGTGACAAGGACTGCTTGGAGGATCTGCGCGTTCTGTTTCCGACTGCCGTACAGCCGTTGGTGGACGGCGCTGCCAATGTACGCGTGCGTTATGTCGACGTGCTCACCGTATACATCGACATGCAGCCGATTCCCTTTAACCGCGGCTATTATTCCATCGACCTGACGTTCTTCTTCGACGTCTCGCTCGACCTGTACGGCGGATCGATTATCGGGAGCGAGCGGGTCAACGGCATCGCGATCTTCAACAAGAAGGTCATTCTCTTTGGCAGCGAAGGCAATGTCAAAATGTTTACAAGCGAGGACTGCTCCGAAGGCTGCGACCTGCAGTGCAGCCGTGTGCTGCCAAAGGCAACCGTACAGGTTGCGCGGCCTGTGGCGCTCTCCGCGAAGCTCTGCGACCGCTGCGCCTGCGGCTGTGAGCCTTGCTGCGTGATCCCGGACTGCATTGCAAACCGCTACGGCGGCGCGTTTGATACAGCGCCCCAGAAAAACACCGTATATGTCACGATCGGCCTGTTCACCATTGTGCAGATTGTGCGCAACGTGCAGATGCTGATTCCCGCCTTCGATTTCTGCGTACCCGAAAAGGAGTGCGTAACCTCCAGCGATAATCCGTGCGAACTGTTCCGCAAGATTGACTTTCCCACAGATGAATTCTTCCCCCCGAAGGCCGGAGACTGCAACTGCGGCTGCGGCAGATAAGCCTTCACAAAGACAGAGCAGACATAAGCGGCAAGCCGTGTGCCCAGATGGACGCACGGCTTGCTCTTTGCTATATTATTGATTTTGATCCGGATTTTTCCGTTCGCCCTTTTCAGGGAATCCTATATCTACATTCAAAGTATAAAGCCGCCTTCTGCGGTTAAAGCTTTGTCAGCCGCGCAAAATTGGCGAAGAGCTTTTTGGTGCCGACCTTATCAAAAGCAACCTCCAGCAGGGTGTCGTTCGCCATCGGCGTGGCGGCCACGATTACACCGACACCGAAGGCCTTGTGCGAAACCGTATCACCGATCCGGTATGTGCCTGCGGGCGCAGGCGCAACACGCGGCTTCGGCGTGAATCCGCCGGCTTCTGACACGGAGGTGGATTTGGACGTTCCAAACGGCGTGGCGCCCGCAAAGCTCGGCATAACGGCGGGACGCACGCTATATTCTCTGGAGCGGGTATGCTCTATGAGAGATTCCGGAATTTCCTCCGCAAACCGGGAGAGCTTGTTGCGGCTCGTCATTCCAAAAATCATGCGGGATTCCGCATGGAAAATATACAGCTCCTCCTTGGCACGCGTAATGGCGACATACGCAAGCCGCCGCTCCTCCTCAACCTCGGACGGCACATAAATACTGGCCATTCCCGGGAAGATATTTTCCTCCATGCCCGGCAGAAAAACAACGGGAAACTCCAAGCCCTTCGCGGCGTGTATGGTCATCAGAACGACCGTATCGGCAGTATTGTCGTAATTGTCAATATCGGTGATCAACGAAACCTCTTCGAGAAAATCCGCCAGCGTCGCCTCTGGATTGTCCTCCTCGTAGCGTCGGATATTCGAAGCAAGCTCATGCACGTTCGCCGTGCGGTCCTCCGCACTGTCCGGATCGTCGCTTTTCAGAAAATCGAGATAGCCGATCCGCTCCACCATCTCGTCGTAAAGCTCACCGAGAGAAACCTCCTCGTCCTCGTTGAGCTCGATCAGACCGCGCATCTGTGCGCTGAACAGCTTCATCTTTCCGGCTGCGCGGGAAAGTGCCGGATATTCGTCCGCATGCGAGATAACCCCGAACAGGGATTCCCCGGTCTGCTGCCCGATCTCCACCGCTACCTCGACGGAGCGGTCGCCGATACCGCGCTGCGGCGTGTTGATAATTCGGCGCAGGCGCATCTCATCGCTTGGATTGCTGATGACGCTGAGATAAGCGATCATTTCGCGGATCTCACGCCGCTCATAGAAGCGCGTGCCGCCGATGATCCGATGCGGTATGCCGGACTTTGCAAAATTGCGTTCGAACATCATTGATTGGGAATTCATGCGGTACAGCACGGCGTAATCCGAAAATTTCCGCCCACCGGCCACGCCGTCCAGGATGATCTTCGCAATGCGCTCGGCCTCGTCCATTTCGTTCTCCGCAGTATGCAAACGGATCTGCGCGCCAGTGCCGTTCTGCGTCCAAAGCGATTTGCCCTTCCGCTCCGTGTTGTTTTCAATGACCGCGTTGGCGGCGT
>JAHZCM010000047.1:0-387 GCA_019422905.1 Oscillospiraceae bacterium
CCTGGCTGCGTCTATACGGAGCACTATCGCAGCCAGGGCTATGATTTCGATATCACCAATACGACGCAGTATGATCAGATGTTTATTCTGGGCCGGGATTATTTCGAAAACATTTCGCAGATCGTGGACGACATTTTCAACAATTACGTGGTCAAGCAGGGAACCGTGCAGCCGTATTTTACCCAGTACTGCAACGGCACGACCTCTACCTGTCCGGGCCTCTCCCAATGGGGCACGGTGAGCCTGGCCGAGCAGGGACTTGTCCCTTACGAGATCCTGCAGCACTATTATGGAGACGACATCAATATCGTTTTCAACGCGCCGGTCGCGGAGATAGCGGAATCGTATCCGGGCAGAGCGCTGCGGCTGGGCAGCGCGGGCGAGGAA
>JAHZCM010000047.1:397-5700 GCA_019422905.1 Oscillospiraceae bacterium
CTACTTCAATCAGGAGACGGAAGCGGCTGTTCGGGCGTTTCAGAGTATTTTCAACCTGACGGTGGACGGCGTTGTCGGCAAAGCGACGTGGTACAAAATCAAATCGATTTACAACGGCATCAAACGGCTGAACGAGCTGTACTCCGAGGGGCTGACGCCCGAGGAGGTGGAGCGCTTCTATCCCGAGACGCTGCGTGAAGGGGATACGGGCGTGTATGTGCAGCAAATGCAGTATCTTCTGGCCGTTATCGCCTATTTCGACGACCAGATCCCGCTTCCGCCAATCAACGGCGTTTTTGACGAGAAAACGAAAAATTCCCTGATGGCGTTCCAGCGGCAGTACGGGATACCGGCGGACGGTATTCTCGGGCGGCAGTCCTCCAATAAGCTAATCGAGGTGTACCGGGACACGATAGCCAATGTTCCGTATAACGCCGTGCCGGACAGCAGCTACATTTATCCGGGGCGGTTTATTCTGCGGGGCATGCAGGGGGATGAGGTCAGGGACCTTCAGAACCTGCTGAACCGCGCGGCCGAAACACACGATTTTGTCCCGCGCGTCAATGTGGACGGCATCTTCGGCCAGGCCACGGAGGCGGCGGTCCGCGCCGTGCAGCAGCACGAGGGATTGGAGGTCAACGGCATTGCCGGCCCCATCACGTGGAACCGCATCGCCGACCTTGCCAAAGCATCCTGAATATGAAGGACCCCTGAATCGCTTCCTGGGAAGGCGGTTCGGGGGTTTTTTTATGCTGCTTTGGCCGAGAATTTTTAAAATGTTTTTAACAGGAAAATGTAGGAAATATAGTTCAAATATTTTCCTTCATTTTTGCTGCATATTTTCCACTTTTTATCGCATATCCGGTACTTTTTGTATTATAGCATGCAAGAACGGAAAAGCCTGCTTTTTCGTTCCTTTTCCGTGTCTGTTTGTCGTGGATTCGACAGGATCATGAAAGGAATTGAGGAAAAATGAAGATGCGGAAACTTTCAAAAACGCTCGCAGCCCTTTTGGCCGTGCTGCTTCTACTTTCCTTCGGAACAGTCGCGTTCGCGAATGAAGCCGATGGGCCGGAGGCATTTGACGACGCCGTAATCAGCGGCAGCGAGAGTTTCGAAGAACCGGACTTTGAGAAGCCGGACGATCCGGATTCTTTGGGCAGCGATCCGGAAGATGCCGAATCGTGGGACGAAGGCGCGGATGAAAATCCGGGTGATTCGGAGAATACCGATTCAGCGGACAAGGGTCCCGAAGCCCCAACAGCAACGGATCCGCAGGGCGCCATGGCGCTGGCAGGAGAAGATGAAGATGCGGACAAAGACGAAGTCGAGTGTGTTGCTCAAATCGGCGAGAAAAAATATAAGACTTTGGATGAAGCCGTTCAGGAGGCAGAAGATGGCGATATCATCGAGCTGCTGGGTAATGCTTCCACAGAGGGGCTTGATCTTACCAAAGATTTAACCATTCAGGCCGCCGAAGGCGTAGAAAAGCCGACCGTCACCTTTACAAAATACGGAATAGCTCTGAGGGGAAAGAGTCTGACCTTTAAAAGTATAAATATAGTTATGGAAAATATCGGGTCGACTCCTTAAAAGAGTTCTTCGAATCCTCTATTCCGTATACTCCACAAAGCTCACCGCCAAATCTGCACACGTTTGATTCCAATAACGAAAAATAACGTTTGCCCTTTTTGGTCTCCAGAATCTCTGAAACACAAGTTTTCACAAGTACAGGGGAAGCAGCGCGCCGCTTTCCGCGCAAGTTACCGACAAGTTACCGGCAAGTTAAACACGCCGATTCCCGCGAGAAAATATTCGTAGTGACGCCGGGAAGCACAGAGCGCCGGGAGACGGGGGAACCCTACCCCCTTATAGGAAACTAAACGACGAAATGCCGCCGAGCTGCAGATACTAAGAAAAACTAAGTCGCTTCGATGGGGTAACGAATCGTGACGCCCTCAAAACAGCCACAGATTCGCGCTGTAAGCCCGGAAGCGGCGCAGGCATAATTACCCTAAGAACGCAAAACAAACGAAAAAAGCCCGCGTAGAACGCGAGCAGAGGGGAAAGAGGTGTATTCTGGTGGCAAGTGTAACAAAGCGCGGTGATACGTACTGCATACGCTGCTCTTGTGGATATGACAGCGCAGGGAAGCAGATCATGCGCTCCATGACGTGGAAGCCGGAGCCGGGCATGACCGGCAAGCAGGAAGAAAAGGAGCTGCAGCGGCAGATCGTCCTTTTCGAGGAGAAATGCAAGACCGGCGTCGGCGGCGGAAGCATTCGTTTTCAAGATTTCATTGAGCAGTGGTTTACGGAGTACGCCGCTTCTCACCTGAAGAAAAAGACCCTGCACGTTTACAGGGGAATGACGCGCCGGGTGTATGCAGCTCTGGGGCACATCCGCTTGGATCGGCTGCGGCCGCAGCACTTCCGGCAGTTCTTCGCCCAGCTTGCAGAACCGGGACAGAATGAGGTGAACGGTGCGCCGCTTTCCGCAAAAACGATCTGGAATTATTACTCTTTCTGTTCCACGGTCATGACCTACGCGGTAAAGAATGAGATCATCGAGCGCAATCCCTGCTCCATCGCCGCGCCAAAGAAAACGCAAGCGGCAATCAGATGCCTGGATGATGAGGAAGCGCGTACACTCCTGCAGGCGCTTGAGGATGAACCGCTGGAAGATAAGGTCTTCTTTACTCTGGCCTTGATGACCGGATACCGACGCGGTGAAGTCCTCGGCTTGGAATGGCCGGACATAGACTTTGAACGTGGAGTAATCACGATCCGCCGTACTTCCCAGTACGCGACCGGACTAGGCACATATACCGATACGCCGAAGACCGCCGCTTCCGCCAGATCAACGAAGGTTTCCCCGGCGTTGCTGGAGCTGCTGCGGACATACAGAGCGCAGCAAGCTGAGCGCCGGTTGTCCTGCGGTGACTATTGGGATTCGGCATGGGACGAGCATCCGCGGCTTTTTACAAATCTGGATGGAAAGCCTATGCACCCGAATACCCCGGAGAAGCGATTGAAAAAGATTCTGGCGCGTGCTGATCTCCCGCCTGTGTCTCTGCACTCGCTTCGACATACCAACGCCACCTTGCTGATCCACGGCGGCGTAAACGTGCGCACGGTCTCAGCTCGCCTGGGGCATAGTCAGACTAGTACCACACTGAACATTTACGCGGAAGCGATCCAGAGCGCAGAAGCGGCCGCGGCGGAGGTGCTGGACGAAATTCTCATGAAAAAAGCATAATGACCAACGCAGGGTGTCGCAGATCGTGACGCCCTTTTTCATGCTCAAAATGCCCGGAAAGCGGCGTTTTCAAAAGCCATAATGACCAAACAATGACCAAATTCAGAATCCGGGCAAAAAGAAAAGACCGAAAAACGGCGTAGATAAGCCATTTTTACGGTCTTAGGACTGGTCGAGGTGACAGGATTCGAACCTGCGGCATCTTGGTCCCAAACCAAGCGCGCTACCATCTGCGCTACACCTCGAGAGTGGGACTATTATACCGCAGGGAACGGCTTTGTGTCAAGCCTTACCCAGCGATTTTCCCGGCAAGGAGAACAAGGTCCGCTGCGTCGACCGTACCGTCTCCGCTGAGATCCGCGGCAAAATGGGACGCGTCGTCCAGCGTTTCGTCGCCAGCGAGACAGCGCTGCAGGAGCCGCAGATCGGCGGTGTTGACCGTGCCGGAGCCGTTTACGTCGCCGGGAATTACGACGGTATACAAAATGCCCTCTATAGAGGCCGTCTGCCCGGTCCGGAGATTTCCCGTCGCGGGCGTCATGCCGTAGGTATAGACCTGTACGTCGGCAGGGGAAAGGAACGCGCGCAGCCTGGCTGCGGTCGTGCCCTCCGGCACGATGAGATATGTCCCCTGGTAGGTGACGTCCACAGGCTCCGGCTCCCTTGTGGGCGTGGGAGTGGGCTTGGGCGTAGCGGAAGGCTTGGGCGTGGGCGAAGCGCTGGGTGCAGCAGACGGCGTCGGCGTAGGGGCCGGAGTCGGTGTGGGGACAACCGTGAAATCCCCGTAAGGCACGCGGTAAAATACGTTATCCCGGCGCACGAGCATCTCGGAGGCCGTGAGCATTTCCAACCTTCCCTCTGCGGGATGTGTGGCGGTCAGGCCGTCATGCAGCGAGACGCGGGATACGGTGTCCCCAGACGACGCCCAGAAAAGCAGGTCATCCTGCAGTGCGGTCAGATGGAGGTCCATCGGGTTGATCTCCGTGCGGAACAGGACGGTGCCGCCCAGGTCGCGAAGGTTTCCGTCCACATCTATGTAGGTCCCGGCGTTCAGCATCCGGTACGGGCGCTCGCCCGCATAGGCAAATTCATCTGTGCCGGTTTGCGGAAAGCCGGCGCCCAGCGGGATGCGCTCGCCGTAGCTGTCCAGAAACACATACAGCGAGCCATCCAACACTTGAATGCCGTGAACAGGCTCGGCATAAAGCAGGCTGCCCGTATAGCTGCCCTCCGCATCAAAAACGAGGATCTCGTCCGGCTCGCTGTAAAGCACGGCGTACAGCCGACCCGATTCGTCCGTTTCAAGAAGGTACAGGTCTTGTCCCTGTATGTCGAGCGGGAAGAAATCCAATTCCGCAAAAGTATCCGCGTCAAACCGCTGGACGGCGAAAAAGTCCTCGAGATCACTGACGACGGTAATGCATCCACCCCGCAGAAAGGCGAATTGTCCCGGATATTCCGTTACAGTGGAGCGGGAGCCGTCGGCTGCGCGGATATAAGTGGTATCATCCGTATAGGCGAGAAGCCGGGTGTCCCCGCAGGCTTCGTAGAAAAGGACGGCGGCATCTTCGGAAACCGTACCGGTCAGCGCCTCGCCGGCGGGAGAGGCTGCTGCGGCGCGGTGTACCGGGACGCAGACTGCAAGAAGGAGAACGGCGGAAAGGACCGAGACGATCGCGGCCAGCTTTTTCATGTAAATACCCCGCTTCTTATCATTTGCCTTTAAACTACCATGTGCTGCGGGGACTTTCGGTACACAGTGAAAAAGTGTCACGAACCGGAGCTGCGGTTTATTTCGCCTCTACGGGAATCCACACTTCGTAATATCTGCCTCTTTTTCGCAGGTTGTGGTCTGTCCAAAGGTGGTAGACCTCGATGATATCGTCGTTTCGCAGCGCATAGCCGGAGCTTTCCAGCCAGGAGCCGAAAATCTGCTCGAAGAGCTTTGGGAGCTCCTCCCATGCGAGCCCGCCGCGCGCCGTGGTGAAAGCGGCGTACTGCCCGGCGGGAATCGCGTGCTGCTCCAGCCGGTTGTTTTGCGTATG
>JAHZCM010000047.1:5710-14224 GCA_019422905.1 Oscillospiraceae bacterium
TGCGATCGTATACTGTCCGTCCCGCCAGATGCCGTACCATACGCCGTCGTAGGCATGATTCTCCGGTTCGTTCCACCGTCCCGCGCAGATCTGCCCGGGTACGTCGTCGTATTCCACGCTCCACATACTGCTCCGCAGCGCTTCTCTGGCGGGGTAAACCTCCGGGTCAAACTCCTTGGATATACCGTATACGACGGTTTCATCCAGATCAATCATTCTGAAATCCATTTCCTTTGCTCCTTGAATTGTAATGCGAAAGGAGACGGGCGGATATACCTTGAGCGTGCCGATGTGCTTTCTGGCCTGCGTGGGCGTTACGTGATGCTGCCTGACAAACGCCCTGAAAAAGGCGTCCGCACCGGCATAGCCGTATTTTACGGCGATGTCCATGACGCGCGCGCGGCTTTGCTGCAGATCATAAGCGGCGAGCGTCAGCCGCCGGCAGCGGACATATTCCGCCAGCGTCATGCCCGTCATATAGCTGAAAAAGCGCAGAAAGCTGTCCTCCGTGATGCAGGCAATCCGTGCGGCTTCCCCCGGGCAGATCTCCCCGCACAGGTTTTGCTCGATGTACGCCACGGCGTCGTTCAGCTGCTTGAGCATATCCATCTGCAATCTCTCCTTTCCGCATTCACTATATCACAAGAACAAATTCAATGTCCGACTTTTTGGGGGCGGGCCGTACAGGAAAGAGCCGCAATGCGCGCGGCATCACGGCTCCTTGGAAACGGCTCAGCCGTTTTTAGCGTTGTAATATTTTGCGAGGCCGCCCTCCCCGGTTTCCCGGTACTTGGAGAACAGATCGCGGCCCGTTTCGTACATCGTGTTGACGACGACGTCAAACGAGATCTTTCGCGTATACGTGAGAAAATTCGCGAGGCTCAGCGCGTTGATCGCGCGCATGGCGGCCACGGCGTTGCGCTCGATGCAGGGGATCTGCACCAGCCCGCGCACCGGGTCGCAGGTGAGGCCGAGGTGATGCTCCATCGCGACCTCGGCGGCATATTCGATCTGGTCCAGCTCCATGCCGTGCAGCTCGGCGAGCGCGGCGGCGGCCATGGAGCACGCGCTGCCGATTTCCGCTTGGCAGCCGCATTCCGCGCCGCTGATGGAGGCGTTCGTCTTGATGAGATTTCCGATGATGCCGCCTGCGGCAAGCGCGCGCAAAATCTCCGTATCGGAAAATCCCCGGCGTTCCTGCATATAGAGCAGCACGGAGGGCAGCACGCCGCATGCGCCGCAGGTCGGCGCGGTGACGATGACGCCGCCGGAGGCGTTTTCCTCGCTGACCGCGTAGGCATAGGCGCAGACAAGCCGGTTTTCGCGTGTCTCCGCGCTCTCGTCCATGTGCTTTTGGCGGTAAAGCATCTTTGCCTTGCGCTGCACGTCCAGCCCGCCGCGGAGCGTTCCCTCGGTCTCCAGGCCGCGGGCCACGGCGCTCTTCATGGTTCTCCAGACCGCGGCCAGATACAGCCAGATGCCGTCGCCCTCGCAAAGCTCGACGTATTGCCACAAGCGGATGCGGTTTTCCTCGCAGTATGCCTTGATGTCCGCAAAGGTGGAGAGCGGGTAAACGTCGGAAGGGGTGTCGGGCGCCTCGCCCTCCACCAGAATCTTGCCGCCGCCCACGCTGATGACACGCTCAAAATCGACGGCCTCACCGCCTTTCAGCGCCGTCAGCTCCATCGTGTTCGGGTGGGAAAGCGGCTTGTCCGAAAGGTCGAACCGGATATCCACCGGGCGGGGCGCAAAGGTTTTTTCAAGGATAACGTCGGTCAGGTGCCCCGGACCGGTTTTGGCAAGGGAGCCGTACAGCGTGACGATGAAGCCGTCGGCAAAGAGATTTTTTTCCTTGAAGCGCTTTGCGGCGCGCTCCGGCCCCATGGTGTGTGAGCTTGATGGCCCGGTCCCGATTCTGTAAAGTTCCTTCAGTGATTCCATGGCCGCGGCCATCCTTTCCCTGCAAGTGTATGTATCAGTATTATTATACAATTCACGGACAAAAATGTACAGATGCCCGCGAGCGGTGCACACAATAAAGTTTTTTGCCTGAAATTCGGAAAAATTGTCCAAAACATACGAAAGCCGGGGAAGCCGCAGCGCCCCGGTTTTCCACGGATTCTATTGTCCGTAAGGGAAAACGTGCTCCGCCTTGGACTGGAATTCCCTGAGTGCGGTAATTTTCCCGGCTTCGTCAAATTCAATCAGCGATACGCCGTCAAAGCCGTCCGTCACACCGTCGTAAATGCATCGGAAAAACCACTCCACGGCATAGGTATTCCCCTGATGCAGGATGCGCTTGATTCTCCATTCTAACACGCGCCCGTGCGGCTGCCAGTCCAAAAACCAACGCAGAATCTGACGGATGCCCCGGTATTCCGGCCCGTAGCACTCGCTGTAAACGATGTTTTCGGCAAAAAAATCACCGAGGCGGCTGCTGTCCGCGTCCACCCAGGATTGAAAATAGAGGCGGATAATTTCTTCGTGTTTCATATCGCTTCCCCTTCCGGTGCCCGGCGTACCGGAGAAAATTTCCGGCACATATTTCCGGTGCATATGGCTTGCTTATTCCTCTATAACGCCGTTTATGATGCAGCGCCCGTCGTGGCGGAAAAGCGCTTCGACGAGCGCCGCGCCGGATTCAATCTTATACGGGAACGCCATGCCCGCCATGCCGAGGCCTGCGCTGCATGCCCAATGCTCGTCGCCGCCGCTCGTGCGGTAAAGCCCGTGCTCCTTCGCATAGCGCTCGGCGCGCGCGTTCCATGCGGGCTGGTTGTAGAAATTGAAGACCTCCACGGCGTCCAGACATTCCGGGCGGGGCATCACATCCGGGTTGATGTACGAAGCCTCCCGGAACGGGTGCGCCTGCGAGATAAAGCCGCCCGCCGCGTGTACGGCAGCGGCGTACTCGTCAAGCGGATATTGGTCAAGATCCGGGTGTGCGAGCAGGAAGCCGAGATCAATGCCGTAGGTCAGAACCTCCTTGCCGTCGCCGTAGGCGTGCTCAATGCCGAAAAACACCGAGAAATCCTTGTCCGCGGCGTATTCTGCCGCACGCCGGTACGCGTCCCAATAGGCGCGTATCTTCTGCTCCCACGGCAGGCTGCGGTCCACCGCCGTGTTGCCGCGCAGGAAGTGGTTTGTGAAGCACATGCCGCTGTAGCCGGCGCGGCGGTACGCGTCGACCATCTCCTCCGGCGTGCTGCGCGCGCAGGCGCTGCACAGGCGGTCGTGTGCATGAAACTCGTATTTATAAAACATATTCAGGATTCCTTTCTTTACCGGACGTCTCCGGAGAATTCGGCAAGCGCCCCGCGCAGGTAAACGAGCTCACCGGCCTTTGTCGCGGGTGCGCTGTGCCCGGGGAGAAAATGTACGAAGTCGAGTGATTCCAGATACTCGATCAGCGCGCGGAGCCGGTGGGGATCATACCGTCCAGCGTTGTCGTAATCATCCTCGCATGCCGCGTCGCCGGCGGCGAGCGTTTTCTCCTCCGGGATGTAGATGAACAGCGCGTCGCGCGAGTGCGGGGAATCGCGGTGCTCCAAAAGACAGTGCACACCGCCGAGGTCAATCTTCACGCGGTCAAAGACCGAAAGACTTGCGGGGACGACGCGGATATCCGAGAGCGCCGGATATTCGAGGCGGATGCACGCGTTGCAGAACTCGATATCCTCGCCGGATTTTTCGCGCGCATCCATCGCGTCACGAGTCCACGTCCAGCCTTGTACGGCGCGGAGCTTTTCGTTCGTCGCAGCGGAAGCGATCGTCAGGCCCGGCACGCTGTGCAGTGCGAAGCTGTGGTCCCAGTGCCAGTGCGTGACGGCGGTGAAGTCCGGCGCACGCAGCCCGGCGGCTGCGAGTGCGGCATAGAATTTTCTGCGGTGCGCGTCGGAGCTGCCCGCGTCCACGGCGAGACTGTACCGGTCTCCGCAGATATAATAGAGCGCGGGCCGGTCGGTTTCTTCCTCATGCGGCAGATAAAAGATGCGATGAGTCAACCGCTTCAGCATATTATTTTTCCTTTTTCTTCAGTGCGTGCTCGCGGCCGTCTCCGTCTGCAAGCACGATGTTATCGAGCTGGGCGCGCAGGCTCTGGCGGTACGCGGCGATGTATTCGGCGCGCAGCTTCTGCTGCTCCGTCTTTTCGGCGTCGCTCAGGCCCTCGGCCTTTGCCTTGCGGGCGAGAAAATTGATGCGGTCGATCTTGCTTTGTTCCATCGTAATACTGCCTTTCCGCAAGCCGTACGGCTTACTGTTTATTTCGGTTATTCCGCGGCGGTCGGCGCCGTTTCTGCCGGTTCCTCTGCTTCCGCGTGATCGGCCACGATGTTTTTGGCCCAGATGCCGGAGCGCAGCAGGAGAATGCCGATGACGACCTTGAAGATGTCGGCGAACTGTACGCAGAAATAAACCCAGATGACCGGTATCGTCGTGAAGCGGCAGAGGAAAAATGCGATGGGCAGCGGAAGCACCCATGTGTATACGCAGTCAAACAGGAAGGTGATGAGGGTCTTGCCGCCGGAGCGGATCGTAAAATACGTGACATGCGCGAAGGACTGGATCGGCAGCGCCGCGCCCGCCACGAGCAGAAGCTGCGTCGTCAGCGAGCGGACGGCAGGCTCCGTATTGTAGATCAGCGGAATAAACGGCGAGGAGATGGCGATCAGTATGCCCACGCCGATATGCAGCACGACGGTGAAGAACAGCAGCTTGTTGTCCGTGCGCTTGGCTTCTTCGATTTCCCCGGCGCCGAGCTGCTGCCCAATCAGGATGGAAACGGCGTTGCCCATGGCGAACATGATGACGCAGAACAGGTTCCACACGGTTCCGGCGATGTTCGTTGCGGCAACAACCGTGAGGCCGCGGGTGGAATAGCTCTGGTTGACCATCGTGGTGCCGACGCTCCAAAGCAGCTCGTTCAACAGCAGGGGCGTGCCGGTGATAAGAATTTTCTTCACGATGTCGCGGGGGATGGACAGGCTTTTATAGGCGCCCACAATAAACCGGTATTTTTCCGGATGCCGGTGCGTCTGCACAATCAGATAGACGGCCTCCACGTAACGGGAAACGACCGTCGCGACCGCCGCGCCCACAACGCCGAGCCGCGGCGCGCCGAAATGGCCGAAAATCAGGACGTAATTCAAAATGAGGTTTGTCAGGATGGCGATGATGCTGGCGGTCATCGGGGAAACGGTTTCTCCGGTTTCCCGCAGCGAGCTGGAATAGGCCTGCGAAAGGGCAAAGGGCAAAAGGCCGAAAAGCATGACGAACAGGTAGGATTTCGCCTCCTGAAGCGTCAGCGCAAGGTCGCCGCCGGAGCCGTCGTCGCTGAGAAACAGAGAGATCAGCGGGTCTCCGAAAAGCGCCAGCACGGTGATCGCGAGCACGGTCATCAGCATGCCGAGAATAATCTTAAAGCGGAAAGCGGCGCGCACGCCGTGATGGTCGCCCTTGCCGTAAAACTGCGCGCCGAAAATCGAAGCGCCCGCAAGGCCGCCGAAAATCGTCAGGTTAAAGACAAACAAAAGCTGGTTGACGATCGCGACGCCGGACATGGATTCCGTGCCGAGCCGGCCGACCATGACGTTGTCGAGCAGGCTGACAAAGCTCGTGACGCCCTGCTGGATGATCATCGGGATCACGAGCACCAGCAGATTGCGGTAAAACGCCCGGTCGCCGATAAAGGTTTCCCTGAATTTTTTGAACATGATTTTCCTCCCGAAAATTTAAAATAAACCGGCTGCACGCCCCAATGCGGCGCCGGCGGTACGTCAGAATAAGCGGAAAGCAGATGCGCTAAAGCGCGTGTTCTCCATCCTCCGGCGGCAGAAGCTTGCCGAGCAATGCCGTATAGTCCGGAATACAGCGGTCGCACAGCGCGAGAAAGGCCGCGCGCTCCTGCACCGGCTGTTCCGGGTCCAGAACGCCGACCACGGAAAATCCGGCATTTTTCGCGGTCTGCGCCGCGTAGAGCGCGTCCTCGAACACGACGCATTCCTCCGGCTCTGCGCCGAAATCCGAGGCGCATTTTATGTAAATGTCCGGAACCTCCTTGCTTTTGCCGATGGTGGCGCAGCTTTCCGCCGCGTCGATATACGGCGCGAGCCCGAGCCGCTCGAGCGCGGGCCAGAGCGAATCCAAATCGGACGCCGTGGCGACGGCGGTGCGGATGCCGTGCGCCCTGAGTGCCCGCACGAAAGCGGCTGCGCCCGGTACCTCCGGCACCTCGGTGCGGTATTTTTCCCGCGCAAGGCCGACAATCTCGGCGATGATCTCCTCCACTGTGCCGGGCACGCCGAATACGTCCCGGTAATATGCCGCGCACTGCTCCAGGCACATGCCGTCCAGCACGCTGCAAAGCTCAGGCGGCATCGTAAAGCCTTTCAGATCCGCGTATTCATAGTCGATGCCGTGCCACATCGGCATGCTGTTCACCAGCGTGCCGTCCACGTCGAAAATCACCACCCGGATTTTATGCGGCGAGCCGGCTTTTCCCGGCAGCATAGGCAGCACTCCCTTCTCAAAAGTGTCCAAAGACAAAAAGCCCGTGTTGTGTGACGATTTACTGATAATCATATCACACAGACGGGCCCTTTTCAAGGATGGAAAATATGCGGTTTTATTTGGCCTTACATGGCGCCGATGGCTTTCTTGATCGCGTCGATGCCGCGCTGAATCTCATTGCCGAAGCGCTCAGCGATGCCCTCGGAGTTTTCGCCGTCCTCCACGTCGCCCAGAAGGACGAAGAAGACGTAGTCGCCCTCGCTGTAGATTTCGGCGGCGTTGATCTTATCCGCGCTTGCCGCAAAATCGTTGTCCTCCAGCAGGCGCTGCTTGTAGGCGGTGAGCTTTTCTTTTACCTCGTCCACCTTGCCTTGCTTGGCCTTCACGGCGATAAAGGTGTCCGGATGTGCCTTCTGCGCCGTTTTCTCCGCATAGACTTCCTCATAGAGCGTCTCGTCCATGCCGAGCTCCGTGCGGATCTCCTCTTCGGAGAGCTTCGTATCCGGATAGTATTTTTCGCCGTATACGTCGCGCAGCGCCTCGCGGAAGGAGCCGAGGCCGTTCAGGTTTTCTTCCGGCATTACGGAAGCGTTCGGGGAAGCGGAAGCGTGGCCATCCGTGTTGGAGGCGGCGCTGGAAACTGTGGAGGAGAGCGAGGAACTGGTGTTGTTTCTGCTCTGGCAGCCCGTGAATGTGCCGACCAGAAGAACTGCGAGCAGAGCGGGCATGATTTTCTTGATCATAATCGATTTGATCCTTTCTCTTTTACGGCTCTTTGCCGGTGTCGGAAAACGCGCGGTCATATCCCGCCGTTTGTGCTTACTATGCCACGTTTTTCTCAAAATACACGGTTTGGGCCGCGAAAAAATTGCGGGCTTTTCATTGCGGAGCTTTTTAAAGATGCGCGGTACTCCATGTTTTGCGGCGCGCGGCCGGAATACGCATTGAAAAGCGGACGCCGTTGTTGTATACTGAATATCAGCAGTGCAGCAGAGGGGAGCTTTGGGAAAATGGCGAGATACCGTGCAGCGGAAAAGAAGGATCGGACGGAAAAGGTATCGGTGACGGCGTTCCTGTTTCCGCTGCTTTCTATCTTATATTTTGAATTGATTTTTTCTTATTTTGCGCAGACCGGCATAACCGCATACAAGGTTTTGTTCGCACTCGCGGTGGGCAGCCTTGCGCTGGCGGTTTCCCGCATTACGCCGTGGCGCTTTTTCAATTTTATTTTACAGAGCGTGTGGATTCTGCTCTGCGGCGGGCTGATTGCGGCGCAGTTTTTGTGCCGGGCGGCGTCCGGCGGGTATTTTTCGCTGTTTGCGCCGGATACGCTGCCGTCTTTCGGCGCCCTGCTTTCCGCAGCGCTCGGCAACATCCCGTTTTTGGCATGCATGCTGGTGCCGCTTGTCCTTCAGTTCACGGCACAGCGCGCGGCGCTTCTGAAGCGGCGCAGCCTGCCGGGCCGTTTGCTCGGTGCGAATTGGCTGGAGCCGGTCGGTGCGATTCTGCTCGCCGTAGTTCTCGCTTTTGTGTCCGTGACCATCGCGTTTTACGATACGGAGGGCGAAGCTTCGCCCCGCCGCCAGATGGAAATCGAGCTTCTCCCGGCGGCGTCCGTCTCCTCCTTCGGTGTGCTGCCCGAAACGGCGCTCGATTTCAAATACAACGTGCTGCATATTGCGCAGGACGAAATCATCCACCGGTATGTTGTCACGGAGGACGGCAGGCGGATTGAGCTGCCGGAAGAATAAATTTTCGGCTTATAATTTTCAGCTTATATTAAAAAAACTTGAATTTCATGCGGAAGTTCTTGACACATATCCCAAAAAGAAAGTACAATGGCAGTATAACCGTGCGATCCTCCGAAATGCGGGGCGCCGCGCGCAGGGAATGGGTATCAGGCGAGGTGTGACCGCGGCACAGGCCGTGGGAATCCACAGTGCGCGTGACGGTCACGCGTGCCTGGCGTTAGGTCGGTGCGATGTCAAGCTGCTGGAACTGGTC
>JAHZCM010000048.1:0-5568 GCA_019422905.1 Oscillospiraceae bacterium
ATTTTTGTCCTCCGGCACATTCAGCTTCACGTGCGCCGGGAAACCCGCGCCGCCGAGGCCGACCAGTCCGGCATCCCGCGCGGCCTGCGCAAGCTGCTGCTTCGTCTTAATCTCTGCGGGCGGCTGAATCGCCGGGTCGCGCTCCATAAGGCCGTCCGAATCGATGACAACGGCGTCCACCATCTGCCCGCCGGGCATCATGACCTTCGCAATCTCCTTCACCGTACCGGACACCGATGCGTGGATCGGCGCGGAGACATAGGCCTCGCTGTCCGCAATTTTTGTGCCGACATACACGTGATCGCCTTTTTTGACGACCGGCTTACACGGCGCGCCGATATGCTGCGTCATCGGCAGCGTCACCTGCGCGGGCGGCGGCATCACGCGGGTTTCCGTATGCGCCGTGTTCTTGTGGTGCGGCACATGCGCGCCGCCGTGTGTGCGGTATGGGCGCTTCGGAAAGGTAACTTCCATATTTTGATCCATCCTTTCTGGGGGCGCTCGCCGTTCCTTCTGCCTGCGCAGAGCGCCGGTCCGCCCCGATGACCGGCAGTCAAAGGGAAAGCCGGCGGAGCTTCCGCCCTTCATGCCGCTTACCCCTTTTACAAATCTTAAAAAACAGACTTTGCCGGCAGGAACCAGCAAAGTCAAAATCTATGGACTTTGAAAACAGAACGCATGCGCGCGATTCATTCGTTTTTTATTTTATCACCGCTTTAGGCAAATGGCAAGAGGAAAGCGCATCAAAAAACAGTACTTCCGTCAAAAAATCATGAAAAGCGGCGGCTCGACGATATCTGCCCCGTCTCATACTCGGAACGCAGGATCGAATAGCACACATCGTCGAAAACCCGGCCGTCAAAGCGCCGGAACGCCTGCGGAATCACGCCTTCAAAGATAAAGCCGGCCCGCTCGATGACCCGGCGGGATTTCTGGTTGCAGGTGAAATGATGGATGCCCACAACGTCCATCCGCATGGCGTCAAACGCATGGCGCACCATGCCGCGCAGCGCCTCGGTCATGTATCCGTTCCCCCAATAGCGCCGGGCCAGCTCATAGCCGATGGAAACGCTGTTCACCTGATAGCGGCAGTCGTCCGCCTGATATTTGATTTTGCCGACGATCTCTCCCGTGCCCTTCAGCGTGATGGCGAAGGCATAGGGGTCCGCCACAGTGCGCTCCAGCTCCAGCCGCGCCTCCTGCGGAGAAAGCACCGGCTTGGAGCCAGCCGCCATCATGACCTCCGGATCCGCCGCAAAAAGCAGAAAGCCGGGCATATCCTGCATGGTCCAGCGGCGCAGGAGCAGCCGCTCGGTTTCAATTTGTGTTTCCTGCTGTAAAATGCTCATCGCACCTGCTTCCTTTCTTTTGCGAAAATTCCGTTCTACCGCTTTCCCCGGTATACCGACGGGCCGGAAAAGCCGCCTGAAAGCGCCGTCACCGCATCTCGACGCCCTCCGGCAGGATAAACCGCAGCGCGCCGGGCATCACGGAATATACCTCCCGCCGTGTGCGGATGCAGTTGCCGTCCATGTTGCTGACCATCTCCACGTCGCTGCGCATCTCGATTCTCGTACCGCGCCGGTAGACGAGGATGTCTGCAAAACGCGCGCTTTCGATATGCTCGCCGCGCTTGTATTTCCCGACAAGCGCCGGAATCCGATGGTAGGCCGGGCGGCGGATCAGCACAAAATCCAGAAGGCCGTCGCACAGCTCCGCCTTCGGCGCGCCGCAGTAGCCGCCGCCGTACCAGCGCCCGTTCCCGGCGAGCGCGAACATGTACTCTCCGCTGTAGGTCTCCGTTTCGCCGCGCTCGTTCTGCAGCGTAACGGTCATCGCATCGGCGAGCTTCCCGACAAGCCACTTGATGAGCGACAGCGTATAGGCCAGCTCCCCGGATACCGCGGGCAGATGCTTATACCGGGTCATCTCCTGCGCGACCTTTGCGTCGAAGCCCAGAGAACAGATGTTGACCGCATCGCCGTGCTCGGTGTGGATCATATCGATCGGAACCGTCCGCCCGCGCATCTGACGGTCAAAATTGAGAAAAATCTCGCGCTCGCCCAGCGTGCGCACAAAGTCGTTGCCGCTGCCGCACGGAAACACGCCCACCGCAGCATTTTCGCGGTTTGCCGCGCCGCGCACTACCTCCAAAAGCGTGCCGTCGCCGCCGACGGCCCACAGGCGGACCGCCTCCTCACGCTCTGCCGCCGCGCGCGCCAGCTCCTCGCCGTGGCCCTCCCGCTGCGTCAGAAGAATTTCATATTCTCCGCCGTGCGCCGCATGAAACGCCTTTACGCGCTCCATGAAAAGCACCGCCATGTTCTTTTTCCCCGCCTTCGGGTTAATGATATAAACGTCCCGCAATACAAACCCCCGCTCTCTGCTTCCTGAGCGGCACATACCGCTTTCAACCGGCACAGATACCGCAAAATATACGCTCTAAAACCACCCAGCCACACAAGGCAGGACCGGCCCGGGCATCCGCTTCCCCACTCAGCCCTTCAGCCGCCGAAATCCCCACAGCGGGATGCCGCGCCGTTTCAGCGGTTTGCCCTCCACTTGAGAAAATCCGGCCTTATTGGCCTTATTCAAAAAATGCAGCTTTAGGCTTTACTTGAAATACATGTAATACTGGCACTTGATCATGCCGTTATACAGCTTCCGCCGCTTGTCCGCGCGCCGGCCGAAACAGGTTTCGAACCGCTCATCCGGACTGATGGCCGCATAGCTCCAGCCGCGCTTCGGCGTAAAAACGCGCCCCATCGTGCGGTAGATTTCCTCGGCGGCTTTTGCGTCCAGCAGCCGCTCACCATACGGCGGATTACAGATCACGCAGCCGTATGGCATATTGTTTTCAAAATCGGCGATGTCGCGCACTGCGGCGGTCACCACACCGTCCACGCCCGCCTTCTTCGCGTTTTCCAGTGTGAGCGCCACGGCTTCGGGATCGACGTCGTAGCCGAAGGCGCGAAAGCCCGCGTCCCGGCACTCCGGCAGCCGCGCGGCCCGCCGTTCCGCCTCCCAGACCGCGCCGGGCACCGCACGCCATTTCTCCGCCGCAAAGTGCCGTCTGAGCCCGGGCGCAATATGCATGGCAAGCAGCGCCGCCTCAATGAGAATCGTGCCGGAGCCGCAGAAGGGGTCGATCACCGTGCCGTCCGTGCGCACGCGGGAGAGCTTTGCCAGCACGGCGGCCAGCGTCTCCTTGATCGGCGCTTCATTCGCGTTTTTCCGGTAGCCGCGCTTGTGCAGGCCCGCGCCGCTCGTGTCCAGCATCAGGCTGACCCTGTCCTTCATAATCAGGAACTGGATCTGGTACAGCGGCCCCGTCTCCGGGAACCGTTCGATTTTGTACGTCTCCCGGAGGCTCTCGACCACCGCCTTCTTGATGATCGACTGGCAATCCGGTACGCTCATCAGCGTGCTGGAAAGGCAGCGCCCCTTGACCGGAAACGCGTCGTCGCGCCCGATCCATTCCGCCCACGGCAGCGCCCTGACCGCCCGGAACAGCGCGTCGAAGGTTTTCGCCTCAAAGGTGCCGAGCAGCACCAGTACGCGCTCTGAAAAGCGCGAGCGGATATTCGCACGGGCGATCATCTCCGCGGAACCGTCGAATACGACGCGCCCGTTTTCCGGCGCAACGTTTTCGGCGCCCATTTCGCGCAGCTCGTCGGCCACCAACCCCTCCACGCCCAGAAGACAAGGGCACACCAGCTTATATGCTTTCACAACATCACCGTTTTCCAAAAACAATATTTCGTCCGTTTTCTGTAAGTATAGCATATGTTGTCCGCATTGTACAACCGGCAGCGAAAAAAAGGCCGAAAAAACGCCTGAACGCAAATCATTCAGACGTTTTTCTATTATCCGGTCACGGATTCGATTCAATAGAACGTCGCCACCGGCTGCTCCGGCGCCTCGGCCTTTTCCGCAGAAAGCAGCGTCAGGACCGGGCCCTTGCGGCCATACAGCTTGTGCCATTTGTAGCTGATCTTCAGGCGCATCGTATACCATTTGCCATTTTCCGGCATTTCGCCGGCCTCGCATTGCGTCAGCAGCCCCGCAAACTGGATGTCCTCCACGCAGCAGGTCATGAGCTGACGGCCAAAGAAGAACACGCCGGGCTTCATGCGCGGGTTGACCGCGGCAAGCCCCTTGTACTCCACCGTTTTCCCGTCGTACTTCTGCGGGTCCTCGGAAAGGTCGCGGTACCACAGCGCGTAATCGCCGTCGGCAATCTCGATCACCGGCGCGTCGAAATCAAACGGCAGCGGATCCTCGATCTCATCGTACTCCACATCGCCGCTCACGTACTCATACGCGATGTCCGGCCTGCGGCTTACGCCGCGGACAATCTTGTGAAACGCCATTTTATCCATGTCCGCCGTGAAGCGGTTGAATACGACCAGCTCGCATCCGGTCAGCTTATCCACAACCAGGCCGCGCATATTCGCGTTGTAGCTGAGGAACGTGGCGGAATCCGCGAACAGGAATTCCTGATATACGATCCATCCGCCGGGCAGGCTGTCGTACAGGCGGTTCACCTGCCACATGCCGTTGTATTCGATCAGCACGCGGGCCGCCTTATGCTTCTTTACAAGCAGCTCCAGCGTTTCGGCGCACAGCTCGCTTTCCTCCTCCATCGTCTCGATGAATACATTCTTCATGTAGGGCTGGTCCGGCTCATACTCGGTTTCGCCCTCTTCGCAGACGAGCAGCAGCGTGCGCTGGCCGCTGTGAAAGCGCTTGTCCGCGAGCGTTTCTTTGATAAAACTCGTCTTGCCTGCTTCCAGGAAGCCCGTAAACAGGTAAACCGGCATCTCCTGCATTATTATGACCCCATTTCTTTACTGCACTGTACGCCCGGAAAGCCAAGTCCGAACGGTTTTGCTCCGCTTACGCAAAGAGCGCCTGAAGCGCGTCCTCATGCAGTTCCGCGCCGATCACGCAGAGACGGCCCATAACGATTGCGGAGCCTTCGCGGACGCTGCATTCCTCCGGCACGAAGTCAAAGTGCAGCCACTTGCCGTCCGCACCGGCCACGATGCCCTTTGCGCGGAGAATCGTGCCGTACTTCTCGCTGTCAGACAGCGCTTTGAGCGCCTGCTCGATCTCTTCTTTTGTGAACTTGCGCGTCGTTTCGATTCCCCAGCTCGTGAACACCTCGTCGGCATGATGATGGTGATGGCCGTGCTCGTGGTCATGGCAGCCACAGGTGCAATTTTCGTCATGCTCGTGATGATGTTCATGTTCATCATGGTCATGATGGTGGTGCTCATGGTCGTGGTCATGGCAGCCGCAGACACAGTCCTCGTCATGGTCGTGATGATGATGCTCGTGCTCCTCATGCCCGTGGTGATGGTGCTCATGCGCTTCGGCCTCCAGTTGTTTCAACTCCTCGGCAAGCGTGCTTCTGTGCTCCATCGCTTCCAGAATTTGCGCGCCGGAAAGCGCACCCCACGGCGTTGTGATGATCGTCGCCGCCGTATTGTGCTCGCGCAGCAGGGAAACGCAGGCGTCCAGCTTCTGCGGCGAAATGCCGGCGGTACGGCTCAGAGTGGGCGA
>JAHZCM010000048.1:5610-14028 GCA_019422905.1 Oscillospiraceae bacterium
GGTCATTATAGAACTCGCCGAAGTTCTTCATATACATTTTGCACTTGTTCGCGTCCGCCACAGTCGTAAAGCTGTTGAGCTGCACATCCTCCATATGCAGGTTCTGCACAGCGCGGATCACATCGCTCAGCTTGCCGACGCCGGACGGCTCGATCAGGATGCGGTCCGGATGGAACTGTTCCAGAACGCGGCGCAGCGCCTCGCCGAAATCACCCACGAGGCTGCAGCAGATGCAGCCAGAGTTCATCTCCGTGATCTCAATGCCGGCATCCTGCAGGAAGCCGCCGTCAATGGCGATTTCACCGAATTCATTTTCGATCAGCACGAGTTTCTCGCCCGTAAACGCCTCGCGGATCAGCTTTTGGATCAGCGTTGTCTTGCCTGCGCCGAGAAAACCGGAAAAAATATCTATTTTCGTCATAAGCTCAAATCCTTTCCTTTAATATCCGTTTGTCCAATAGATTATTCTATAGCTTTCCGCGCAAACTTGCAAGGGCAAACGAGAAATGTTTACATTTTCGCGCGGCGGCGGACTTCCCGCGGCGCGGCGCCGTAACGCGTGCGGAACAGCTTTTCAACATGCTTCTTGTTCGCGCAGCCATGGCGGTCAAAAATTTCCTGTATCGGATCATCCGTTACGCAGAGCTCGTGGTAGACATAATTCAGGCGCAGTCGGTACAGATACTCAATCAGCCCGATGCCCATATGCTTCTTGAAAAAGCGCGAAAGATAATCCGCATTGTAGCCCATCTCCGCCGCAAGCGCCGAAACGCGCAGCTTTTCCGCATGGTGCGCGTCGAGATACTGCAGGATCTGCCGCAGCCGGCTCAGATACGGCACGTTCCGCACGTAAGCGCTCGGCGCTTCGCGCGTGGCGTATCCCTGCGCGAGCTCATAAAGCAGCGCGTACAAAAGACTGTGAAAATGCAGCAGATAGTCGGTTTTCCGGGCGCTGTACACCGCGTACATATGCCGGAACAGGCAGCGTATACGCTCAAGCCGCGCGCGCTCCGCTTTCGTCACGGGATGCATATCCACGCGGAACGTCACCAGCTCGTAACGGTCAAACGTGCGGCGCAGCAGCTCAAAGGGCACCTGCAGAACAAGCGCTTCATTGGCCTCGCTCAGCACAGCATGCACAGCGCCGGAATTGATAACTGTAAATTCATCCGGACCGATACGCACCTGCTCCTGCGGAAGCTCAACAGTCATGTACCCGCTCAGCATATAGATCACCTCAAGGCTGTTGTGCCAGTGCGGCGTAACGTAGCGGCCTGTGTCTGAGGAATAAAAGAATCGCACGTCCGCCTCCGGATTGCGCTCCACGATTTCATGCCGCATGCCTGATTCCCCCTTCCCGTATGAGATCAGTATACCGGAAATTTCCCGTCCGCGGAAGAAGCGGATGCAAAAAACCGGACGGTTTTTCCGCCCGGCTTCCAATTTTATAGAGATTATGCCAACTTAAAGGTAAAGCGCCGGAAATCTGCCGCGCCCTCGCCCGAGAAGGTGAAGTACAGCGCGTGCGTGCCGTCCGCGATCGCAGCCGGGATCTCGACCGTCTGCCATGCCTCCGCAAGCGTCAGCGCCGCTTCGCCGACCACCTGCGTCTGCGCCTCGTCGAGCGAAACGGTCACGCGGCCCTGCAGCGTACCGCGCAGCTCGAGCGCGATTGCAGCCGCGCCCTTGCAGTCGAAATACTTGTAGCCGACGCGCGTACCATCCTCAATCTGCGTGATGTACTGCTCACGGTCCGCCTCTGTGATCCGCGTCTGCTCGCGCATGACCGGATCGCGGTAATCGATGCGGCGCATCGTCTTTTTGCTTGTCAGATGGCACGCGATCGACGCCGGGTAATCCCCCTGCGCCGCAAGCGGCCCCCCGTTCAGACCGCAGCTTGTGATTTCCACCTGCGCGATGCTGCCGTCCGGCTGAAGTGTGAGCTTTTCCGCGCAGCCCTGTCGTGAGAACTCCGTGCCGTTCGTCTGGCGGTGGTAGAAAATATACCAATCCTCGCCGATCTGCACCATGCCGCCGTGGTTGTTGCCGAGCGTATTTGCAGGCTCCGTGCGGCCGTTCAGCCCGATATCACCGTTTGAGACAAGCGCGCCGCCGTAGACATAGCCCTCAAGCGGGCGATCGCTGACCGCATAGCTCAGCTCGTGGCTCAGCTCGCTGGAATACACGAAGTAATACTTCCCGCCGACCTTGCGGATGGAAGACGCCTCGTAGAAACCATGACCCTCAAAGCCGGTACCCGCGCTGTTTTTCGCGCTCGGGAAGCACATGTGCGGTTCCGCCTTCATCGTGACCATATCTGCCTCCAGCTCCACAGCCATACCGCCGGGGCTCATCTCCACGCCGACCTGCTCCATAATCTCCGGCGTGACCTTCTCAATGCCGAGCTCGCGCAGCTTTTTGAAATCCGGCAGCTTCATGCCCGGCTTGCCCGCAAAGCCGTAGTACAGGTAGACGCGTCCGTCGTCGTCGGTGAGAACGGCGGGATCGAACGGCAGATGCTCGTTGAGCTCCTTGCCGCCGTACAGATGCGCGGGGTATTTGACATGACCGTAGAATTCGAACGGACCGGCAGGGCTGTCCGCGACCGCCACGCCGATCTCCGGATAGAACGAGAAGCAGTAATACAGATAATAGCGGCCGTCCGGACCTTTGGTGACATCCGGCGCCCAGAGCTGGAAGCGGTCGTCTGCATTGGACGGGTCCTGCGTCCGGCGATAAATCACGCCTTCATAGCGCCAGTCTTTGAGATCGTCCACCGGTGCGGACCATGTGACATAATCGCCCTCACAGTATTTTACGCCGTGCGCCCTGTCATGCGAACCGTAGACGTATACGCGGCCGTCAAATACGTGCGGCTCGCCGTCCGGCACGTACTCCCAAAGCGGCAGATAGGGATTAAAAACCTGTTTCATTTACAAAACCTCCGTAGTATTAGATAATATCAGTATACCACGGAGCGCCCCGGCAGGATAGGTCGGATGCAGACCGAAAAGGCGGCAATTCCGACTTTTACGTCACATTTTTATAGCACGGCGTTATCTGCGTCCGCTGAGCGTATGGCACCGCGCAGCCTGCCGACCGGCAAAATTTCCCGTGCGCCCGCGCGGCTCCCTTTCAGCGAGCGCCTATCTCTCACCGGGAGCGGCGCACAGCGCGGCAGCCCAAAGCGGGACATCGACGCTTATCCCGGTTTCGTGCCTGAAGAGAATCTCGTATTCGGGAGATGCGCTTGCCGACTCCGGATTCCCGAGCGACGGAAAGCGCAGAAGCACCATGGTATATTTGGAGCCGCTTTGCATCTCGCTTCCGAAAACCGAGACCGGATCTGTCGGCACAGGCGCGATCTCCCGCATGTCCCCCATTCCTCCGAAGCGCTTCTCCTTGTGAAAAGCCGCCCATCCTCAGGGCTAAAATTCCAAAGATAATCGTTTATATACACTTTCGACCCATCATTCTTCGCAATTCTTGTTTTCTCCAGAAACTCCAGAACGACAACCGTGCGGTACTGGGCTTCCCCGTCAGCCGTCAGGCGATAGGTATACGCCTCTGCTTTCATTTTGCCGTCAAGGCTCGTGTATCCTCAGCCGTTTATTTCCCTGTACTCCGTCCGGAAAGAGGAATCTATGCACTCCGCGCCTTCGGGAACGGCCTCGCTGATATACGCCTGCACAAGCTCTTCTTTTTCCCCGGAAACGTCCGCAGCCGGAACCGTGAAGCACGCGCCGCAACCCGCAAGCAGAAGCAGCATATGATTTTCCGTATAGTCCCATCCCTTTCCAAATTACGGTATAGCTTCAATAAAAGCGTAACATGCGGAAAAACAATTGCCAACAAAAAGCGGACGGTCTTCACCGCCCGGCTTTCGATTACGCTTCGTTTTTAAAGAACGTCACGGTATCGTCCGTGCCCGCGATAGCCAGAAAGATTTCCCGTTCGTCCTTATAGCCCTCCGCCTGCATGTGCTTTTTCAGCCATTCGCGATCTTTTCCCGCCTTCTGCAGCGCCTTGTCCATGATGCGCCCATCGAGAATCACGTCGTACAGGATTTCCTGCGGCTTCACGCGGATACCGGCGTCTGCCGGGGTATACGGACGGTGCTGTGCAAACGGCAAAAAGCTGATGTTGCCGTTGTGCTCAAACACCGCGCCGCTGATTTCAGACAGGTCGAAATACCCGGCGAGGCGCGCCGTTGCGAGGAATTCGTCGAGGTCGAGATGCGCTTCCTTCAGGCCACCCCGGTACAACTTGCCGTTTCGCATCAGGACGATCGGCCTGCCCGCAAGGAAGGCCCGCGCCTTGACGGATTTATTCGTTGCAATGGAAATCGTAAACGCGACAAGCGCGTAAATCACCATTGCAAGCGCGCATCCCCATGTGTCCTCGTCCAGATTGGTCGCCATCTCCGCCGCGATAGACCCGATCGTGATCCCCACAACGTAGTCGAACATATTGAGCTGAGCGATCTGCTTATTGCCCATGAGCTTCGTCAGAAAAAACAGCAGGACAATAGATACGAGCGTTATGATGATAACCTTCAGCATGGTCGATTCTCCTTTATCGTATGGATTCCTTTTAGTTTGCGCAGGAAAAGCTGGGATTAGCCGCCGGCAAAAAATTTTTTCGGCTGCTGTCAGTTTTTACGATCCGGATACGGCTATGCAACCGAATTCGACGATAGACCTGTACAATCCATTTATGAAGGAGAAGTCACTTTTGACCCTCCGCTGGAAATCGAAAAAAGTGTTGCCCCCCGCAAGAGCGAGGAGGAAATTCCGCTCGGCGAGACCATTGTCAGCCATTACGGGTGCAAGGGTACAAACGACCAGACAAAGCCGGAGATTGAATGCGTAAACCCGGACGCAACCGCGGAAATCACATATACCCATATGCAAGTCTACGATTCTCCTGCGGATATCGGACTCACACAGATGGATATGTGTGACGAGGACGCGCCGCTTGAAAAAGAAGGCTGCAAATTTGTGACTTTTGATGTGGAAATCGTCACAAAGGGTATTTATGGCTTGCGCGACGATTCTTTAGCCGATGAAATCGCCGCTTATGAAAACAAGGACGGCACAACCGGTATCCTCTGGATTGATGCTTACAGTCGAATCTGGCCGCGCAGTCAGGAAACCCTTTCCGGAAACGAGCAATATTTCGGCTTGGGCGTTGCCTATTTCTCCGGGCACATGGACGGCACGACCAACTACTACCACTTCGCGGCAAACGCGCATGATGCACATGAATTTGTTGTCGGCTTCTATATTCCGGATGAAATTCTTTCCACCGGCGAGTGGGTCATCGGCGTTTTGAACGGCGGGCAAGTTTCCTCGAGTGAAGTAAACACATGGAACGGCTCCAGTGAGAAACAAACGTATTATTCTATCCCCGCCATCGACCTGGACTAACGCCTAAAAATCACAGGGAGGGCAGCGCTGTTGCGCCGTCCTCCCTGCTTTTTGTCTTACTATGCCAGCTCGAAATCCTCCGGCAGGAGCGTTTCGAGCTTTTCTTTTGTGAGCGCCGAAACATCCTCGGCGGTGAGGCGGCGCGACTGGCTCAAAATCGCATCCTCCACAAGGTTGCGCGCCATGCGGCCGTTGCCGGCTGTGCGCGCGTCCGCCGCCTGCCGCGCCGCGTAGTACGCCGTGAGCGGCGCGTCGCAGTCCGGCGAAAGCACGTAGCCCTTGTTTTCCACCGTGATACGCGTGATTTGAAGCAGCTCCTCCGCCGTGTAGTCCTGAAACTCGATGATGTTCGGGAACCGCGACCGGAGGCCGGAGTTCGCCGTGAGGAACTCCTCCATTTCGCGCGAATAGCCCGCCAGAATGA
Organism: Oscillospiraceae bacterium; assembly: GCA_019422905.1. Taxonomy (GTDB): domain Bacteria; phylum Bacillota; class Clostridia; order Oscillospirales; family Acutalibacteraceae; genus Hominenteromicrobium. The sequence continues at coordinate 11,464 of JAHZCM010000048.1, forward strand.
CGATCAGGTTTTCGCGGTTGTCCTCCATGCCCTTGACGATCGTGTCGATCGCCTCTAGACCGAAGCTGTCGTCCGTGCCGCGGTACAGCGCGTACGCCTCGTCGATGAACAGCACGCCGCCGATAGCGGACTGAATGACCTGCTGCGTGAGCGGCGCCGTATGGCCCACGTACTTGCCGACAAGATCGGCGCGCGTGACCTCGACGAGCTGCCCGCCGGTCAGCACGCCCATCGCCTTCAAATACCGCGAGACGAGCCGCGCGATCGTCGTCTTGCCCGTACCGGGGTTTCCCGTGAAGATCATGTGCATCGTCGGCACGTCGGCCTTCATGCCGCGGTTTTCGCGCAGGCGCTGGATGACATAATTCTGCTCAAGTGAGAGCACATAATCCTTGACCGCTTGAAGTCCGACGATGCGGTCCATCTCCGCTTTCACCGCGTCCACCGCAGCCTGATTTACGGCCTGCTTTTCCTCGCTCACCGAAACAGTGAACTCCGGGAAAACAAACTGCAGCGCGCCGTCCTGAACCCGGGCCGTCCCCTGCAGCGCACCCGCGCCCCGGCGGAGCTTTTCTTCGCTCAAAAGCCGGAAGCAGCGCTCCGCGACACGGTCTATATTCTCCACGCCGTCCTTCCGGCTGAACTGCGCGGCCAGATACGCTTCCGCGTCCGCATCAAAATCAACCGTAAACGCCAGACGCTCCGCTGCGCGGGCTTTAAGCTCCTGCGCCGCCATTTCGCCGATTTTCCGCAGGCTTTCCGGCGTAAATTCCTCCGTGCGGCAGAAATCCGTGACCGCCGCAAGGAACGGCGCGCCGAAGGCATCCGCAAAGGCGGCGTCCTTCTGGTCGGTGATAAAGACAAGGTATTGCCCCTTCGTCTGAATTTCACTGACCGCGTTCGGCACCAGTGCGGTACCCACGTCAATCAGCATGCCCTTCTGCATGGCGTAGCGGGTCGTGAGCTTCAGCGTGCCGTTTTCCGCCAGCGCGGCGATCATCGGCAGCAGCGATTTGTGGCATTTTTCAAAGTTTTCGAAAAGCACCACGTCGTCTCCGGAATGCAGCGCCGAAAACAGGTCCTGCGTCAAAAGGCGGCTGTCCTCGGCATTCGGGTAAAGCGCAAGGTCGATCCGGGCGATCTTCCCGTTTTTCAGCACGCCGCTCTTTGCAAGAGACGATGCTGCAACCGCCAGCGCGCTGTGCCGCCCGGTGCCCTCCCGGCCGGAAATCACGACGACCGCGGCCGGCTGATTTTCCGGCGTGCCGGTAATACCCGGCCGTTTAAACGCCGTAAACAGGCTGTCCAGAAACGCATCCTGCCCGATGACCGCGTCGCCGGCCGCTTCGCGGGCCTCCAGGAAGAGCTGCGCCGTATCCTTCGGCGGCACCTCCTCCGTCCCTTTCGCCGTGCGCGCCGGTTCTTTCTCCTCCATGGCCTGCGCGGGCTTCTTCGCCGGCACGACGCCGTCATTTTCAAGCAGGCGGCGCATTTCCGCCATGCTCCGCTGCGCCTCGCTGTTGATCTTGTCGAGGTCGCTGATCTGCCGGCTCAGGCTGTCGGAAACATCCTTGTTCTTTTGATCTATGCTTTTCAGAAACTCCTCCGCTTCCTTCGCGGCGCGGCTCTGGGTATTGCTGCCGACATGCAGCCTGCCGCCGGAAAACAGAGAATTCAGAATGCTGTCCATATCATTTTTCATAAATTAACCACTTATCCTCCTGCACCGCACGGTATGCGCTCTTTCATTCCGCCAAAGCGCGGACAACCGCCGCGACGAGCGCGCTGTCCGTCACCTTATATTCATCCTCCGGAACGCCTTTGCCGTCGATTCGGCCGCCGAAAAAGATTTCCGGATTGCCGCACACGCTTGTATCGCGGCGCAGCGAGCGCGCCGACGCATGCACGCTTTTCACGCCGGTCTCCGCGACAAACGCTCGGACATTCTCCGCATGGATGCCGCCGCCAGGCAAAATGTCGATGCGCCCCGCAGCATGGCGCAGCATCTCCCGGATCGTCGCCGCGCCGCACGGCGCGCTTGCCCGCTGCCCGCTTGTCAGCACGCGCGTCACACCGAGTGCAATCAGGGTATCCAGCGCCGCAAGAACATCCGGCACAACGTCGATCGCACGGTGAAAAACCGTTTCGATCTCCGGCCTTTCCGCCCGGATGCGCCCGAGAAAATCCGCGCACCGCGCCGCGTCCACCGTGCCGTCCGCATTTAAAAAGCCGAACACGATGCCGTCCGCTCCGGCGCGAACCAGCGCGAGCGCATCGCGGCACATCGCATCGTAATCGTACTCCGTATAGCAGAAGCCGCCCTCGCGCGGGCGCACCATGCACATCACGGGGGTTTTCACGCGCGCCTTCACCGCCTCCAGCGTGCCGATACTCGGCGTCAGCCCGCCGAGAAACAGCGCGGAATTCAGCTCGATGCGGTCCGCGCCGCCTGCCGCCGCCTGCACGGCGTCCTCAGTGCAGCCGCAGCAGACCTCAAATAGAATATGCTCTTTCATGCTTATGACCATTCCTTTCTGCTGCGCTACAAGGCACAAAACAGCATGA
>JAHZCM010000049.1:0-5069 GCA_019422905.1 Oscillospiraceae bacterium
CATCACACAAAAAACGCAGCATTCCGTTTGGTTTATGTTGTAATTCTACCACCTGTATTTGTGAATGTCAACAACAAAATTTGCCAGCGCATTGCATTTTGCGCAATTTTCACAGATCGGCATTTTTATGTCTTTAGCAAGGTAAATTGGCAGAAGATGCCAACTTTCAATACAAGTTCACCCATGCAAAAGCACCTCTGTTTCTCTTTACCATAACTTGAAATTTGCAGTCCCGGTTCGAATTTTTGAAAATTCACTCTGCATAAATCTATTTTTTTTCGTTTTTTCTCTCTGTAATCTTCTAAATTTTGCAGGATTGTGGAACCGGTTCCTCATTTTTTGTATCCTGCCCCTTCATCTTCGCCGCCATAATACACATGCGTACAACTTAACCTGTTTTTTAAATTCGTTAAATATTGATTTTATTTCTATCAATACCGGTATGCAAGAAATTTTGCCGAAATAAATATTTACAATTTTGTAATCCGAGATTTTCTCTTTTACGCCTTTGCCTGATTTTCTCGCAGCTTGGCCCCTTCTCTCCAATTTTTGGCAGAATGATATTGAAAAAAACGCTTGAATGCCCTATACTTTAGATACATTTTGGGCAAAGGAGCATATGGATATGAATCGAGAAGTATTTGACCGTTTCGCGCAGGAATACCGTATTCTGAACGTTATCGTAAAAAAGGACGGAGACGCCGTTTTCCGTGCCGATTACGACGAAGAGATACGCCGCAACCAGTATTCCGCCACAAAGAGCTTTACAAGCGCTGCTGTCGGCATTGCGGCTGGCGAGGGGCTGCTCTCCCTGGAGGAGCGCCTTACGGACGCCTTTTCAGACGACCTGCCGGAGAACGTTTGTGAAAACCTTGAGAAAGCCACTGTGCGCGACCTGCTGACGATGTGCCTTGGCCAGGACAACGGCTATCTCATGGGCGGCCAGCGCCCCTTCCTTTCGGAAAAGGACTGGGTTCGGTACAGCCTTTCCCTGCCTTTCCCCTACGCGCCGGGCGAAAAATTCCAGTACAACAACGTCGGCCCTTACCTTGCGGGCGTGCTGGTTCAGCGCCGCGCGGGCTGCACCCTGAGCCAATACCTCACGCCCCGCCTGTTTCAGCCGCTCGGCATCACGGCGCCGACCTGGGAAACCGACCCGCTGGGCTATTCCTTCGGCGCGGGCGGCCTGTTCCTGTGCGTATCCGAGCTGCTGCGCTTCGGAGAGCTTTTGCTCGCAGAAGGCAAGTGGAACGGCCGGCAAATCATTCCGCAGGATTATGTAAGAGAGGCGACGCGCAAGCAGGTGGAAAACGGGGCTGCGGGCTACGGCTATCTGTTTTGGCGCGGCGCATGCAACTCCTTCCGCGCCGACGGCAAGTACGGCCAGTTCGCCATTGTACTGCCTGACGACGGCGCCGTGATCGCCGTCAACGCTGAAAGCCGCGACCAAGGCAAAATGCTCGATTTCCTGCTGCAGGAAAAGGATTTTCTGTTCGGCCAACGCTGATACGCACGAAAAACCGCACTCCCGATGCAGTTTGGGAGCGCAGTTTTTTCCTTTCGTCAGCGCCTGTCCGCTTGACGTTTGCTTTCGTTCGATATACAATATATCCAGATCAGGTTGCAGATTTGCTCTCAGGTACAGAGCTGCACGCCGTCGGAATCCTCCCTGCGCAGGGCGATAACCGCGCCGCGGATCAGGTAGGCCGCCGGATCACCCAGCGGGCTGATGCCCACGCATTTGACATGGGTACCGGTAATCAGCCCGATATCCTGTAAGCGGCGGCGCATGGCGCCCTGCGTCTCGATTGTGCGGACAACGGCACTCTGGCCGCATTGCAGCGAGGAAAGCGCCCGGCGCTTTTCTGTTTGATCCATAAACATGTCCCCCTTTTCTCTGCTCCCAGTTTATGCAGGCGGGCATTTTTTGGTGCGCTGAAGAAGCAAGTCAAAAACCGGCCATAACTCATTAGGATAAGAAAGGTTGATTCAAATGGCAATGAAAGTCGGCATTCAGCTTTATTCCGTGCGCGACGAAATGAAGAAAGATCCGGTCAGCGCGATCCGTCAGGTCGCGGAAATCGGCTACAAAAATTTGGAGTTTGCAAGCTCCTGTGCGGACACGGATCCGGGCGTCGGTTTCGGTGTGGACGCAGACACGATGGTCGGGCTCCTTGAGGAAACCGGCGCGAAAATGATCAGCGGCCATATCCGCCCCATCGACGAGACCACCATTGACGCGATCATCGAATACCATGAGAAGATCGGCACAAAGTATCTCGGCCAGTCTGCGGACTTTTACACGAGCTACGAGCATCTGATGGAGCGCTGCGCCTACTACAACTGGGTGGGCAAGAAGCTCGCCGAGCACGGTATGCAGTTCCTCATCCACAACCATTACCACGAGTTCCAGAAGCTCAACGGCAAGGAGATCCTGTACCATATCATGGACAACACCGACCCGGCCTATGTCAGCTTCGAGCTGGACACCTTCTGGGCGATGCGCGGCGGCGCAGATCCGGTTGAGGTCATGAAGCGCCTCGGTTCCCGTCTGAAGCTCGTCCATCAGAAGGATTTTTCCAAGACCTCCACATCCCCGATCAACCTCTGGACAATCAAGGATCCGGAGAAGCTGATTTCCCGCGAAACCTTTGGCGAGGGTATGAACCCGAAGGATTTCTGCGAAATCGGCACCGGCATCATAGACATCCAGTCCATCATCAATACGGCAAACGAGCTGGGCGCCGAATACATCGTGCTCGAGCAGGATCACACGCAGCTCACCCAGATGGAAAGCGTGCGCATCAGCATGGACAGCTTCAAGAAGTTCGAGGGGCTTGACTGGTAACACGGGAAGCCGTCGGCCGCAGCCCTGCTGCACGAAAAACCAAGAAACAATACGGAAGCCGCAGACCTGTAAAGGCCTGCGGCTTTTCATCTTCGTTCATTCATCCGCTTCGCTCTCCGCGCCGGACAGTACGCACAGCATATCCTCCAGCCCCAAGCGTCGGCAGACATCCGTAAGCCCGGAAAGGATTTCATCCCGCGGGAAGTTCTGCGCCGCAAGCGCCTCATCCGGCAGTGCATTCAGTGCGCTGTAGAACTGCAGCGCCGCGAGCAGCGTGCCACTGTCCTCCGAATCCAGCCGATCATAGAGCAGATCCTCCGCCCGGCACGCTTCACCCGCACGTACCATCGCGAGCAGCGTTTCGGCGAGCGTTTCTCCCGGCGCACCGGTAGCCTTCTGCTCCGCGGTCGCCTGCTCCCGCACGGGCCCCCGGTGGAACAGGATGCGCGCACGCGTCTCCGCTATGATCTCGATTTGGCGCGTCAGCCAGTCCTGCCTGTACAATCTTCCACCCCCTGCGCTTCATTGTCCGCTTTCAGTATAGCAGGGTGCGCAGCGGGTGTCAATTCATCCCGTACTGTCCGTCAAGGTCGTTTTCCTGCGCGATGCGCAGCAGCCGGTTGTACTTCGCGGTCCGGTCGCTGCGGCACGGCGCGCCGGATTTGATGAAGCCCGCGTTGACCGCCACAGCGATGTCGGCGATCGTCGTATCCTCCGTCTCTCCGGAGCGGTGCGACAAAATGGTTTTCATGCCGGTCTCCCGCGCCAGCTCGATCGCCGTCAAGGTCTCCGAGAGCGTGCCGATCTGATTGGGCTTGATGAGCACCGCGTTGGCCGCGCTGCGCTCGATGCCCTCCCGGATGCGCTCCGGATTGGTGACAAAAAGATCGTCGCCCACGAGCATCGTGCGCTTGCCGATGCGCTCGGTCAGCGTTGTCCATGCGGGGAAATCCTCTTCGCCGAGCGGGTCCTCAATCGAGCGGATCGGATACTTCTCGCTGAGCTTTTCCCAGTAGCCGATTAACTGGGAGGACGTGTATTTTGTGCCGCGCTTCGGCAACAGATAGCCGTCTCTCGCTGTCCATTCGCTGGATGCGGCATCCAGCGCGAGCTTGACCTGATCCGTCGTATAGCCCGCCGCGTCGATGGCCTCCAGAATGACCTCGATCGCCGCTTCGTCGCTTGCAAGGTTCGGCGCAAAACCGCCCTCATCGCCTACGGAAACCGCCAGCGACCGGCTTTTCAGAATCCGGCCCAGCGCATGATAGACTTCTGCGCCCATGCGGATCGCTTCCGAAAAGCACTTCGCGCCCACCGGCATGATCATAAATTCCTGAATGTCGATGTTGTTCGCGGCATGCACGCCGCCGTTCAGGATGTGCATCATCGGCACGGGCATTTTCCGCGCGTTCGCGCCGCCGAGGAACCGGAACAGCGGCTGGCGGTAATGCGCGGCAAGCGCCTTCGCCGCCGCAAGGGACACGGCAAGCATCGCGTTTGCGCCGAGCTTCTCCTTATTCTTTGTATTGTCCAGCTCGATCAGGATGCGGTCCACCTCGCCGACCGTGACCTTCGGAATGTGCTCCAGCACCGGCGCAATCGTCTCCGCTATCCCCTGCACCGCCTTCTGCACGCCCTTGCCGTCATAGCGCCGCTTGTCCCCGTCGCGCTTTTCATGCGCCTCAAACTTACCGGTCGACGCGCCCGACGGCGCGTTTGCCACGCCGATGGAGCCGTCGCTGAGCACGACCGTAGCGCCCACCGTGGGCGTGCCGCGGGAATCAAGCACCTCTGCCGCAAATACTTTCTGAATCTTCATCGCATACTCTACCTTTCCGAGGCGTTATTCTTAATATCTCTCCTGCAGCGCACCGGCCCGCCTCGACAGCCGTTATACAAAAAGAGCGGTTCGGCCAATACTTCGCTCCGCTTCTTCGCGCCGTTTGCCGTTAGTATGCGCGAAAGCACTTCCACCTATTCCAAACCGTAAAAGACCGCCGCTGTAGTTTCCCACAGCGGCGGTCTTTTATACCGTTCTTTATAATTCTGATAAATTATACGAATCCCAGCGGATCTACGCGCGTACCGTTCTGATATACCTCAAAGTGCAGATGATTGCCTGTGGAATTGCCGGTTGAACCCGCATAGCCGATGACCTGTCCCTTTTCCACGTACTGCCCGGCCGAAACGGCGAGCGAGCTGCAATGCGCATAGCGCGTGG
>JAHZCM010000049.1:5127-13881 GCA_019422905.1 Oscillospiraceae bacterium
CCAGATCAGCACATTGTTTCCCCACGACCAATGGTATTCCGCGGAAATAACCTGCCCGGATTCCGACGCATAAATCGGCGTACCGTACGGGATACCGACGTCCAGTCCGTAATGCCCGTTACCGTAATACTGCGTTATACTGCCGTAGCCATAGCCGGCGAGCGGCCATTGGAACGAAAGGCTGCCCGTATTCAAAACGCTGCTGTCGTTACTGCCGCCTGATGTGCCCGTGGAAGACGCCGAATCTCCTCCGCCCGACGCCGCCTGCTGCTGTTGCTGCTCAAGCTCCGCCTGCCGGCGTTCTTCCTCTTCACGCGCTGCCTGCTCGTTGCGCTCCGCAATCAGGGAATCCAACTGGGCGAGGTAATCCTGGCTCTCCTGCTCGTTCTGGGCGATCAGGGATTCAGCTTCGGCACTCTGAATCTGAAGCTCCTCAATCAGCCTTTGGTTCTCTTCCTCCATGACCTCCAACTCGGCCTGCTTGCTCTCCAGCTCTTTCTTCTGCTCCGCAAGCTCTTCCTTCTGCTCTCCGAGCGCGTCGCGCTGATCCTGCGTTTTCAGCATGTATTCCTTGATTTCTTCCATGAGCTGCTTATCATGATGCGTAAAACTTTTCACCGCCTCGGAGCGCAGGGAGAAATCGTACAGGCTCGTGGAATCCAGCAGAATCTCCAGCGTCGTCAGGTCACCGCCGGAGGTGTACAGCGCCTTCAGGCGGACCTTGAGCTTCTCCATCGTACCGTCATATTCTGCATCGGCCTTTTCGATCTCCGCTTCAAGCTCCTTGATGCTTGTATTCAGCTCGTCGATGTGCTCGCGGGCAAGATCAATGCTCTCCTGATAGGTTTCGATCTGCTCCTGCAGCGCAGCCTGATACGCCTGTGCGTCCGCCGTTTCCGAACGCAGAGAATCGAGCTGTGCGCTCAGCTCTGCAGCTCTGGCCTCATTGGCTTCCTGCTTCGCCTTCACCTCGCTGATCTGCGCGTCGTACTCGGCCGTCGTCGTCGCAAAGACATTGCCGGTCAAGAACAGGGACAGCGCCAGGGCACCTGCAAAAATACGTATATTTCTTCTCTTCATAGCAAAACTCCATCTTAAAACCGCAGACATCTGCGGCAATTTTCTGTCCTTGCCTTATAATATATTACAAATCGGTAACTTTTTCAACCCCTTTTGCAATAATTTTGTAATTTACCTTTTATTGACAATAGAAAAACCGCTCTTTCCGGCGAAAGAACGGCCTCCGTTCAGATTTGCAGCACAGCTTCGGCCGGGCCGAGGCACAGCACCCCGTCTGCATCTGCAAAGCCCGGTGCATCCGCAAAATTCAGTCCGTACGCACGCTGCTCCGGAAAAAGCTCCCGCAGCGGAAAGAGCACGAAAGCCCGCTGCAAAACGCCCGGATGCGGCACGGTCAGCTCCTTTTCCGCAAAGGCCGCGCCGTCGTACAAAAGCAGGTCTATATCGATGACCCGCGCACCGTGATACATCCTGCGCACCCGTCCCAGCGCCGCCTCCACACCAAGGCATGCGCCGAGCAGCGCATGCGGCGAAAGCGCGGTTTCCAGCGAAACGCAGACATTCCAGTAATCCTGCTGCCGGTCCGGCACATCAAAGGGCGCGGTTTGCCATACGGAGGATACGGCCTCCACCCGCGTGCCCGGCAGGCGGCCAAGCGCTTCGAGCGCCGCCCGGAGGTTCCCGGCACGGTCGCCGAGATTGGCCCCCAGCCCCAAAACCGCCCGGCTCATGTGCGGCTCCTTGTCATTTCCACGGAAACGTAATCGAACACCGCGTGGATAGGCGCCTCCGGCTTTTTCAGCTCCAGCGTCACCGACTGCACCTTCGGGAAGCCCGCCAGCACCGCATCGCAGACCGCTTGCGCGGCCCGTTCGATGAGATCGTACTTCTCCGCCGTGAAAGCGGCGTTCACAGCCTTGCGCACCGCGGCATAATTCACGGTGTCGTTGAGATCGTCGCTCCGCGCCGCGCGGGAAAGATCGGCCGTGAGCGTCAGATCCAGCACGAAATTCTGCCCGTTTTCCTTTTCCTCGGGATTCACGCCGTGATAGGCGAAAATTTCGAGGCCCTTAATGCGTATTTTTTCCAACCTTCTCAGTCCTTTCGATAAGGCTTCAGGGCGTTCGCCATGCGCGCGGCCTGCACCGCCTCAAACGTGTCGTGTGCGCGAACCATATCCGCGCCCCAAAGTATGGACGCCGTATGCGCCGCAAGCGTCCCCGCCATGCGCCGCTCAAACGGCGGATTGCCGCAGGCGGCGCCGATCACCCGCTTGCGGGACGCCGCCATCAGAAGCGCCGTGCCGGGCACCCGGAGCTTGTCCGGATTTGCGATCAGCGCGAGATTTTCCTCATTCGTCTTGCCAAAGCCGATGCCCGGATCAAAGCACAGGCGCTCCCTTGCCACGCCCCAGCGCTTTGCTTCCTCCGCCTTTTGCTCAAAAAAACCGCGCACAGCTTCCAGAATATTCCCACCGCTGCCCGCGAGATTGTCCGGGTCTCCGGGATGCATCACAATGCACCCGCAGTCCACGTTTTGCACCGCGCGCCACATTTCCGTGGAAAACCCGGTCACATCGTTGATGATGTGCGCGCCGGCCCGCAGCGCCTTTTCCGCCACCTGCGGATAAAAGGTATCGATGGAAACCGCAAGCCGCGTTTCCGCCGCGACCGCCCGCACCACCGCCTCAATGCGGCTCCACTCCTCCTCCGGAGGAATTCGCGTGCTGCCGGGGCGCGTGGACTGCCCGCCGATATCCACGATATCGACGCCCTCGGCCTCCATCTCTTTCGCACGCCGCACAGCGGCGGCCGGATCGAAATACAAACCGCCGTCCGAAAACGAATCGGGCGTGACGTTCAGAATCCCCATGACGTATGTCTTGCACAGCGGGAAGCATCTGCCCGCCGCCAAAAACTGCTCCATAACCATGACCCGCCTTTCTGCGCGGCGCACATTTTTCCTCAGATCAAGCCGGGCGGTCCCCGCGCCCGATGGGCAATAAAGGCATCCGCACAAAAATACTTTTACAGCTCTTTTTTACCGTTCTTCGTCTCACTTATCTTGCAATTCTCCATCTCACTTGGAAAGCAAAAGCATAACCTCGTTGCGCGTCTTGGCCTCCGTGCGCATGCAGCCGCGCAGCGCCGAGGTCTGCGTCATCGCGCCGGCAGCGCGCGCGCCGCGCATCGTCATACAGAGATGCTCGGCTTCAATGAACACCGCGACGCCCTTCGGCGAAAGGCTTTCCTCCAGGAAATCGGCGATCTGCGCGGTCAGGCGCTCCTGCACCTGAGGGCGGCGCGCGAAGCAATCCACAATGCGCGCAAATTTTGAAAGCCCGATAATACGCCCGTCATTCGGGATATACGCGATGTGGCATTTTCCGATGAACGGCAGCAGGTGGTGCTCACAAACGGAATACAGCGGGATGTCGCGGACGAACACAAGCTCGTCGTGACGGCCCTCCTCGTTAAAAATCTTGAGGTGCTGCTTCGGATCGCTCCGCAGGCCGGAAAAAATCTCCGCATACATGCGCGCCACACGCGCCGGCGTTTCCTGCAGCCCCTCGCGTTCGGGGTCCTCCCCCACCGCGAGCAAAATCTCGCGGACCGCCTTTTCAATTCTCTCTAAATCCATTTTATGTCAACTTCCTCTCCGGCAGTATAATCAGCAAAACAAAATCAACGTTATTGTACCACAAACAAACGGAAAAAGAAACCTCGCTTCGGCTTTTTTCGCAAAGGCTCTGTACAAATCTTTACCAAAGTAAGCGTTTCCCACCGATTTGTGCTGCAATTCCTTCACGCTCTGCAAAGCAATCCCGAACTACGAGGCTATTCTGAAATGGCCGTGCAAAAAACTTACCAGCAAAGGACCCATTCGCTGCGTGCGGATCACAGTAAATCACAAAGGCAAATTGCCCAGTACCTGTACACGGCGCGGACCGCCTATTTCCACTATGCGTTGGGAATAAACGAGTTGCCCATTCATCACTCAATCGCGCTGTGCAAATATTACAACGTCTCCGCAGATTACACTCTGGGGCTTTCGCACACAAAGGAAAAATGAGGCCATCCGCTTTGGACAGCCTCATTCCAAGTTTTTATTCCGCAATAGCCCTTACTTTTTATTGCCGCAGAACGGGCAGACGTCCGCTTCCGGTGCCATCGGTCTGCCGCAGTGGACACAGAATTTTGCGCCGCCCTGCTGCGGGGCTGCCGGCTGCTGCGGCGCCATCGGCTGCGGAGCCACGCGCTGCGCCTGTACGGCCATGGGCAAATCCATCAGCCTGTCAAGGATGCCGAGCGAGACGGTCTTCTGCTTGAGCGCCATAATACCGAGCACCAGAAGCAGAACCTTCTGTGCAATCGAAATAACCGTCCTGAGCAGCGTCACGAGATTGGAAAGCACAGCGACATAGAACGTGCCATTAAACACGCTGCATATATCGTCGATCAGTCCCAGAAGATCCGGGATGAAACCGATAAACACCGAAAGGAGCGAGAAGCATACGCAAACGCCGACCGCCTTCACCGCCGTCCTTTTCAGCCAGTCGTTCTCCTCAAACAGAAGAATGTATCCTGCGAGCAGCACCATCACCGTGTATCCGGAGAACAGTCCCATAAAATACACCAGCGCACCCAACAGGCCAACAGAAATACCGAGCTTTGCTTTCATGAATATACCCCCAAATGGATCCAGATTTTCCTTTATTTTAACACAACCGGTCATTCAGGTCAATAAAAAGCCTGTTCAATATCGAAAACACAAAGCCGCCTGCGCAGCGCCCATAGCCTTTCCAATCCCTGCGGCGCTACAAATCCCCGGATCCGGGCACCGCCGCGGCAGACAGCTCCTCGCCGTTTTCCGCAATCTGCCAAACGGACACCCGGGCATCGTCCGGCAGATTTTCGCAGGCACAGGCAATTTCATGTTCGGAGATAAACCGTGTTTCCTGCCGCTCGCCGTTGATGCAGATCACGCTGTAGGGCGTAAAGTTTTCACCGTGAGCCGTCACGGTATTCTGCCGCACCGTCGCGCTTTCGAGCAGAATCTCCTCGGTTCCGAAGCGCATATCCGTCTCCACGAAGGGGTTTTCCCCCTGATATACGATGCGGTCGCCGTACAGCATGTCATACTGAAGCGTCAGAAGCTCCGTTTCGTACGCGCCGCGCCAATCGCTCGCCTGGTGGAATTTCGTCAGCGTGCCGTTGTTGATACCGAGCAGCTCGAACACCCGGGACGCGAGCTGATATGCTTTTACGTCACAATCGGCTCCGTCCAGGCCAAAATTGCTCCAAATCACATATTCCGTCGTGTAAAGCGTGCCTTCGTCCAGCGCGTCCTCATCGATTTCAAGACTCGGCATGTGGTCGCCATAGACCACGAGCACCGTCGGTTCATCCAGAAGCTGCAGGCATTCCGTCAGCGCGCGCAGAAAATCATCCACTTCGCGAAGCTGCGTCGCATAGTATTCGATCTGCCCGCGGAGCGCTGCATCCTCCACGCCGGACAGCACACGGATTTCCGCCGTTTCGCTCTCCTCCGGATACGCGCCGTGGGGCTGCACGGAAATCGTATAGATCAGGTCACGCGATTCCGTAGAATTCAGCAGGCGGAGAATCTCTTTCGTCAGTACCCCGTCTTTCGCCCAGCCGATTTCGTTGTATTCCACATCGTTCATATACTCAATCGAGGTGAACGAATCGAATCCCAGCTTTGGAAAGACCTTATCGCGGTCATAAAAGGTCGCCGTATTGTTGTGGAGCACATGGGCCGCAAGCCCCAGTTCCTTCAGGTTATACGCGATTGACTCGCAGGTGCTCTCCTGCAAAATCGTCTTATATGGATATTCGCCGGTGCCGAAATCGTGGACATTCATCTGCGTGATAACCTCAAACTCCGTGTTTGCCGTACCCGCGCCGACCGACGGCGCCGTGAAAAAGCCGCTGGGGCAGCTCTCCTTCAGCTCCCTGAAATACGGAACGGGGTCCTTCGAAAATTCGACGTCCTTCATATGGTTGACGTCAAAAAACGATTCAAGCTGCAAAAAGAGGATATTGGGCGTGTCCTCCGGCTCCCGTGTCTCCGTGCGGACCACATCCGCCGCAATCGCCTGCACGCGGCGCGCAGAATAGTCCTCCGGGCGGTCGATTCCGAAATCGACCAGACTGCGGGAAAACGTATAGACAAAACCGTAATTTTCCGTAAGGCTGATCACATCCGTATAGGTATTGCCCGCAAACCCGGATGCAAGCGGCAGCTCCGGCAGAATAATCACGGTCAGCGCCAGCCCGCAAAGCGTCACCATACTGCGCAGGCGGCGCACCGGGCTTTTCGGAGACTTCCGGTACAGCATGACGAGACCGGCAGCCAGCAAGACCACGGCGATCACCAGCAGAATAAACGTCGGCACGCTCATGTAAATGCCGATAAATGACCAGTCGAGCTGCAAAATGGCAAAATCAATCGCCGAAAGCGGGGATACGCGATAGCTGAGCACATACAGATTCGCGATGCCGAGTCCCGCCCATACCGCGCCGATCAGCACGGCGAAGAACCACTTCCGCTTTGTGAACATGCACAGGGAAAGACAGAGCGTGAGAATCAGCACGTTCTGCAGAAACGCGAGCGGCCGCGCGGAAATCAGCGCCCAAAGCGCCGGAAAGCTCTTCCGGTTCATCAGCTCAATGGCGATATTCAGGAGCAGGGCGCCAGAAAAGCAGCCGAGCACCGTTTGATTGTTGCGGAGAAAAGCCTGAAACCGCTTGATGCGTCTCGCCTCCGTTTCTCCTTAAGTTACAGAAATTATAGAACCGGAAACCTGCAAATTCAAGCGGTTTCAAAAAATGTAAGATTTTATTCAGATTGTTTTTCCCGGGCGCTCAGCACCATGCGTTATGCAAACTGCGCGTCGTAGAGCTGCTTATAAAACGTATCGCTCTCCATCAGGGAATCGTGCGTGCCGCGCTCGACAATCTCGCCGTCGCGCACGACGAGGATCATATCGGCATTGCGGATCGTTGAAAGCCGGTGCGCGATAACAAAGCAGGTCTTATCCGCCATCAGCGCGCGCATCGCCTGCTGAATCCGAAGCTCGGTGCGCGTATCCACGTTGGAGGTGGCCTCGTCGAGAATCAGCAGAGAGGCGTCCAGAAGCATCGCGCGCGCAATCGTCATCAGTTGCTTCTGGCCCTTCGAAATATTGGAGCCGTCGTCGAGCACGGTGTCGTAGCCCTCAGGCAGCGTCATGATATAATCGTGAATGCCGCAGGCCCTGCATACGCGCTCTACATCCTCGCGCGTGGCCGTCTCACTGCCGTAGGCGATGTTTTCAAACACCGTGCCGCTGAACAGCCACGTATCCTGCAAAACCATCGAGTAATTGAGGCGCAGGCTGCGCCGGGTCATGTTGCGCACCGGGCGGCCGTCCAGCCTAATCTCGCCGCTGTCCACGTCATAGAAACGCATCAAAAGGTTGATGATCGTCGTCTTGCCCGCGCCGGTCGGCCCAACAATCGCGATCAGCGCGCCCTTCGGAACCTGAAGCGAAAGGTCCTTGATGATCTGTCGATCCGGCGTATAGCCGAAATTCACATGCTCCAGTGAAACCTCGCCGTCCACGGCCTTGAGATCCACCGCATCGGGGCTGTCCGCCGGCTCCGGCTCTTCGTCCAGCAGGCGGAAAACACGCTCCGCCGCCGAAAAGGCCGATTGTAGCTCGCCGATGATATTGGCGACCTCGTTGATCGGGCCGCTGAACTTTCGGGAATACAATACGAAGGACGAAATGTTGCCGATGGAAATCGCGCCGCGCAGAAACAGCACCGCGCCGAAGAAGCTGACAAGCGACAGAGACAGATTGTTGACAAAGTTGACGGAGGGTCCTACCATGCTGCCGTAATAATCGGCCTCATAATACGCCTGCACGGTCGATTCGTTCTGGGCGTCGAGCTTACGGATGGTATTCTCCTCCTGGCTGTAGGCGCGCAGCGTTTTCTGCCCGCTGATCATCTCCTCCACAAAGCCGTTCAGCTCGCCGAGCTTTGCGGAGCGCTTGCGGAACAGCGGGCGGGTAAAGCCCGTGATCTTCTTTGTGAGGAAAAAGGAGAGCGGCACCGTGACGACAAAGACGAGCACGAGAACCGGCGAAATAGAAAGCATCATGGCGAGCGCGCCGACCACCGTGACCACGCTCGCAAACACCTGCACAAGGTCGTTGGACAGCGAGGTGTTGATCGTATCGATGTCATAGGAGATGCGGCTCAGAATATCGCCGGTCTGGTTCGTGTCGAAATAGCCGACCGGCAGCTCGGTGAGCTTATTGAAAACCTCGCGCCGCATCGTGTTTACGACGCGGCGGCTGATGACGATCATCAGCCGGGTGAGCGCATAGGAAAGCCCTGCGGAAATGGCATAGAGCACGACCATCCAAACCGCATACACCCACACGCTGGAAAAATCCACATGTCCCTTTCCGAGCTCCATCGCGTCGATGGCAAGGCCCGAAACGTAAGGGCCGGCGAGCGCGAGCAGATTGCCGCCGATCGTGAGCAAAATGCAGACGAACAGAAGCAGCCTGTACCGCAGCAGATAGGGCAGGAGCCGGGAAAGAATAGCGGTTTTTTTCATTTTTGTTTTCATGCCTGCACCGCCTTTCCCGCCGGCGCAGCCTGCGTTTCGCGCCGGTCTCCGATTTGAGACTCGCCGATCTCCCTGTACAGTGCACAG
>JAHZCM010000050.1:0-10333 GCA_019422905.1 Oscillospiraceae bacterium
TTCCGTTTCTCCGCATATCTTGCAGGTTTTCGGTTCTGTGCAAGTAGGCTCCTGCCATTGGTGCCCGTGTGCTTCTCCCTCGATTTCTCCGCACTTAGCGCAGGTTTTCGGCTCTGTACATGTAGCGTCCTGCCATTCGTGCGTACAGGCGCAGCCTGAAAAAGCAAGCGCGAGAAGCAATGCGGTCAGGCAGCCAAGCGGTAACGATCTTTTCATATCTATTTCCTCCCAAAGGTATTGACTTTATTACATTTTAGATGAATTTTATCTAAAAGTCAATAGATAAATCCTGTCTAACTATACTTTGATTATCCAATAATCAAAGACGGTGATGAAATGCAGAACAGGATTCGCGATTTGCGGGAGGATTTGGATTTAACACAGCAGAACGTTGCGGATGCCATCGGCATCACGCAGCGCAAATACAGCTACATCGAAACAGGGCAGCAGCAGCTTACGGATGAAATTCTTGTCAAGCTGGCAAACCTGTATCAGGTCAGTATCGATTACATTTTGCGACAGACTTCAAATCCGAAAAGAAATTACTGACGGGGCTTTGCTCCATGTAAAATTCAGAAAAAGTCTTTTCCGGCGGGCTTGACAAAGGGACGAAAAAAGGGTAAGTTTATAAAGGGTGCCGCCATACAAAAGCGGTGTTTATCCCTGGCGCTTATGCGCAGATTATGATGTACAGAAGGAGTGAAGAAAATGGACGCTGGCAGTAGCGGCGGTGCGGTTCCTCGAGAACGGATGCGGCCGTCTTTTCCGAAAAACAGACGATTTTCTTCGCTCGTTTTTCAAGCGTTTCACGGCTGATTCGTAAGGCAGCGCGGCCTTAGATTGCTTACCCGCTTCCATGCGCCGTTTATTCCTGTTGCTTCGCGCGGTATTTTTCCGGCAGACGGCCGGGAATTTATATCCGCGGCTTTCAGGAGAGACAGGCGGCGCAGGTGTGCGGTGTGAGGGCGCGGCTGCTTTTAAACCGTATCGTCCGGATTGCCGATTTTTGCACAATCTGCAGAGAAAGGACGGACGAATGATGCTGGAGAAAATATTGGAATTGCTGGAACAGAAGGAGTTCCCGCAGCTGGGCGCGCTCTTAAAGGAGATGAACCCGGCGGACGTGGCGGAGCTGTTTGAGGATCTGCCGCGCGAAAAAATGGCGCTCGTGTTCCGCCTGCTCCCGAAGGAGCTGGCGGCGGAATCCTTTTCGTATATGGAGCCGGATGAGCAGAGCGTGCTCGTCGAGGCGTTCAGCGATAAGGAGCTGCACGACGTCGTAAACGAGCTTTATGTCGATGATGCCGTCGATATGATCGAGGAGATGCCCGCGAATCTCGTCAAGCGCATTCTGCGCCATACGGACGCCGAGACGCGCCGCCTCATCAACCAGATTTTGAACTACCCGAAGGACAGCGCCGGCTCCATCATGACGATGGAATACGTCGACCTCAAGCGCAGCATGACCGTGGAACAGGCTTTTGACCGCATCCGCCGGATCGGCGTGGAGAAGGAAACGGTTTATACCTGCTATGTGACGGACAGCGGGCGCAGGCTGAAAGGAATCGTGACGGTCAAGGATCTGCTCCTTGCGCCGAAAGCGGAGATTATCCGCAACATTATGGAGACGAATATCATCTACGTCTCCACGCAGACCGACAAGGAGGAAGTGGCTTCGCTGTTCGGCAAGTATGACTTTCTCGCCGTGCCGGTCGTCGATAATGAGCAGCGCCTTGTCGGCATCGTCACCGTTGACGACGCGATCGACGTCATTCAGGACGAGGCCACCGAGGACATTGAAATGATGGCGGCTATCACGCCGACCGACCGGCCGTATATGAAAACGGGCGTGTTCGCAACGTGGAAAAAGCGTATTCCGTGGCTGCTGCTCCTGATGATTTCCGCTACGTTTACGGGCAGCATCATCTCTTCGTTTGAGGACGCCCTTGCCGCTTCCGTGGTGCTCACGGGCTTTATCCCGATGCTGATGGATACGGGCGGCAATGCCGGAGGCCAGGCGTCGGTTTCCGTGATTCGCGGCCTGTCTCTGGGCGAGATCGAGTACAGGGACGTGTGGCGTATCATCTGGAAGGAAGGCCGTGTGGCGCTGCTTTGCGGCCTGACGCTTGCCGCGGCGAACTTTGCGAAGCTGCTTCTGTTCGACCGCGTGTCGCTTGCGGTCGCGATTGTGGTTTGCTCCACGCTGGTGCTCACCGTATTTGTCGCGAAGCTTGTCGGGTGTACGCTGCCGATTCTGGCAAAGCGCATCGGGTTTGACCCGGCAGTGATGGCAAGCCCGTTTATTACAACCATTGTCGATGCACTGTCGCTGCTGATCTATTTTCGGATCGCCTGCGCGGTGCTGCATATCGGGTAAATTTAAAGGAGGGATACCATGGCTTTGGAGGACATGAAAATGCTGGCGCTTGCGCTGCCGGAGGATATCACAAAGGCGAAATGGTGCGGTGATTTTGACCGCGCCCTGCGCCTTATTGACCGAAAGCTCGCGGACGGCAGAACGCCGGATTGCCTGAAAACGCGCCTTGCACTGGAGCGTGCGGTGATCGAAAGGCTGCCGCTCGATTACTGCTATACGCAGGAGGAGGCTGTGCGGCTCGTGCAGCGGGAAATCCCGGATTTTACGAGCGAGGAGCTGGATGAGCTGCGCGACAGCGGCAAGGTGGAATGGATTTATATCAACGGAAAAACCGTGTACTCCCAGCGCTTTTATGAGACGCTGCTCTCTGTGTATCCGGACATTGCGGCGCGGGCGGGCAAGCCGCCGAAGGCGGAGAGCGAGGAATATGCGCTTCTGGCGCAAAATATCGAGGATATGAAGCGCAACGGCGGCGCTTCCTGGAAGGTGCGCATGCGCGCGTCGTTTGTGCTGGCACAGGAGGCTTTCCGCCCGGATGAAGAGCTTCTCGTGCATCTTCCGGTGCCGAAGCATGCGATCAATATGCAGGAAATCCGGATTTTGTCGGCGTCGCACCCGGTGCTGAAGCTCGCCGATACCGACGCGCCCTCGAGAACAATTGCGTTTTCCGGAAAATTTGAGAAGAACGAGCCCTTCTGGGTGGAATATGAAGACGTTTCAACGGTTCGCTACAACGCGCCGAAGCCGGAGGAGGTTTCGGCGGAGCAGCCGGATTTTGACACGGAGGAGCTTTGGCCGCATATCCGGTTCACGCCGTTTATCCGCGCCCTTTGCGCCGAGCTTTCCGGCGGCGAGACAAACCCGCTGGTCCGCGCCCGCCGCTTCTATGACTACTGCACGACGGTGGGTACATATTCCTATATGCGCGAATACTTCACGCTGCCGGACAGCATTCCGGATTATTACGGCACCGGCTTAAAGGGAGACTGCGGCGTGCAGGCGCTGCTGTTTATCACGCTGTGCCGCTGCGCGGGCATCCCGGCGAAATGGCAGTCCGGCCTGTTCGTAACGCCGTATTCGCAGGGCTGCCACGATTGGGCGCAGTTCTATATCGCGCCGTATGGCTGGCTTTTTGCGGACTGCTCCTTCGGCGGCAGCGCGTACCGTGCGGGCAGCGCCGAGCGCCACGACTTCTATTTCGGCAATCTCGACCCCTTCCGCATGGTTGCAAACAGCGAGCTGCAGGCCGAGTTTGACCCGCCGAAACAGCAGCTGCGCATCGATCCGTTTGACAATCAGCGCGGCGAGGCGGAGTATGCGGATCGCGGCGTACTGTGGACCGAGAGGGACTCCGGCTGGAAGCTGATTGAGATGGAGAAGCTGTCCTGATCACAGAGAAATTGAAAATACCCGCCGGGCTTTTCGGTCCGTGCGGGTGTTTTTTTGGAAAGAGGTATGAGATGAATACGGCTTTGGAAACAAAGGGGAGCGATGCGAAGCGGGCGGTGCTCCGCCGGTATTTCGGCTATACGGAGTTCCGAAGCGGGCAGGAGGAGATCGTAACTGCGCTGCTGCGTGGGCGCGATGTGCTCTGCGTCATGCCGACCGGCGCGGGAAAATCGATTTGCTATCAGGTTCCGGCCCTGCTTTTGCCGGGGATTACGCTGGTTGTCTCCCCGCTGATCTCGCTGATGCAGGATCAGGTGGAGACACTTCGGCAGGCCGGCGTCCCCGCAGCGTTTTTGAACAGCGCGCAGACCTCCGCCGCATATGCCCGGACGCTGCACGATTTGGAGAGCGGCGCGTATAAAATTGTTTATGTCTCACCGGAACGCCTGTCCGCAGAGGGCTTCCGGGCGGTGTGCGCGAAGCTCCGCGTTTCGCTGGTTGCCGTGGATGAAGCGCACTGTGTCTCTCAGTGGGGACAGGATTTCCGGCCGGATTACCTGAAAATTGCGGGATTTATCGCGTCTTTCGCGGTGCGTCCGACCGTCGGCGCATTCACGGCGACCGCCACAAAGGCCGTACAGGCCGATATCGCGGAGCTTCTGAAGCTCCAAAACCCGGTGTGTGTGACGACGGGCTTTGACCGCCCGAACCTCTATTTTGCAGTGCAGGCGCCGCACAGCAAGCCGCTCGCGCTTTTGCAGCTTTTGGAGGAACGGCCGAATCGCTGCGGCATCGTCTACTGTGCAACCCGCCGCACGGTAGAGGAGGTGGAAGCACTCCTGAACGAAAAGGGGATCGCCGCCACGCGCTACCACGCCGGCTTGCCCGATGACGAGCGCAGGCGCAATCAGGAGGATTTTGTATACGACCGCAAGCGTGTGATGGTTGCGACAAATGCCTTTGGCATGGGCATCGACAAATCAAACGTGTCGCTTGTCATCCACTACAATATGCCGAAAAACCTCGAGAGCTATTATCAGGAGGCCGGGCGCGCCGGGCGGGACGGCAGCCCCGCAGAGTGCATTTTGCTCTACAGCCCGCAGGATGTGCGCACGAACCGCTTCCTGATCGAAAACAGCGAGCCGAATCCGGCGCTGGACCCCGATACGCAGGAAGCGCTGGTCAGGCGCGAATACGAGCGGCTGAAGCACATGACGTTTTACTGCACGACGACCGACTGCCTGCGGGCATTCATTCTGAGATATTTCGGGGAGAAAGCCGGGGAATACTGCGGTAACTGCTCGAGCTGCGCCTCTGGCTCCGTGCTGATTGACGCGACGATACCGGCCCAGCAGGCGCTTTCCTGCGTGGCGCGCACCGGGCAGCGCTTCGGGTGCGCGATGATTGCCGATATTCTGCGCGGCAGTGAGAGCGAGAAAATCCGGCAGAGCGGGTTGGACCGGCAGTCCACCTATGGATTGATGCGCGAAGCCCAAAGCCGGGAGGTGCGCCGCCTGCTGGACGCGCTTCAGGTGCAGGGGTATCTAGTTCAGACGCAGGGGCAGTATCCAAGCCTGCGGCTGACATCTGCGGCCCGCGATATTTTGCTGGGAAAGAAGAAATTTGAAATGCGCGTGCCGGCGGCGCAGGAAAAGCCGAAAGCCGGTGCTGCGGATGCCGAAGTCGATCCCGAGCTTTTCGCCGCGCTCAAAAAGCTGCGCGCGAAGCTGGCGGCGCAGACCGGCGTGCCGGCTTATGTGGTTTTTACGGATGCCACTTTGCGGGATATGTGCGCAAAAAAGCCGCGGACAGAGGCCGAATTCCTGCGGGTTTCCGGCGTTGGAGAGCGCAAGGCCGCGCGCTACGGGCGGCTTTTTCTCGAAGAAATTCGGCGCTGCATGGAAAAATAGAGGCTACTCGCCAAACTGCCCGCGCAGCTTTTCGAGCGCCTTTTTTTCCAGACGGGAAATATAGCTCCTTGAAATATGCAGCTTTTTTGCGACCTCGCGCTGCACAAGCGGCCGCTGGCCGGAAAGCCCGTAGCGCAGGACGATGATTTCCCGTTCCCGCGGCGTGAGCACGCGTCCGAGCACGTCGTACAGCCGCCGTGTTTTCATGCGCAGGTCAATGTCCTCCAGAATGTTGTCGTCCGAGGCCATCGTATCCAGTAGAGTCAGCGTGTTGCCGTCCTTGTCGGTGTCGATCGGCTCATTGAGCGAGATGTTTTGCGCGGTTTTCTTTGTCCCGCGGAAAAACATCAGAATTTCATTTTCAATGCAGCGCGAGGCGTAGCTCGAAAGCCGGATGCCCTTATCGGGCTTGAAGCTGTCCACAGCCTTGATCAGGCCGATCGTGCCGATGGAAACGAGGTCGTCGCGGTCGTTCTCATCGGCAAAATACTTTTTGGCGATGTGCGCGACAAGTCGGAGATTGTGCTCGATCAGCTTCTGCCGCGCCTGAGCGTCTCCCGCCGCCATCTGCTCAAGGCAGCGCCGTTCCTCGGCGGCGGACAGGGCCTTCGGAAACGAACCACTGCTTGTGACGTGGAGAAAGAAAAACAGAAACGAGGAGATGTATTCCCAAATTCCCAACAGCATGCCATTACCCCCTTAGGCGATGGATATGCGCATCATGCGGAAAAGATGCATATGTGCGCGCTTTCATGGCTGAGGGCCGAATGCTCCGGCGGCCTGAAAAAACACTGTTCATCCTCTCAGGCATTCTGCCGGCGCTGCAAACAATGAGCCGCTCTGCACGGCGAAGCGGCTTATATGGGAGAGTGGGCGGAGCAAAGCACAATACTTTGTTTACAATTTATTTTTAAAAATAATAATTATTCCTATTTACAAACGGAATTCTCTGTGCTATAATAGGATCAGCAAGTGAGAATCCGGCGGGTATGGAGGTGACAAAAGGGCGATGCGAGAGAATTTCAGCCGAAAGCGCGAGGCGATTTACGAGGCGATTCGGACGACGAATGTGCATCCGACGGCGGAATGGGTCTATGAAACGCTGAAGCCGGCGTATCCAGACCTGAGTCTCGGCACGGTTTACCGCAACATCAAAAGGTTCTGCGTGTCCGGGAAGCTGCGCCGTGTCGGCGTGATCAATGGACAGGAGCATTTTGACGGGGACGTCTCCCGACACGGCCATTTTGTCTGCAATACCTGTGGACGTGTGCTCGATATTTTCGAGCCGCTTGTGCGTGAGGAAACCGTGGCGGAGCTGGAGCAGAAGTATGGCCTGCACATTCAGGATCAGGACATTCTGTTCAGCGGTACCTGCCCCGATTGCCAAAAACAAAAAACAAAAGAATAAGCACCGAAATTTTTCGGTGAATTTGAACCCCTTTATCGGGGCAGGCTGTGCACGGCAAGGAGATGTTTGCAATGAGCTATCAGGAGCAGGGCAGGAATCTGCCGATGATGCATGCCGGACGGGAAGTCAAGGATAAGGAAATGCTGAAAGCGATCATTGACCTGTGCGACGTTTGCAGTATCGCCTTCTTCGATGAGATCTACCCGTATGTAGTGCCGGTGAACTTTGGATACCGCTGGGATGCGGATCCCTTGACAATCTATATCCACGGCGCGCAGGACGGCGGACATAAACGGGAGCTGATCAAGAGCAATCCGAATGTCTGCGTGCAGATGCACGCATTTCTCGACCGCAATGGGTATGCGGCCTATCGCAGAGAAAACCATGATTACCGCAGCGTTACAGTGTTTGGGAAGATAGAAGAGGTCACGGATATGGAAGAGCGTGTGCAGGGAATGAATCTGATT
Source organism: Oscillospiraceae bacterium (assembly GCA_019422905.1). GTDB lineage: Bacteria > Bacillota > Clostridia > Oscillospirales > Acutalibacteraceae > Hominenteromicrobium. The sequence continues at coordinate 7,552 of JAHZCM010000050.1, forward strand.
CATCTGCATAATAAACGCAAAGCAAGATTCCGCACGATCTCGGGGAATTTATGTGTTTGGCGGATCCGTGCTGAAGAGATTACCGGCAAGGCGCAGTATCCGATCAAATCGCTGGAGGAGGTTCCGATGCCGCCTCTGGAACCAAAAACCTGATTGGCGTGCAGCCGCCGGAAGTAACAGGTCAATCCCCCCTCTCCGAAACGGGTCTTTGGAGGAAATGTAAACCAAGGCTTTTTTCAATGATTTTGTCAAGCGATTCGGACAAATGAGCGGGGATCCTATAAACAGAAATCTGAGACCCTTGTAAAGCAAGGGCTGGATATTTATTATTTCATTGATTTGGAGGAAAAATAAAATGGCAAAGTATGTATGTATGGTATGCGGTTATGTTTATGAGGGCGACGCAGCTCCGGAATTCTGCCCGGTCTGCAAGGCGCCGGCATCCAAGTTCCAGGAGCAGGCTGCGGAAATCACATGGGCGGCCGAGCATGTCGTGGGCGTTGCGCAGGGCGTCAGCGAGGATATTCTCGCGGATCTCCGCGACAACTTCCAGGGCGAGTGCACCGAGGTCGGCATGTATCTTGCCATGGCAAGAGTCGCGCACCGCGAGGGCTATCCGGAAATCGGCCTGTACTGGGAGAAGGCCGCATACGAAGAGGCGGAGCATGCCGCAAAGTTCGCTGAGCTTCTCGGCGAGGTCGTCACAGACAGCACCAAGAAGAACCTTGAGATGCGCGTAGAGGCCGAGAACGGCGCAACCGCAGGCAAGTTTGACCTTGCAAAGCGCGCGAAGGCTGCGAACCTCGATGCAATCCATGACACCGTCCACGAGATGGCCCGCGACGAAGCCCGCCACGGCAAAGCTTTTGCTGGCCTGCTGAAGAGATATTTCGGCAAGTAAGAATTGGCTTAAATACTGCTTTTTTCGGAACACCTGCCATTTTGGCGGGTGTTCCTTTTTTGTGTCAATACAAGGAATCCTTGTACGTTTCTTGTACCTTTTTATCAGCAATACAATGCCAAACACATAAAACTTGTACTTTCAAAATCTTGTACCATTTTGTGAGTATTTACGAATGATAAATTGCGGCTGTCAAAGCCGAATTTCTTTTACAAAGTGCCCTTAACTTAATTATGCTGTGATTCAGTAAGCTTCACCAGCTTATAAAAGCTGGTTCTTTTGGTTTGCGTTTGCTCCATTGCAGTTTTTGCAGTGATAGCACCCGATTTCCAAGAAGCATAAACTTCTTGCCAGTTATCGGGAAATTGCAAGGCGGGGCGGCCTAATGTCTTGCCTTTTGCCTTTGCCGCTTCGATTCCCTCCGCTTGCCGCCTGCGTATGGTTTCGCGTTCCTGTTCTGCAATAGTTCCCAGCACTTCAATCAGAATGTTGTTGACCATTTCAAAAACCCATTCCTGCCCTTGCGGCAGTTGTTTCCCACTGCCTGACATCTTCTTCAACCGACAAATATTGAATCGGGCAATCTAATTCCCTTTCCAACCGTTCCGGCGTTGCAGAAAGGCCAATCACTTTTACCAAGGAACTACGGTTTACGATTTCTTCAATCCTCTTTTTGGCTATGGCGTGGTATTGTTTGTCCTGCGGTTTATGCAGAAAGGAACTAAAGCGGGGAAGGCTGTGAAGCTCATCGCAAAGGATGATTTCAAAATTATAGCCAAACTCTGGATACCAGTCTGCCAATACGCCGAATTTTGCATAGGTCATAACGACTACCTTTGCATTTTCAAAATCTACCATATCATTCAAAATCCGTTCTTTCCAATTCCTGTCATAAAGGGCGGTATCTTTATGCTTTACAAGCTGTTCCCGCCCGTTGACGGTATCAATCAGATACAACATTCTGTTTTTGTTACTGACCATTTGAGCAAGGCAATTCAGCGCCCATGTGGTTTTTCCGCACCCTACCGGCGCATGTACCAGATTCAGCACGCCGCTTTGCATAGTTTCTATATGTACCGCTTCCGCAAGCCATTTTGACCCTTTCATTTTCTCAACGCTCCTTATTATGTATATTTGTCCTTGAATCAGGCAAAGAAAAAGGAAGCGGCGGCGCAGTACCCAAAAGGCCGCCTGCTTCCCGTATATCATAAACAACATTGGCGAACCGCCCTGTTGTGGATTTTCTTAATATATTTATCTTCTACGTATAAGTATACGTAATTGTCCAGCGGCTCCACGCTTTTCAGACAGAAAATATAAGCCCGAGCGGGTAGAAAATCCAAGGGACAGGGTGGAAATACCTGCCTGAATCCGTTCTTTTTTATCTTTTGTATAATAATTATACCTGAATTTTATAGTGATTTCTAATTTTGAAGCGGGTCAAATTATTTGCCTGATAAAGCACAAAAAAGGCAACCCTTTCGGATTGCCTTTCCTCTATTCCAAATTAAAAAACGATGTCATTGATAGTAATTTTTCGTTCTACCTGACTTTCTTCCGCATCGGTAAGAATCTCTCTGATGGTTTCGGTAGTGTCTAAATTATCGTGCTCTGTTCGATACATACATACACACACGCATTCCATTTGCTGTTGTAACATATGAATTCGTCTCTGTTGCTATATTAGAGCAATAAATAACCAGTGTGCCGCTATTATAAGTTTCTAATTTGTAAATATCGCCACAATCCCCATTATAGATTATCGAAGCACATTCTAAAAGGGTTTCATAATCATTTTTGTAATTCTGTTCATCTCGAACCACTGATATGCTGTTCATTTTGTCCATCAAATAAACAATAGCATGGTAGTAATCAGCATTT
>JAHZCM010000050.1:10440-13569 GCA_019422905.1 Oscillospiraceae bacterium
TACAAAAACAATCACAACCACAGCGGCCGCAGAGGAAATAATAGCAATCTTTTTGGCTTTTGCCTGCCGCTTTTTGGTTTCCTGTTCTTGAATAGTCCTGCGTTCTGCTTCTTTAGCTTCAAACTGCGACTGATTCTGCGTCAACGATTCAGCGTTCAAAGCAGAAAAAATCGTGCTTCTGCTTACCCCACAGGAACAGCACTGCGATTCCCTGCGTCTGTTCACAGCCCCACAACTGCAAATCCATAAATCACTATATTCCAGCGACTCAAAATGAGACTGTATAGACGTATCCCGCCGGTATTGCTGGGCTAAGTTCCCTATGAGATTTTCAAGATTCTGCTGTTTGGGCAACGGTTCCCATACTGCACTTTCTTCTGCTTCCCAAGCGGAATTATCGGAAAAGATAACGCTTGTACAAACCACCGCAAAAGAGCGGGTTACACTATCGGGCAGGGTAACAGCAGTCTTTTGTCCAAATTCTGCGTTTCGAGCGGCGGATAAGTCAAGATATTGATATCCGTCTACCCCTTGTACTTCCGCACCGGAAATATCAAAGGCTTTAATATTTACTTTGACCGCTGTGTAACGTTAATACTTGCGTGTCCCATCTGATTCCGCAGAATATGAGCGGGTGTATTCATATCTGCAAGGGCGGTTCCGTATGTGTGGCGCAAATAGTGATACTTGAATGTAATGTGCAGTTGTTCTTTGACGGTGCGGGAATGGTACTTCATGGAATTAACCGTCTATATTTTCCCATTGGGAAGGGTATTCACCAATTCCAAAGAAGAAATTTTCTGCCCGTCTATATCGGTAATAAAGGTCTGGTTCTGTTCCCGTTGTGCCGCAAGCTCTGTTTGTGCGCTGTCCCCCTGCTTTTTCAGTTCGATAAAATGTGCTTTCAAAACGGGGGACATATACATCACGCGGCGGGCGTTCCGTGTTTTGAGTGGGACTAATTTAATCAGCCCTTCCTGATACTGCATTTGCCGGTCAATCAGGATTGTACCTTTCTCAATATCGATGTTTTCCCATTTCAAACCGTAACACTCATTGATTCTAAGGCCACAGTACCGCCCCAATAAATAGGCGGTTTCGGCGTTTGTGCCGGTGAAATACTGGTCTAACTGCGCGATTTCTTCTTTGCTGAATGATACAATGTCGGTATCCTCGTCCACCTTCATTTTCGGCATATGGATTTTGGTATCTTTATTGATACAAAGCTTGTTATAGGTATCCACATCAAGATAGTTGCGGGAATAGGCTTGCCCGAAAATCAAATAAAACATTTTCAAGAAAGCTTCTACATACCGATAGGCGCGCCCTTCCGTATGATAGAGAAAAGACAGATAATCCTGTATTTCCGCAACGCTGATTTCATCAATGAAGCGGGAACCGAACCGCACCTTTAAGTGGTTTTTCCAAAGGCTGTCTTGCTTTCGTATAGTGGTATAGGCTTTCCCGCTCCTGCCATGTTCGCAGTATTCCGCGTAAACTTCCGCAACTGTTTTTGTTTCCGATGGTTTCGCAGATTCAATAAATTCATGGGGCGCGCGCAGTGTATGTTCCTTCTTCAACGCCGCTTTTCTTGCGGTGATTGCCTGTTTTTTCGTTTTCAGAGGATTCCCAAATTCGTCTTTTGCTTTTCGGACTTCTTTTCTTTTTCCGTTTTGTGTTACTGTATATCGATAAGACCAATTTCCGTTTGGTAATTGGTAAACGCCGGTATCAGCCTGCTTTGCCATAGTCTTTATACCCCTTTTAAGTGGATAAAAAAGTGGATATTTTGACTATTCCAAAGCCATATTTAATTTTAAAGTGGATATTCAAAAGCGCTGAAAACCCGCATGAATCCTATATTTTTCGCTATTCCTTTACGATACCGTCCACGAGATGGCGCGCGACGAGGCTCGCCACGGCAAGGCGTTCGCCGGCCTGCTGAAGAGATATTTCGGCAAGTAATTTTAAAATACAGTTAAAATGCAAAAGAGCTGCCGCCGGGGATTTCCCCGGCGGCAGCTCTTTTGTCCAGGCGAATTTGCTCAGAACCTAAGGCCGAAGCAAACCGGTGCGCAGCGGAAACGGTTTTCGGGTTTACAATGTACGTCGAAGCCGAAAACGGACGACGTATGAATGACATGGGCAAACCGAGCAAAAAGGATTGCGCAAAACGGAAAGAGTTGGTATACTAGAGATACAAAAAACATCAAAGGAGATTATCCAATGATTCACGAAAAGGTTAAGCTGTCCGTATCCGGCTCTGCCGGGGATGCGGCCATGTACATGTATTTCCTGGACCTCTCCCCGGAGATTCCGATTGAAAAGCGCCCGACGGTCATCGTCTGCCCGGGCGGCGCCTATGCGTTCACAAGCGACCGCGAGGCTGAGCCGATTGCGCTGGGCCTGAACGCCGCGGGCTTCAATGCGGTTGTCGTCCGCTATTCGGTCGCGCCGGCGCGGTTCCCGACGGCGCTTCTGGAGGTGGCGTCGGCTGTGAAATACGTGCGTGAAGAGGGCGTAAAGCACGGCTGCGACCCGGATAAGGTCTTTCTGATCGGCTTTTCCGCCGGCGGCCACCTTGCGGCGAGCTACGGAAATTTTTGGAGCCGGCCGTTTGTCTCCGAGGCGCTCGGCTGCGCGCCGGAGCTGCTGCGCCCGAACGGGCAGGTTCTTTCCTACCCGGTGATTTCCTCCGGGCCGTTTGCGCACCACGATTCGATTCAAAATCTGCTGGGTGAACGCTACGAAGCGGAAAGGGAAAGCATGTCGCTCGAAAACTTTGTGACGAAGGACACGCCGCCGACCTTTGTCTGGCATACGCAGACCGACGACTGCGTGCCGGTGGAAAACGCGCTGCTGCTCGTCTCAGCCCTGCAAAAGGCGGGCGTCAAAACGGAGTTCCATCTGTTCCCGGAGGGCGGGCACGGCCTTTCTCTCTGTAATCCGGTCACGTCCAGCAGCCCCGCACAGTTGATGCCGCACGTCGCCAAATGGTTCGGACTTGCGGTCGAATTCCTCCAAAGCCTCTGATCTGAATTTTGCATAAGGGAGTTGTCAATATGAAAGCCATTGATCTGGAAGTCAAGCGCGTGGCGGAAAAGCTCGCAGGCCATGAAAAGCTCCGCA
>JAHZCM010000005.1:0-5408 GCA_019422905.1 Oscillospiraceae bacterium
CGCCCTCTCCAAACTCCACATCAATGTGGATATAACTGTCGGCTTTTTTGTGGGACAAAAGAACTACCGTCTCCACATGATTCGTATGCGGGAACATATCGACGGGCTGAATCCTTTTGACGCGGTAACCGCGTTTTGTGAGAAAATGCAGGTCGCGGGCGAGCGTTTCGGGGTTGCAGGAGACGTACACGATGCGCTTCGGCGCGAGCGTGACGGCGGAGGAGAGAAAGGCCTCGCTGCTGCCAGCACGCGGCGGGTCCATCAGGAGCACGTCGCAGGCTTCGCCGCTTTCCGCCATGTCCACCATGAAATCGCCCGCGTCGGCACAGACGAAGCGGATATTCTTCATGCCGTTCAGCTTTGCGTTCGAGACCGCATCGCGCACGGCATCCCGGTTCACCTCCACGCCGAGCACCTGCCCGGCGGCTTTCGCGGCGATCATGCCGATGGTGCCGATGCCGCAGTACGCGTCGATGACCGTCTCGCGGCCCGTAAGCCCGGCAAATTCCATCGCCTTACCGTAGAGCACCTCGGTCTGCACCGGATTGATCTGGTAGAACGACTTCGCTGAAATCCGGAATTTCAGCCCGCAGAGCACGTCTGTGATAAAGCCGGGGCCGTGAAGCACCTTCTCGTTCGGGCCGAGCAGCATGGAGGTATAGCGGTCGTTTACATTTTGAATAATCGTCGTGATTTCCGGATGCAGCTTCAAAAGCGCGCGCAGGAAATTGTTGCGCGCGGGGAAAATCGGCGTGCCGGTGACGAGCACGACCATGACCTCACCCGTCTGAAAGCCGCGCTTCACGAGCACGTGGCGCAGAAAGCCCCGGCCCGTCACCTCGTTGTACGTTGTCATTTTGAAATCGACGAGCAGTTTCCGAATATCCACGATAATTTTGTCCGCGGTTTCATCCTCCGTCATGCAGCCGTCCACCGCGACGATGTTGTGCGTACTGCTCTGATAGATGCCGGAGATTACGCGCCCGGCCCGCGTTGTGCCGAACGCCGCCTGCACCTTGTTGCGGTAATGGTACGGGCTTTCCATGCCGATGATCGGCTCCACATGGGCGAACTGCCCGAGGAGCTTCACACAGAGGCGGTTTTTCCACGCGAGCTGTTCCGCGTAGCTGAGATTCTGAAGCTGGCAGCCGCCGCATTTTTTGCTGTGCGGGCAGCGTTTTTCGTTGTTTTGTATGGGCATAGCGGGTTCCTCCCGAAGATTTCCGGATTTTGGATGCCGCCGTATGCGGCAAGGACGCCGGCCGTTGACTGCGCGGCGATGCTTTACCTTATTTTAGCATCCGGCCGCTGATAAAGCAAGAAAACAGGCGGAAATCCGCAACTTTTGCTTGACAATGCGCGCGGCCCGCCTTATGATAAAGATACAAAAGGGAGCTGACATATAAGTCGGCTGAGAATGGCGTAGCCGCCTAAACCTGCAACCTGATTCGGATAATGCCGACGTAGGGAAATACGGCCTTTGTATTTTTTGCGCGCACCGGATCACGGTGCGCATTTTTTGTCGGCAAAGGCGCCGAACCCCTTTTATATCACACTTTGAGGGAATGATTGAAATGAAGAAAAACAGCAGTACGTATAAGCTCACGGTATGCGCCATTATGGTCGCACTCGGCGCAGTGCTCAGCCTTGTGAAAATTTTGAAGATGCCCTTCGGCGGCTCCGTCACGCTGCTTTCCATGCTGCCGTGCGCCATGGTTTCCATTGTGTTCGGGCTGAAATGGGGGCTGGCCGCCTCCTTTGTGGAGTCCGTGATCCAGCTCGCGTTCGGCATCACGATGGACGGCGTGCTCGGCTGGGGCCTGACGCCGGCGAGCCTCATCGGCACCATCCTGCTCGATTACATCGTCGCCTATACCGTTATCGGCCTTGCCGGTATGTTCCGCAATAAGGACTATGCCGGGATCTGCGCCGGCACCGGTCTCGCCGTATTTCTCCGGTTTGTGAGCCACCTGATTTCCGGCGCGGTGATTTTCGCAAATCTCGAATCGTTCGTCGCGTTCGGCGCTTCGTGGGTGGGCCGCCCGTGGTTCTATTCCCTGTGCTACAACGGCGCGTACATGCTGCCGGAGATGATCACGACCATGATTGCCGCGGCGATTCTTTTCAGAATGCCGCAGATCCGCCGCATCATGGCGGGCGAGACAGTCTAAGGACGCAGGAATTTGAAAAGAAAACGGGTTTTCCGAAGTATTTGAATTGCATCCCATTTGTTATTCAGTATACCATACTGTCTAATAAATGGGGTGCAGTTCGTTCAGAAGCACCTTTTTGAGATTTCCTTATATATTACGGGGGAATCGCTTGCACGCCGCGGCGAAACGTGCTATGATGAATAAATCATCAAACGCCGCAGCCAGCGGCGCGAAAGGAGCTATTCAAATGAAGAAGGTTTTGAAGCCTGAGGAAAAGTCGATGGAGAAAATTGTCGCGCTGTGCAAGAACCGGGGATTCATCTTTCCGGGCAGCGACATTTATGGCGGGCTCGCCAACACATGGGACTATGGCCCGCTCGGCGCAAGACTGAAAAATAACGTCAAGGATACGTGGAGAAAGCGCTTCATCCAGGAGCGCCGTAACAGCTATGAGGTGGATGCGGATATCCTGATGCACCCGAGAGTCTGGGAGGCGAGCGGCCACGTGGCTTCGTTTTCCGATCCGCTGCTCGACTGCAAGGAGTGCAAAATGCGCCACCGCGCAGACAACCTGATCGACGATTTTGACCCGGAGGCGCACGCGGACGGCATGACGAAGGAGGAGATGTTCCAGTATATCAAGGACCATCACATCCCTTGCCCGAACTGCGGCAAGCACAATTTCACCGATATCCGGGAATTCAACCTGATGTTCCAGACGTTCCGCGGTGTCACGAACAACAATAAGAGCATCATCTACCTGCGCCCCGAAAATGCGCAGGGCGAATACGTCAACTTTTTGAACGTGCAGCGCACGATGCGCGCGAAGCTGCCGTTCAGCATCGGGCAGATCGGCAAGGCGTTCCGCAACGAGATCACGCCGGGCAACTTCACGTTCCGCACGATTGAGTTTGAGCAGATGGAGTTTCAGACCTTCTGCAAGGAGGGTACCGATACCGAGCTGTATGATTATTTCAAGGCGTACGGCAAGCAGTACTTTGAGGATCTCGGCCTGCCCGCCGAGCACCTGCGCTTCCACGACCACGAGAAGCTCGCGCATTACGCGAAGGCGGCCTGCGATATCGAGTTCCTGTTCCCGTTCGGCTGGGGCGAGATCAACGGCACGCACAACCGCACGAATTTCGACCTCACGCGGCATCAGGAATACAGCGGACAGAAGATGGAGTACCTCGACCCCGAGACGAACGAGAAGTTCATCCCGTTCATCATCGAATCCACCTACGGCCTCGACCGCACAGTGCTTGCGCTGCTCTCCGAGGCGTATGACGAGGAGATCCTCGACGCGGAGAAGAACGACGTGCGCGTCGTGCTCCGCCTGAACCCCGCCGTCGCGCCGTACAAGGCCGCGGTGCTCCCGCTCTCGAAGAAGCTCTCCGGGCCGGCGCTGGAGGTCTACAACCGGCTTTCGAAGAAGTTTATGATTGACTTCGACGAGACCGGCTCGATCGGCAAGCGCTACCGCCGCGAGGACGAGATCGGCACGCCGCTGTGCATCACGTACGACTTCCAGAGCGCGGAGGACGGCTGCGTCACCGTCCGCGACCGCGACACAATGGAGCAGGAGCGTATCGAAATCGACGCGCTTGAGGCTTACATCGCCGGGAAGATCGAATTTTAAATTCGCAGAATTGTAAAACAAAAACCGATTGTTCCAACTGGATTTGGAGCAATCGGTTTTTTTGTGTCGCTTACAGCATGACAAACTCTGCGGTTCTACCGGGGAAAAATAAAGAACGCCTTGGAATATAATTGGCGGCAAACAGTAGTAGGCAAAAAATAAAAGCAAAAGGCAGTAAGTACAAAATAGATCTGTTGTCCTGAGAACACAATCTTCCAAGAGAAAATGCGTGAAAACCGGAGAATTCGCATAAGCCTTAAAGCTGCCGAATATGAACCGGTTTGCAGTTACAGAGCGATGCGGTGATATTTTTCAGCACCCCATTCAAGGGGTCGGCAAATACCGGCCCCTCCGGGGTCTGAGCAGGCCGCTGGTTTACCAGCAGCTTTGCTTCCATTGTATCGGCTCTGCCGTTATTCGCGCGGGGCGGTGTCCCACGTGCCGCGGCTGGCGGGCAGCTTCTTTTTGCGGGCGATGATCCGCACAATAAAGCCGCTGATAAACACGAGTGCCGTCATGAGCCAGCCGCCGATGAGGTTGGCGGTCAGGCTGTAGCCGTCTGCGGAGCCGTAAATGCCGCCGTTGTTGACAAACAGGTCGACGACGTTCCAGATGAACAGGATGGAGAGCAGGACCGGCGCGCCGAACCGGAGCGAAAGCTTGAACCACCAACCGGGCATTTTGAAGCTTTTCGTGTTCAGGTTGACCTCGTCCAGCACCTTCGAGGTCTTAAAGCACCAGCCGATTGCCAGCGGCTCCAGAATGCCGACGATAATCAGGTTGAAATTGTTGCACCAGTGATCGACGATATCCAGCCACGCGAGGCCCGCGCCGGTGGCGAACCACAGGGAAATCACGCCGGAAATCGCGCAGGTCCAGACGGTGACCTTCCTTTTCGGCAGGCCGAACTTATCCGAAACCGCGGTGGAAACGCCTTCCACGATGGAGAAGGCGGAGTCAATGGCCAGCGTGCAGAGGCAGAAGTAGAAGATAAAGGCGAAGACCGCGTTGAAAACGCCGCTGTCCGAAAGGTTGACGATCGCCATCGGATAGATCATGAACGCCGTACCGATACCGGAGGTGCTCATGTCGGCGGTCGTCATGCCCGTGCCGTACATGGTGGTGAAGAGCACAATGCCGGAAAGAACGCTGATCGCGAGATCGGAAAAGGCGATGATAATCGAGTCGAACGCGATATTGGCGTTGCGGTCGATGAACGAGCCGTAAGCGATCATGATCGCCATCATGATCGAGAGAGAATAGAACACCTGCCCGATGGCCTCCACCCAGAGGTTTGGGTTGGAAAGCGCGCTGAAATCCGGCACGAACAGCGTGCGGATTCCCTCCATGGCGCCGGGCATTGTAAAGCCCTTTACGGCCATAATCAAAAGGCAGAGCACCGGCAGGAACACCGTGTATTTCACGACCTTGCCGACGCTGCTTGCGCCGTTGCGGATGCACAGATAGATGAGGGCCCACGCAAGGATCAGGCAGCCTACAACCGGCATGGAAATCGTGCCGTAGCCGCTTGTGGTGCCGGTGGTTCGGATCAGCTCCGCCCAAACGCCGGAGGCGGCCTCGCTGTCGCCGGTGAGCGGCGCAAACTTAAAGGCACA
>JAHZCM010000005.1:5418-6131 GCA_019422905.1 Oscillospiraceae bacterium
CATCAGGATGACCCATGCGAAAACGACCGCGTAGTAGATTTCGATAAAGAACGCATTGGCGGTTGCCGCCCAGCCGAGCGGCTCAAATTTGCGGTTCATGCCGCCCAGCGCACCCGGCGCGCCCTGCCGCATGTGGCGCCCGATGGAGATTTCCATCATCAGGAGCGGAATACCCATCACCAGCATGGCGAGGATATAGATCAGTAAAAAGGCGCCGCCGCCGTATTTTGCCGCAAGCCCCGGAAAGCGCCATGCGTTTCCAAGGCCGACCGCGGAGCCGATTGCCGCCAGAATAAAGGTTGAGCGCGAGGCCCATTTTTCTCTAGCCATTTTGTACCCTCCGATCATTTTTCAAACCGTGCCTGTTAAAATTCTGAGTGTGCACGGCCCATCACTTTACGGGAGACGAAAAAACCGCTTTATCGGGGTCTTTCGTTGTGATGCCGTAAGTATAATGCCGTGATCATTATACTTATAAAACAAAGTTTTTTCAATAAAAATATCCAACTGTTTTTTATTTTTGCTATTTCTTTGTTTTTTCGGTTGACAAGTCTGTGTATACTGTGTATACTGTTCATGTACAGTATATGCGAAAGGCGGGATACGGATATGTATATCTGGATTGACAACAAAAGCGGCGCGCCGATCTACGACCAGATCTATACCCAGATCAAGAACCAGATCATCAGCGGGCAGCTTCAGCCGCATGAAAT
>JAHZCM010000005.1:6141-15497 GCA_019422905.1 Oscillospiraceae bacterium
GAAGGACCTGCGCATCAGCGTCATCACGACGAAGCGCGCCTACGAGGAGCTTGAAAAAGAAGGTTTTATCTACACGGTGGCAGCGAAGGGCTGCTTTGTCGCCGCGAAAAACACGGAGCTGCTGCGGGAGGAAAATCTCCGGCAGATGGAGGCCCACCTGCTGGAAGCAATCCGCCTGGCAGGCGTCTGCGGGCTGAGCGAGGCGGAGCTCGTCTCCCTGCTGCACACGCTGTACGCCGATTGAGAAAGGAAGGGTGTTTATGGAAAACGCAATTGAAATTCGGAAGCTCACCAAAAAATATCCGGGCTTTCAGCTCGGACCGGTCGATCTCACGCTGCCGCGCGGCTGCATTCTGGGGCTGATCGGCGAAAACGGAGCGGGAAAGAGCACGCTGATCCGCTTGATTCTCGATATGGTAAAGCGCGACGGCGGCACCGTGACGGTGCTCGGGCGCGACAACCGGGAAAATTTCCGGCGGACGAAGGAGGACATCGGCGTCGTATTCGACGAAGCGGGCGTCCCGGAATGCCTGACCGCACAGCAGTTTGGCCGCGTGCTGCAAAGCGCGTATGCGAGCTGGTCGCCGGAAACGTATTGTAAGCTGCTGAGCAGGCTGCGCGTTCCTGCGGATAAGCCGTTTAAGGCGCTTTCCCGCGGCAATCAAATGAAGCTCTCCATCGCCGTGGCGCTTGCGCACGACGCGAAGCTGCTTTTGCTCGACGAAGCGACAAACGGTCTGGACCCCGTTGTGCGGGAGGAGATCGTGGAGCTGTTCAGCGAATTTACGCGCGACGAGTCCCACGCCGTGCTGATTTCCTCCCATATCGTCAGCGATCTGGAGAAAATCTGCGATTACGTCGCGTTCCTGCGCGAGGGGCAGCTTCTGCTCTGCGAGGAAAAGGATCTGCTGCTCGCGCGCTGCGGCGTCGTGCACGGCACGGCGGAGCAGCTCTCGGCTCTGGAGCCTGCGGCGGTACTGGGAATGCGCCATACCGGCTACGGCGCGGAGGCGCTTGTAATCCGGAAACGGGTTCCGGCCGGTATGACGATCAGCCCGGTGGAGCTGGAGGAATTGTTTGTGTTCATGGCCAAAAGCGGTTTAAACGCGAAAAACGGGGAGGGTATGCAATGAAGGGCTTGCTTTTGAAGGAATGGTACATGACAGTGAAATACTGCCGCTCGTATCTGCTCATTACGTTTGTATTCATCCTGGTTTCCGTATTCAGCGGCAGCGATCCGCTGTTCTTTCTGCTGTACCCGATGCTGCTGGCCGGCATGGTGCCCGTCACGCTGCTTTCGTATGACGAGCGCAGCCGGTGGAATGTGTTCAGCGGCGCGCTGCCGTATTCGAAAGCGCAGCTTGTCTCGGCAAAGTATATCGCTACGCTGGTCCTGCTGGGAGGCTCCGCCGTGGCTACGCTGGCGGCGCTGAGCATCCGCATGGTGCGGCTGGGCGAGGTCGATCTGCTGGAGCTGCTCGGTATGACGGGGCTGCTGCTTTCCGCGGGGCTGTTCGTGCCGGCGCTGCTGCTGCCGATCATTTTCCGCTTCGGCGTGGAAAAGGGACGCATGGCCTATTACATTGTGATCGGCCTGGTCTGCGCCGTGGTTGTTTTCATCGGAATGGCCTTTCTCGATCTCCCGCAGACCTTGAGCCTGGAAATCCCCGCGATTGCGGCGTTGTCCGCCGCAATCTGCGTATTCGCCGTGTCATGGCTGCTGGCGGTCCGGCTTTATAAGGCGCATTTGTGAAATTTGCCGTTGAATCTGCCCTCCGAATATGCTAAAATAACCTTGCATATAGATGAAATGAGCGCTGCGGGGAAGCCGGAGCGGAGAGGGAATGGCATAAAATGAAAAAATTTCGGATAAAACGGTTGGCTGCTGCCCTTGCGGCGATGCTTTTATGCGTGCTACTGTGCGGTATGCCGGTTTTCGCGGCGGATACGGCGGACCCGGAGAGCAATACGGCGTCTGATGTGCCGGAGGAAGAAACCTTTTTCGATAAGCTCGAAGCCGGAAACGGTGTCGGTACCACGCTGTTTGTCTCAGGCCTTGTCCTGATCGCCGTGGGCGCCGTGGGGTTCGTCTGCCTGTTTGTCTGGCAGAGGGCCTCGAAAAACCGGGACCGCGTCGAGGAGGACCGGGAAGACATTTTCGACGAAATTCAGCAGGCCGAAATGCGCAACCGCCGCCAGCGTACGGCGGCGCAACAGGCGCGAGAATACGAGGAGCGCATTGCCGCCCGCGAGGAGGACCGCGCGCCGCGCCGGGTACAGCAGGATTATGATCCATACGCTGTGACGGGGGAAACGCCGCTCGTGCCCGGCCGTGCCGACTACACGGTGGAGCAGCCGATTATCCCCAGCACGCCGGTTTCCCTGCAGCCGGAAGCGGCGCAGCGCACGCAGCCTGCAGCGAGGCCGCGTACAGCAGAGCCGGTTTCCAGACCGCGCGCCGTGCAGGCTGCGCCGGCGGCGAAGCCCGCTCCCAAGCGGCAGGAACAGCCGGTGCGGAACACCCAGCCGGCTTCAAAGCCTGCGGCACAGCCTTCCGGAAGCGCTGCCGCAAAACCCGCCGCGAAACCGTCGGCTTCGCCGAAGTTTGATCTGGACGATATTCTCCGCGAGGTGCGCGAGAGCAAGAGCCAGTAAAATCAGTCGACAAAAAACAGCCGTCTGCCGGGATGCCTCCGGCGGGCGGCTGCTCTTTTTTGAATATAGAATGGGATTGAATACGGGGTGAGATTTCCCGTTTGGAATTACGGGTTCCTCCGCGGTGTGCGTGGGCCGCGCTCAATCGGAAACGGAGGGAAGGCCGTTTTCCTGGTAGTAGGCCAGCAGCAGATCGACCATGCGCCCGTAGGATTTTACGCCGTTTTGCTGCCCGTTTGCCTTCAGGTACGCGTCGTTGACCTTGTTGGAGACCTCCGCCACCGGCGTGTCATACCGCGCCCAGTACGCGTTATTCGATTCGATGTCCCGGCGCAGGGCGTCGCTGCGCATCGCGTCCACCTGCCGCCAGAGGTCGAGGTCGGCGGAAAACAGCGCGTTTGTGGCATGCACCATGGCGAGGTATGAGCCGCTGTACCGGAAATCCGCATCGTCGCTTTGGATGCAGGCGAGAAAGGCGATGAAATTCGCCTCGTCCTCGCGCATATAGCCGGAGAGATGGGAAAGCTCGTGGCACATGGTAAACGGGATGGCCACATCGTCCATGTGGACGTTGACATTCGCCTCAAAGGTGAAGGGGCAGTAAATGCCGCTGATATCGAGATAAGACATGACCTCCGAGAAAAAGACGGGCTTCGGCGTGCCATTCGTGTAAAGCGTGGGATAGTCGTCGTGCAGCGCATTGAAAATCGTTTTGGCGGATTTGGCGTCGTCATACACGCTGTCGGAAAGCATGAACACCCCGTTTTCGTCCTCCTGTACGTCCTCGCGCAGGCGGTTGGCGGTGTTTGTCAGCGCGACGCAAAGCTCGAAAAGCTCCTCGGTGGAGGAATCGCGCACCGTAAGGCCGCTGACGGAAGCAAAGGAATACCGGCGGTGGTTCGTGCCGTAATTCGTCACGCAGAGAAACGCGATGCATACGGCGATCAGCAGGGGAATCGACAAAAAACGCACCAGACGCGCAAAACGGTTCTCCTTACAACGAATCAGCCTGTAAATATTCCGCGCGAAATAAACCAAAAGAAAAAGCGCCAGCGCGATCAGGCAAAGCTCCCCGAGCGAAAAGGGGAGCACGCCGGTGACGGCGGAGAAAAGCTGCGCGTAAAGCGGGTAAACGGTCACAGCGTACCATTCGGCAAAATCCGGCGAGGACTTCGCCGCGAGGTCGAGGGCGAACGCCGCGGGCAGCAGAAGCAAAAGCCAGAAACGGCGCAGCCGGAAGGCGCTGAGGTACTTCATAGCTTGAAATCCTCGGCGGAGAATTTGCCGAGCGACGGCTCGGCCTTCGGCTCCCGGCGCAGCGGGTCGTATTGATAGCGCTTGCAGCTAAAATTTTCCGGGATCTGGCCCAAAAGACACTTCAGCTTGCCCTGCGCGGCTACGCTGTGGATGCAGTATGTACAATCCGGCTCAATATGGCGGCCGAACAGCGCTTCATTCTTCTTTTTCTTTTTACGTCCGAACACGATTGCATTCCTCCGGTTCCGTTGATACGCCTATTGTAGCATCTTACCGCCCGAATTTCCACAGCGAATTTGTAAATCTGCGGGACAACTGCGATGAAGTATGGTATACTGGAAAAAATAGGCGGGAGGTATGTGCATGGTTACGCTGAGAAAAGTCGATCTGAGCAATATTCAGGCGGTTCTTGAGCTTTCTGTCGGGGAGGCGCAGAAAGGCTTCGTCGCGGACAATACAGCGAGCATCCTCGAAGCCTACGCGACGCAGGCCTCGGGCTACACCGCGCTGCCGTTTGGCATTTACGAGGAGGAAACGCCGGTCGGGTTTGTGATGTTCGGCTATGACACGCTCGACGACGAGGACGAGCCGGAGGTCGCCGTGAAGAATTACTGCATCTGGCGGTTTATGATTGACCGCCGCTATCAGGGGCGCGGGCTCGGCAAGGCGGCGCTCGCCGTATCGCTCGACTACCTGCGCACAATGCCGTGCAGCGAAGCGGCGCAGTGCTGGCTGTCGTATGAGCCGGAAAATACCGCCGCGAGGGCACTGTACCGCGCAGCCGGGTTTCGCGAGAACGGCGAAGTATGCGGCGGGGAGATCGTCGCGGTGCGCGAGCTGTAACGGAAGTCAGAACCGTCTGCCGGTTTTCGGCGGGCGGTTCTTTTTTGTGCAGGTAAGCAGGAAAAAAACGGAGAGCGCGAGCAGGGCGGCGGAAGCGGCGGCGCTGCCGGTGGAGGGCGCGTAGGAGAGCGTTTTGTCGGAGACCGCGGCGCTCTCGGCTGCGGGAAAGAAAAAGGCGAGCGCACGATAGCAGAGCGCGGCCGTTAGGCCGTTCAGGAGCCGGGAGAGAAAATACAGGCTCTTGCGCATGGGGAAGTCGATTGAGCGGAAAAAGGAAAGAATCTGAAGATGGATGCACACGCCGCCAAAGCCCAGCCCGAAAGCGACCAGCACCGGGGCCGTATGCCAATACGCGCTGTGGGAAACCCCGGAGGTTACCTCCAGAAGAAAGGAAACGGCCGCGCCGGCGTCGGGAACCGTCATGCCGCAGCGGGCGAGAAGCCCCGAAAGCCGCTGAAAGAGCCCTGAGCCGTGCAGCACGGAGAGCATCGCCGAAAAGACAACGACAAAGCCGCACATCGAGACCATGGCGGAAACGCCGTCCTGCACGGCGCGGGTCAGCCCGCCGCCGGACGATGTTTCCGGAACCGCGCCTTTTTCCGGCGTCCCGGCAAAGCGTGCGAGGCAGAAGCCCGTGAGCAGTGGGGCGAGCACGCAGGCGAGAAAAAGCAGCAGACCGGTATGGGCGCTGCCGAGCATGATCGTGCCGGTATAGGCCGCGGCAAAGGCATAGCCCGGCGCGGTGCAGAAGCACATCAGGCGCGCGGCCTGCCCGCGGGTCAGGCGGCGGTCCGCGTAGAGCTGCGCGGTGATCTTCGCGCCGGTCGGATAACCGGCGGTCAGCCCGAAAACCAAAGCGGACGCGGCGCAGGGCGGCAGGCGGAAAACGTGGCGCATCACGGGGGAAAGCGGACGGAAAAGCAGCCGGGCCGCGTCGCTTTTTGAGAGCAGGCAGGCCAGCAGGATAAACGGAAACAGCGAGGGGACAAGCGCGTTGAGACAGGTGTAAATGCCGGTGCGCACGCCGTCGGCAGCGTCCGTGCGGTACAATAGGCACAGGATGCAGAGCGTGAGCAGGGCGGCGGCAGACAGCACGACGCGTATGGCTTTTCGAAGTGCGGCGGCATTGGACGCCACGGGGAAAGCGGGTGCTTTCAAATCGGTTTCCTCCTCTGTATACCGGGTTCTTCTCAGTATATGCGGCGCGCGCGGCGCATATTTATTGCGGAGAAAGGAGGCGCGGCGATGGGAGAAAAGACGGATCAGGTTCGGTTTGGACTGACGGGCGGCACGACCCGCACGCAGATTCTCGGCAGCCACCGGCTGATTCTTGAGGGCTGCGACGGCATCATCGAATACGGCGCGGAAAAAACCGGCTTCCGGTGCGGGCGGCAGCAGATCTGGATTACCGGGAAAAATCTGCGGATCGTTCGCGTGGAAGAGGACAGCGCCGTGCTGACCGGCAAAATCGAGGAGGTGGCGTACCGGTGATGGAAAACCTTGCGCGCTGGGTGTTCGGCATGGCGACGGCGAGAATTTCGGGGGATACTGCGCGGTTTGTCAATGTGGCGGTGAAAAGCGGCGTGACGCCCCTCAAGGTGGACCGCGCGGACGGCGACGTTCTGCTGACGATCCGGGCAAAGGAATACAAAAAACTGCACTCGATTAAGATCCGGACGCACGCCCGTGTCCGGCTTGTCGACCGGCGCGGCGGGCCTTTTGTGCTGCGCAGCGCCTTGCGCAGGCCGGGACTCCCGCTGGGCGCGGCGCTGGGCATTGCGCTGTACATCTGGCTTTCCGGGTTTTACTGGGGCGTGGAAATCGTGGGGGAGGCGCCGTACGCGCAAAGCGAGGTTCTGGAAGCGGCGCGGGCCTGCGGCGTATACATCGGCGCGTCCAGAGCTGCGCTGGATGAGCCGCTGGCGGGAAGCCGCATCCAGCGGGCACTGCCGGGAATTTCATGGGCCTCCGTGAATACCGACGGCTGCTTTATCACGCTGAACGTGCGCACGGCGCTCCAGAAAGAAGAGGGCGTCGATCATACAGGCGTGTATGACGTTGTGGCAAAGCGCGCGGGGCTTGTGCGGGAAATTGCCGCCGAGAGCGGTACCGTGCTGGTGCAGGTCGGCTCGGCCGTTGCCGAAGGCGAGGTGCTCGTTTCAGGCATCACGGAGATCGGCGACCCATGGGGCGAGGAACCGCTGCGGCACCTGCTCTCCCATGCACGCGCAACGGTGATGGCTGAAACGCGCCATACCTTTACCGCCGACTGCCCGCTCACGGCGGAATCCACGCGCGAGGTGGCGCAGGGGGAACGCAAAGGGCTGTATATACTGGGACTGCGCATTCCCCTCGGGCTTTCCGGCGCGCCGGACGGGGAGATCACCGCCTATGACCGTGAGCCGCTCACGCTGCTCGGCGTGACGCTGCCGGTGTGGGTGGAAACGCTGCGCACTGCCGACTGCGAGACGGTCACCGTGGCGTTTACGGGAGAGCAGGCGCAGCAGCGCGCCCTTGAAAAAATCCGCCAGATGCAGGCGGCGTATCTCGGAGAGGACGGAACGCTTCTTTCGGAAACGATCACGTATACGCTGAAGGACGGCGTGGTGTACGCGTCCGCCGAATGCGTCTGCGAGGAAAACATTGCGCAGGAGATTCCGATTTCCGGCGAGTGACGGGTGCAAAGCCGGCGCCGGATTTGTCCGGATTTGTCGGAATTGTACAGGGAAATCGGCAATTTTCATTCAAAATTTCGTAACCACAATTGCAAATCTTATGATATAATAACTGCGAGGCAGTTATTATATCTGAATATATTGTCCAGCCTCCTGAAGGAGAACGATTTGGAAAAAAGTATCTTAGTGGAAAAAGCGGAGTATGTGGCGGAGCTGTTCGGCAGCTTTGACGTGCATGCGAAGCGGATTGAGAAAGCTTTTGGCGTTGCGCTTTCCTGCCGGGATGCGCAGTTGAAAATAACGGGCGAGGAGCCGGGCGTTTCCCGGGCGCTCCGAACTGTGGAGAGCCTTTTGGGGCTCATCGAAAAGGGCGAAACGCTCAATGAGCAGAACGTCGGCTACTGCATGGATATGGTGCAGGAGGATAAGGAGGCGCAGATGGCGCCGCTTGCCGAGGACTGCATCTGTATCACGGCAAAGGGCAAGCCGGTCAAGCCGAAAACGGTCGGCCAGAAGACGTACTGCGACAACATCCGGAAAAATACCGTCACCATCGGCGTCGGCCCCGCCGGCACGGGCAAAACGTACCTTGCCGTAGCGATGGCGGTCACGGCGTTTCGCGCGCAGCAGGTGAACCGCATTATTCTGACGCGCCCCGCCGTGGAGGCGGGCGAGAAGCTGGGTTTTTTGCCCGGCGACCTGCAGCAGAAGGTCGACCCTTACCTGCGCCCGCTCTACGACGCGCTTTTTGATATGCTCGGCGCGGAGACGTACCAGAAATATGTCGAGCGCGGCAATATCGAGGTCGCGCCGCTCGCCTATATGCGCGGCAGAACGCTCGACGACAGCTTTATTATTCTGGACGAGGCGCAGAACACCACTTGCGAGCAGATGAAGATGTTTTTGACGCGCCTCGGCTTCAATTCCAAAATGGTCATCACCGGTGACATCACGCAGATCGACCTGCCGGACGGCAAGCGCTCCGGCCTGCGGGATGCGATGCGCGTGCTCAGAAATGTGGACGACATTGCGATTTTCCGGTTTACGGAAAAGGATGTTGTGCGCCACCGGCTGGTACAGGATATTATACGGGCGTATGAAAAAGCGTCCGCTTCAAAATAACCCCTAACCGAAAGGATTTTGGCATATGGAAAAAATCAGAGTCATCATCACAAACAACCAGAAGGCGGTCAAGATTCCCACCGGCGTGCGCATGCTGATCCGCCGCTGCTGCCACGCGGTTTTGCGGATGGAGAATTTTGAGGATTCCGCTGAAATCAGCGTGACCTTTGTCGACAACGAGCAGATCCGCGAGCTGAATGCCCAGTACCGCGATAAGGACAGCGCGACCGACGTGCTTTCGTTCCCGATGGGCGAAAACGGCGTGTACGATATCAACCACGATACCGGCGCGAAGATCCTCGGCGATATCGTGCTTTCCATGGAAATGGCGATGGAGCAGGCGAAGCGCTATGGGCACAGCCTGGAGCGCGAGGTCGGCTATCTGACGGCGCATTCGATGCTGCACCTGCTCGGCTACGACCACGAAAAGGGCGGTATTGATCGCGTGCGGATGCGCGAGAAGGAAGAGTATGTCATGTCGCAGCTCGGCCTGCCGGGCACGTCCAGCTACACCGTGTAATATGGTGCCGGACTGGAAAACAAAAGGAAAACGCCGCACGCTCGCGGACAGCTTCGGCGACGCGGCGCGCGGAATTCTTTACGCGGTCAAAACAGAGCGGAACATGCGTATACACGTGACGGCGGCGGTATACGTTTTGTTTTTTTCGCGCTTTCTCGGCGTTTCACGCGGGGAATACGCGGCGCTGCTCCTCGCCGTGGCGATGGTCATCACGGCGGAGGGCTTCAATACCGCAATCGAAATGCTCTGCGACTTCACGCAGAAAAGCTATAACCGGTTTATCG
>JAHZCM010000005.1:15507-35673 GCA_019422905.1 Oscillospiraceae bacterium
AAGGATATCGCGGCGGGAGCGGTGCTGGTGAGCGCCGTTTTTGCCGCTTTTGTCGGCGTAACGGTGCTCTGGCGGCCGCAGGCGCTGTGGGCGCTCGCGGTGCGGATTTTTACCTCGCCGCTCTACTGCGCGCTGTTTGTGCTTGTCACGGCGCTGGCGCTTCTGTTCATTTTCGCCGGTCCGGAAAAAGTCGCCGGATGGTTTGAGCGGAAACCGAGAAAGAAAAAGTAACGATACACGGAGGATCCTTATGAAGGTTATTGTATTGGCGGGCGGGCTCAGCCCGGAGCGCGACGTTTCACTGGCTTCCGGCGCTCTGATTGCGAACGCGCTGCTGGAAAATGGGCACGACGTGATGCTGCTCGATTTATATCTCGGTGTAAACAATCCCGCGATAGAGCCGGTCTATCGGAACGGCGGCTCGGCATACAGATTCTCGTATGCCGTTCCCGAGCATGAGCCGGATCTCGCGGCAATCGCCGCTTGTGCGGATAACGGAGAGAGCCTGATCGGCCGCGGCGTAATGGAGCTTTGCAAGGCGGCGGACGCGGTGTTTCTGGGACTGCACGGCTCGGTCGGCGAAAACGGACAGCTGCAGGCGGCGTTTGACCTCCACGGTGTGCGGTACACGGGCACCGGCTACATCGGCAGCCTGCTCGCGATGGATAAGGACGTCACCAAAAGGCTGCTCAGGGAAAACCATATTCTGACGGCCGATTGGACGTATGTCGATCTGAACGAGCCGCTGGACCTCAGCGCGGTCGAGTACCCATGCGTGGTAAAGCCGTGCAGCTGCGGCTCGAGCATCGGCGTGTCGATCGTGGAAAACGAGCCGCAGCTTTTGGAGGCGGTCGACGGCGCGAAGAAGTATGAGGATCACGTGATTTTGGAGAGGAAGATCGAGGGGCGGGAATTTTCGGTCGGTATCCTGGACGGCGAAGCTCTGCCGGTCATCGAGATCAAGCCGCTCTCCGGATTTTACGATTACAAAAAAAAATACCAGACGGGAAAGACCGAGGAACTCTGCCCGGCATATCTTTCCGAAGCTGCGAGCCACCTGCTGCAAAGCAGCGCGCTGGCGGTGCACAAGGCGCTGCGGCTCGGCTTCTACGCCAGAGTGGATTTCATTCTGGACCGGGACAGCAATGCGTTTTGTCTGGAAGCCAATACGCTGCCCGGCATGACGCCGACGAGCCTGCTCCCGCAGGAGGCGCTGGCGGCCGGCATTTCGTACGGCGAGCTGTGCGAGCGGATCATTAACGGCCGGCGCAGCGGAGACGACCAACGGAGATAAAGGAATTCAGATATGGAAACACCAAATTATATGAATGAAAAATCGGCGTTTATCGCCATTGTGGGGCGGCCGAATGTGGGCAAGTCCTCCATTTTGAACCGGCTGATCGGCACGAAGCTCGCGATAGTGTCGAGCAAGCCGCAGACGACGCGCACGCGCATCATGGGCGTGTGGACGGAAAATGAGACGCAGCTCGTGTTCATCGATACGCCGGGCCTCATCAAACCGAAGAATTCCCTCGGCGACTATATGGTCAAGAGCGTGACGCAGTCCGTCGCGGGTGTGGACGCCTGCCTGCTCGTGGCGGAGGCGGGCACGAAAATCTCGAAGGCGGACGAGGAGCTTGCCGCCAGATTCAAGTCGCTCGGTCTGCCCGCGGTGCTCGCGATCAACAAGATCGACCTGTTTGAGGACAAAAGCATTCTGATGGAGCAGATCGCGGCGCTCTCAAAGCTGTACGATTTCGACGCGGTGGTGCCGGTTTCCGCCAGAGACGGCAACGGCATGGATGCGCTGAAGGACGAGCTGAGGCGCCTCGCGCAGCCGGGCGGGCACTTTTTCTCGGAGGATACGCTCACCGACCAGCCGGAGCGCGTGATCGCGGCCGAAATCGTGCGTGAGAAGATCCTGCGCTTTACGGATAAGGAGATCCCGCACGGCGTGGCGGTCGTCACAGAGAGCATGAAGGAGCGCGGCGACATCACGGATATCGACGCGACGATTTACTGCGAGCGCGATACGCACAAGGGGATTCTGATCGGCAAGGGCGGCGCGATGCTCAAGAAAATCGGCTCGAAGGCGCGTGAGGATATGGAACGCTTCTTCGGCTGTAAGATCAATCTCCGCCTGTGGGTGAAGGTTAAAGAGGACTGGCGGCAGCGCCCGGAAGTGCTGACCTCCCTCGGCTTTGACAAGCGCGACCTGCTCAATTGAGCCGGCATGCTGCGGTGTGGGGCTGAGAAAGCCCGGTTGCTTTGGGGCTTCCTTAACACATTTCCTCTGAAAGTTCTGCCGGAATTTGTCGATAAAAGATTTATTTTCCTGTCATAGCCTTTGAGAAAGCGCAAATACTTTAAAAGTAGAAGCGCAAAAGGAGGACTCAGGATGATGTATTCCGGCAGTGAACGCCCGTCGCCTGATTTGGACGGAATCGGTACGTCGGTTCCGGAGGCGGAGAACAGGGCGTGGAACAGCTTTTACCACAGCGGCAGCGTGGAAGATTATATCCGTTATGCACAGCTTAAGCGCCAGAACCATTCGGGCGCGCAATCCTTTTCGGCAGGAGCCACAGATGCAGATCAAGACACAGGGGTTAATCATTAAGGAGCAGACGATCGGCGAAAGCGACCGGCTCGTCACGGTGCTGACCCGGGACGCCGGCGTGCTGCGCGCCTTTGCGCGCCGCGCCAAAAACCTCAAGGACAGCAAAAGCGCGGCGACGCAGCTGCTCTGTTATTCCCGTCTCTCGGTGTATAAGGGGCGGGAGAAATACATCATCGACGACGCGGAACCGCACGAGGTCTTTTTTGGCCTGTGGCGGGATATCGGCGCGCTTTCGCTTGCGCAGTATTTCTGCGAGCTTGCGTATTTGATGGTGCCGGAGGAAACGGATTCCGGGGAATACCTGCGCCTTGTCCTGAACTCGCTGCATTTTCTCGCAAAGGGCAGCCGTCCCAAGCGCATGCTGCAATCGCTGACGGAGCTTCGGATGATGGCGATTGCGGGCTATATGCCGGATCTTGTCGCCTGCGCGGACTGCGCGGCGTACGAGTCCGACGTGATGTATTTTCTGCCGGACAGCGGCATTCTGCGCTGCAGGGACTGCTTCCGGGATACGGGCGAGCCGTATGTCGCGCTGCCCCCCGGCGTGCTGACGGCAATGCGCCATATTGTGTTTTCGGATTTTGAGAAGCTGTATGCGTTCTCCCTGCCGGAGGAAGCGCTGAAGATCCTGAACGCCGCGACGGAAAGCTGCGTGGTGCGCACGCTGCATATCATGCCGAAAACGCTGGAGTTCTATAAATCGTTTTTGGACTGAACGGGGAGGGAATGATATGGAAAATCTTGGGCGTCTGATTCTAGAGCTTTGCAAGATGCCGAACGAAACGCAGTGGCTTGAATTTAAGCACGACAACTACGATCCGCATATGATTGCTCGGGATATCAGTGCGCTGGCGAACGGCGCAGCGCTCCATGAAAAGACTTGTGCTTATATGCTCTGGGGGATTCACGATACCACGCATGAGATTGTCGGGACGGATTACGATTTGCAGAGCCTGAAAAAGGGAAATCAAGAGATTGAAAATTGGCTTCGGTCTCTTTTGTCCCAAAATGCTGATTTTGAGTTCCATACGGTTTCCGTGAATGATAAGAAGGTCGGTGTACTCATAATATATAAGGCAACCAATCAGACAGTTGCGTTTGAAAAGGTTGACTATATACGTGTGGGGAGCTATACAAAGAAATTGAACGAATTTCCGTCCTTACAGGCGCAGCTATGGGATAAGCTGCGTAATTCCAGATTCGAGGAACGTTGTGCCAAGCAGGATTTGGAGCTGTCCTCGGCTTTGAGTTTGCTGGATTATACCGCATATTTTGATTTAATGAATATGCCTCAGCCGACAGATGCGGCGGGCATTGCGCATTATTTGCTCGAGGAGTTTATCTTGGTTAAACAGGATAACGGGTTGTATTCGATCACAAATCTCGGCGCGATTCTTTTCGCAAAACAGCTCTCGAAGTTTTCAAGGTTGTCGCGAAAGGCCGTGCGTGTTGTTCAGTATAAGGGCGGCAATCGGCTGGAAATGCTGAAAGAGGATATGAGCGGTAAGGGGTAACGCGGCGGGCTTTGAAGAGCTGATCTGGTTTATTGAGGCCCTAATCCCGACGCAGGAGCGGATTAACGGGGCGCTGCGGGAGAGAATTGCGGCGTATCCGAGTATTGCAATCCGCGAAGCGGTTGCAAACGCGCTCATTCATCAGGATTTTTCGGTTACAGGCGCTGGTCCCATTATCGAGATTTTTGGGAAGAGAATTGAGATCACAAATCCGGGGACGCCGCTTGTCGATGTTCGCAGAATTGTCGATAATCCGCCGAAGTCGAGAAATGAAAAGCTTGCGGAGCTGGCGCGGCGGCTTAGAATCTGTGAAGAGCTGGGAACCGGATGGGATAAAATCGTTGCGGCGTTTGAGCTGTCTCAGCTTCCTGCACCGAGAATAGATTTGTACGAGGAGAGCACGAAAGTCACCTTGTTTGCTGAAATCCCGTTTTCCAGCTTGTCAGCAGAGGATAGATTGTGGGCGTGCTATCTGCACGCCTGCGTTAAGCAGGTGCAGGGCGAGCAGCTTACGAATAGCTCTCTGCGGGAGCGGTTTGGCTTGCCGGATTCCTCCTCCGGAAATGTCTCGAGGCTGATTAAGGAAGCTGTCGCATGTCACCTCCTGAAAGCGCTTGACCCGACAACCGCACCGCGGTATATGAAGTATATTCCGTATTGGGCGTGAATTTAACTTGCCGGTAACTTGCCAAAAGGCGAAAGCATCCGTCTCCTCCAAAATTGAAAACACAAGATATAGTGGCTGCCAAAATAGGTTATCACACATTTGGAGTGCGGCTAACTTGTCGATCATTTGCCGGTAATTTGCGGAAACGGAAGGCGGCGCACAAGGAGCGGGAAGCCGGGGTGGGCCGAGGAAATAATGAAATTGGAAAGAGTGGTTGAACGGATTCCGGAATATTGCGTTCTTCCACCATGTACTATTGAAAAAGCTTGAAATCGGGCGCAAGCCTGATGATGAAAACAGAGGTCAAATATGCTGAAAGACTATAAATCGCTGGAGCTGGATAAGATTCTCCAGCAGCTTGCAAATGAAACGACCTGCGCCGATGCGGCGCAGCTTGCGGCGGAGATCGAGCCGGATACAGATTTGAAGCATGTGGAGCGTCTTTTGCAGGAGACGGACGACGCCTTCGTGCTCATGGCGAAATTCGGCGCGCCGTCGTTTTACGGGATGACGAATGTCACGAACGCGCTGCGCCGCGCGCAGGCGGGCGGCGTGCTGAACCTGCCGGAGCTCCTCGCTGTGGCGGCGACGCTGCGGGCGATCCGCAGCGTTTCGGACTGGCGCAAAAAGAGCGAGAGCGTCAAAACGGCGCTCGATTATCGATTTGAGACGTTACAGCCAAATAAGTTTCTGGAAGAGCGCATCTCGATGACCGTCCTGAACGAGGAGGAGGTCGCGGATACCGCGAGCGTCGCGCTTGCCGCGATCCGCCGCAAAATCCGCGCGGCTTCCCTGCGCGTCCGCGAGCAGCTCGACAAAATGATCCGCTCGCAGACCTATCAGAAATATTTGCAGGAGGCCATCGTTACGCAGCGCGGAGGCCGGTACGTCGTGCCGGTCAAGGCGGAATTCCGCAACGAGGTCAAGGGCCTTGTGCATGATTCCTCCGGCAGCGGCGCGACGGTGTTTATCGAGCCGATCGGCGTTGTGGAGGCGAACAACGAGATCCGCGTTCTGCGTGCGGACGAGCAGGAGGAAATTGACCGCATTCTGGCAGAGCTTTCGCGCGAGGTCGGCGAATTTGCCGACGGTATCGTGCGCAGCTACCGCGCGGCAGTGGAGCTCAACCTGATTTTTGCCAAGGGACAGCTCGCCTATAAAATGAAGGGCGTGGTGCCGAAGCTGAACGACGCGGGGCGCATAAGCATCAAGGCGGCGCGTCACCCGCTGATCGATAAAGCCAGGGTCGTGCCGACCGACCTGATGCTGGGAAGCGATTTCGACGCGCTGATCGTCACCGGCCCGAATACCGGCGGCAAGACCGTCTCGCTCAAAACGGCGGGCCTTTTGACGCTGATGGCGATGTGCGGCCTGATGATTCCGGCGGCGGACGGCAGCGAGATCGCTGTGTTCCGCCACGTGCTGGCCGATATCGGCGACGAGCAGAGCATCGAGCAGTCGCTCTCCACGTTTTCCGCGCATATGACGAATATCATCCGCATTCTGGAAAAGGCCGACGGCAGCAGTCTGATTCTCATCGACGAGCTGGGCGCGGGCACCGACCCGGTAGAGGGTGCGGCGCTTGCAATTTCGATCATCGAGGCGATGCGCGAAAAGGGCGCGAAGGTCATGGCGACGACGCATTATGCGGAGCTGAAGGCCTATGCG
Source organism: Oscillospiraceae bacterium (assembly GCA_019422905.1). GTDB lineage: Bacteria > Bacillota > Clostridia > Oscillospirales > Acutalibacteraceae > Hominenteromicrobium. The sequence goes on from JAHZCM010000005.1 coordinate 21,974, forward strand.
CTCCAGACCGACGGGGTGGAAAACGGCTGCTGTGAATTTGACGTTTCCACGCTGCGCCCGACATACCGCCTGCTGATCGGCGTGCCGGGCAAGTCAAACGCGTTTGCGATTTCGAAGCGTCTCGGCATGCCGGAAGCGATCGTGGAGCGCGCAAAAACGCTGGTTTCAGAGGAGAGCACGATGTTCGAGGAGGTCGTGACGCGTTTGGAGGACAGCCGCCGCAAAATGGAGGATGAGCGCCGGGACGCGGAGCAGTACCGCATCGAAGCGGAGCGCATGATTCGCGAGGCGGAGACTGTGCGCGAGCGCGCCGAAAAGGATGCGAAGCATGAAATTGAGCGCGCCCAGCATGAGGCGGCAAACCTGGTGCAGAAAACACGCCAGCAGGCACAGGGACTTCTGGACGAGCTGGACACGCTGCGCCGCGAGAAGCGGGCGGAGCTTTCCGCCGAACAGAAGGCGCGGCTCAAAGCCGGTATCCGTGACCTGGAAAGGGCGAGCGACCCCGTGCACGAGAAGCGGGCGGATGAGGAATACGTGCTGCCGCGCCCGCTGAAGGTCGGCGATAACGTGCTGATCTACGATATCGATAAAAGCGCCACGGTGCTGGAGCTGCCGAAAACCGGCGATATGGTGCTGGTGCAGGCCGGCATTGTCAAAACGCGCGTGCCAATGAAAAATCTTCGCCTTCTGGATAAGAAGGTCAAGGAAAAAAAGACCGGCGGGCGCCGCAACGTCACAAAAACGGCGGCGGATACGGCGGTGCGCAACGAAATCGACCTGCGCGGCATGAATGTCGAGGAGGCGCTCATGGAGGTGGACGCGTTCATCGACCACGCTTTGCTGCGCAATCTGAACCAGCTCACGATCATCCACGGCAAGGGTACCGGCGTGCTCCGCAGCGGTATTCAACAGCACCTGAAGCGGCATAAGGCGGTCAAATCATTCCGTCTCGGCGTATACGGCGAGGGTGAAAGCGGCGTGACGGTGGTGGAGCTGAAATAAGAAGCGCCTTTGCCGAAAATAGATGGTTTTGCGCAAAAATCCGGTCCGCATCTGTATTTTTCTGCACGCTCAGCGGACGCGCACAGGTGTGAAGCCGTAGGTTTCACTTGACATGGGAGTGGAATAAACGTAGAATAGAATTAGATTCTGCTTATGCGGCTTTGCCGCAGCGGGAAATGAGGGTTGGTGATCGTATGCGGTGCCGAGAGGCTTCGGAAAAGAGAAGGATGCTGAGCGGGCGGCGAATCCTGTCGTTTCTGCTCGTTTTGATACTGGTTATCGCACCGTGCAGCACCGTCGTGCTGGCGGAGGATACCGGGGGAGACACAGGAGATGGGCAGACGGCGACGCCGTCCTCCACACCCGCGCCGGTGCCGTCCCCCTCGGAGAGCTTTTACGTATACGACGGCGCGAATGTGCTGAGTGCGGAGACGGAGAGTGCGATTGTTGAAAAGTGCAAGGCGCTTGACGAATCCTGCGGCGCGCAGATCGTCGTCATGACGATGGCCTTGATGCCCGGTACGGGCGCCGATGCGCGCAAGGCGTATGCGGCAGAGGTTGTCAAAACATGGGGGATCGGCGGGGAATCCGGAAACGGCCTCTTGCTGGTGCTCTCGATCGCCGACGACGACTATTGGGTGGCCCCGACCGAGCAGTTTCAGGAGAGCTTTACGCTCAGTGTGCTGAAAAACCTGATGTCGGAGTATCTGGAGACCGATTTTAAGAATAAGGCATACGACGACGGTGTGACAAAATTCGTCACGGCGGCTGCGGAGAAGGCCGAGACCTATGTCCGCGTACAGCAGATGGCAGCCGGAGCCGGCTCCGCCGACCCGGAGAGCGGCAAAGCGCAGGACGGAGCGAAGGGGAATGTGTTCCTTTCAGTTTTGAAGGGAATCGGTATATTTATCCTTATGGTGGTCGTTCTTCTGGCGGTTCTGCTGGTTGTCGTATACATCCATGGGCAGCAGGTGCGCAAAAAGCGGCGGGAAGCGCGCCGCAGGAGGGCGCAGGCCCGCGGCGGCTCAGCTGCTTCGGCAGGGTCCTCGGCGCGGACGGGCAGCCGCAATGCTTCCGACACGCATTCTGCGGCGGACAACAGCGATTACCGCGCGTTTATGGAGCGCTATAAATAAAGGACATAATAAAGGACCGCAGACCGGCATGACGCCGGACTGCGGTCCTTTTCTTACGAAGGCAAACGCTCTGTCCCGCTGAGCTGCGGGGCAAATATGGAATTTAGGGAAGTTACGGCCCGAACACCGGTGCCTTTGTTTTCCCAAAAAGGCACGAAAGGTTGCCGAAGTCCCGATGGGGTTGCCGCAAGGTCACGCGATTGGCGTTTTTCGTGTATTTTCTCGCGTTTGTACGGGTATTGAGTGGACAGGGCAACCACCGGCCATTTAGAAGGCGAACACTCTGTCAACCGAACCGCCGTAATGTATTGTATATGTTTTTTTGCGGAAATATATTGTAACGATTATTCCAATCGGCGGGCGGCCGTCAGCCATTTTGGGAGATACGGTGTTTACCGCTTACAGCTTCGTGCGCGCCTGAATGATGGAAGCCATCTCGCCGACGTTTTTCATCGAGGAGATTTCGCCCATTTTGAATTTCATGCGGAAGGCGCGCTCCACGGCGGAGATCAGCGTGATATGCTCGAGGCTGTCCCAGTCCTCGATGTCGTCCGCCGTTGTGTCCGGCGTCACGCGGATGCTGTCGTCGTCAAAAACGTCCTGAAATACGCGGTTCAGTCTTGCAAAAATCTCTTTCGTATCCATTTTCTGTTCAAATCCTTTCCGGTTGAATATCCTGTTTTATTTTGTCTCGTTTCCACTGACCATAATCACATGGTTCTTCGGCGAATAGTCCGCGACGGAGAGCGACCAGACCGTATTGCCCGCCGCATCCTCGCTGCATTTTTTGAACCCGAAGGTCTTGAAAAGCTCGCGCACCATGCCGTTCTTTGCAGTCGGATAGTAGTAGCCGCGGATCGTTTCAATGCCGGCCTCACGGCAGCGCTCCACGAGGCGGTCCAGCATGGCAAGCTCCATGTCGCGCTTTAGAACGCGGCAGCTCATCAGCCAAAGCTCGATATCGAGCGCGTTGCCGTTCTTTTTGCCGATAACGACCGACACCACGCCGTTGTCACCGAATTTATCGATCAGTTTGCCGTAGAGCCGGATATAATCCGGACTTTGGAAGGTTTCCTCCATTTCAGCGGGCGTATAGCGCTTTGTCGTCACGTTGAACTGGTTGCTCTTGTTTGTGAGCTGCGTGATGCGCGCGATATAGACCGGGAGGAAATCGTCGATCACTGCGTGCATTTCAAGGCTCCGGAGGTATTCCCCGTAATCGCCGAAGGAGGCCATCTGCGCGGCGCGCAGCGCGTTTTTCTTATACATCTCGTTGCGCTTTAAATCGTCCTCGCTGAACGACGTGACCTCGAAGTAGCCGCCGCGGTCAATCGTCGTGATATAGCTTTCAACCCCTTCCATCTCCGGTACGGCCGCGCCTCTGATCTGTGTGCGCACGATCTCGCGCTCGGCGGGATTGTCGTCTGCAAAAACGATGGAATCCGGCAGGATGTTCAGCTCCGCGGCAGTTTCCGCGATATTGCGGTCCTTGTTCTCCCAGTTTGCCTTGATGATGATGAAATCCTCCGGCCGCAGCGCGCCCTCCGGATGGTTCAGCCCGGCGATCGCATTTTCATGGTCGTTTTTGGAGCAGACCGTCAGCACGATACCGATGGATTTCAACTGCTTCACGTAGCTCTGAAATTCATAATAAGACTGGGAAACGCCGGTTTCCTGCCCAATCTCGATGCCGTCCACGCCGTCGTCGCCGACAACGCCGCCCCAAAGCGTGTTGTCGAGATCGAGTGCGAGCGCCTTTTTGTTTTTACCGAAAATCGACTTGATGATGTTGGAAACACTGAAAGCAAAGGACGGGATAGCCTCAAAGCACATCGCGTACTTGTACATGTTCCAGAACAGCGGGTTCGACCATTCCTTCAGGCCGAAATCCGCGGAGATGTAATTCAGGTCGTTGATATAGAAGCTCTCGTTTTCCTGCGCGTAGGCGTAAAACGCATTGTTCAGGCGGGAAAGGAAATTCGTGCGGCCACGGAAATCCCATGCGTCCCGGTTGCCGAGCAGCCGGAAAAGCGGCATTTCAAAATTGTTCTGGATGATCGGGCAGCGGAATTTTTCCCGGATGCTCCGCCACATCGCCTGAAACTTATCCAGCTCCAGCTTGAGCTTTGCGTCCACTGCTTCGGCGGTATCCGCCGTCTCCGGATAATTGGTGATGTTGCGGTTTGTCGTATGGATAAAGACGAGATCCGGCTTGAAATTGAGCAGCGCTTCGTCGGGGAACATGGCGTCCTGAAAATACTGCGCATATTCGGATTCGTAGAAGGTCGGTTCGATGCCGGTGTTCAGCAGAAAAAGCTCCATGGTTTTCACGATGTCGCTCGTTGTGGAGCCGCCGAGCACGGCGATTTTTTTCTGCACGCGCGGCGAGCCGTCCGAGAGCAGCGCCCTGCGCAGCGATTTTCGCTTCTGGATGATATAGGCGGCGTCAAAGGGGTATTCAAGTTCGGTCATGAGGTTCCTTTCTGCACGTGGCCGGTCAGGCTGCCGGGTCGTCGTTGTCTTCCGTTCCGGAATCTCCGGAATCGGCTGCGTCCGTGTTTGTCGTGCCGCTTACCGCGGAACCGGTGGGATGCTCGTCCACAATCGTGCTGCCTGCGTCTTGATTGATCAGGTTGGTGATGTTTTCCGCATTGTCGCCGACAACGGAATAAGCGGACATCGTGAAGAGCACGTCGGTCACGCCTGTAGCGTCGATAAAGCTGACAAGATTGCGCTTGAATTCGCGGACATCCACAACGTAGATCTGCTCGAAAGAGCTTGTGTAGTACGGGATTTCCGCGTTGCCGAAGCTATCCTTAACGACGAGCAGCTTGCGCCCGTTTTTCACTTCGGTGTCGACTTTTACGACCCATGAGTCGCCGCCGAGGAACATCAGGTAGGAATTGTCCACATCCACCTCGGCGAAAAGATCATCGCTGTACTGGTAATTGAAGTAGGAATCGTAGTAATGCGCCTCGTACTTTGCGTACGGCACATAGTATTCAAAGCGTTCGGGGTCGTTCAGAATGCGGGAATCCTGCGAGAAGCCGTACATTGTGCCCACAAAGCCCTCGTTTGCGCCGCTCTCATAGTTGGTGATATCAGCAAACTGCACGCCGGCGGCCTCCGCAAAGGTGCGCGCGGCGTAGTAAGCGCCGAGCGGCTGCCAGTGATGGTCGGTGCGGCAGTAAATGTTTTCCTCGGTATGCCGTTTCAGCACATCGACTACGTTGACGGACTGGATACCCGGATTGAGCTTTGCCGCAATGTTGTCGAAGCACGCGCTCTGATCCCCGATATAATCCAGGCCGTTCTTCGGCGTGTAGAAGGCGCTGGAGGTCGGCGCGGGCATGGACCAGATGGTCACATCGGAGCTGATCTTACTCTGCAATTCGTTGAGCGCGTTGGCGTAAGCCGTGCCGCCTCCGCCACCGAAGGGCTCCATGCAGCGCCAATGGCCGTCCCAGTTGATGATCATGAGGTTGTTCACCCAGTCCAGCGTGCTGTTCTCCTCTGCGGAGAAATCGCGCTGATAAGGCTCCTCCAGCGCGCTGCCGGCCTGCACAAAGGCGGTGAGGATCTCGCGGCCTGAGATCCCTTCGAGAGGATCCGGCGTCGGCGAGGGTGTGGATGCCGCGTCCGTATCGGGATCCGACGCGGAGCCTCCGCCTTCCGGTGCGGCGGTGCCCGCAGAGGCGAACATCTTCATGCCGAAAGCGGATTTCATCTGGTTGCCCATGTTTTTAAAGCTGTCGTGGTAGGGGACCGTATCGTCGTAAAAGGTGGCGATGCCCGCCGTATATGCGCCTGAAAAATAGCTTTCCAGGGAGAATTCAGGGAAGGTCGCCAGCTCGCGCTTTTCAATCTGAGAAACCGTGGAGCGGGGGAAGACCAGCAGGAAAAGAGAGACAAGCGCGAAAACCAAAGCAAGGATCATCAGGGAGCGCCGGGAAAGGCGGTCTTCCAGCAGGCGTCGCTTGTCCGCGCTGCCGCGCCTGCGGCGCTCAGGCTGTGTTTCCGCTTCATTCCGGCTGCCACGGGAATTTTCTGAATTCATGTCTGCAGGCTCCTTTCCGTCAAAATCTCCAGTAGAGGAATACGTTGTTGGTCGCATCGACAAGCAGAATGCTCACGACCAGCAGAAGCGCAAGGCAAACCGCCACGGAGCCGACCCGACCGACGGTATAGACTGTGTCGCTTTTGTTTTCAAAGAAATAGGTCTTGATCTTCGGCAAAACCGGCAGGCTGCAGAGAATCGCCGCCGCAATCAGGAAGACATTATTGCGTAGGGAGGACCACGTCATGGGGTCGGTAAACGGCGCGGCGTTTGTGAGCATACTGATGCCGGAGATGTTGAGGAAAAACTGGCCGAGCTGGCCGATATCCTCAAAGAAGAAAATGCCAAAGCCAATGATAATAACGAGCTTGCTGTAAATGTGCTTCCACCAGACCGGCCATTTCTTGATTCGCTTTTTGCCGAGCTTTTGCTCGAAGAAGATGAAAAAGCCAAAATACAAGCCCCAGAGGATAAAATTCCACGCGGCACCGTGCCACATGCCGGTGCAGAACCAGACGAGGAACAGGCTCACATACTTGCGGTTCTTTCCGAAAATCGGCACATAGAGCAGATAATCGCGGAAGAAGGAGCCGAGGGAAATATGCCACCGCTGCCAGAATTCCGCGATAGTCTTGCAGGCGAAGGGATGCCGGAAGTTTTCGTCGAAATGGAAGCCAAACATGCGGCCCAGGCCGATGGCGATATCCGAATAGCCGCTGAAATCGAAATAGACGTAAAGGGAATAAACGATGACCGTATACCATGTGCCGAGCACGGAAAGCCCGGTGATGTCCTTGCCGAAGAACGTATCCACAATCACCCACAGGTTATTGGCGACGATCACCTTTTTGGCCAGGCCGAGAATAACGCGCAGCGCGCCCTCGCACAGGTCGGTCGGCGTTGTGCTGCGATTGTCAATTTCATGCTCGACGGCGCTGTAGCGGACAATCGGCCCGGCGATTAGCTGTGGGAATAGGGAAAGGTACAAAAGGAATTTCTTATAGCTTTTCTGCACAGTGACGGTTTCCCAGTAACAGTCGAGGATATAGGAGATCGCCTGAAAGGTGAAGAAGCTGATGCCGATCGGCAGCGTGATCTGCGGGACGGGGATTCCCGTGCGGAAAATGGAATTGATGGTTTCCACAAAGAACGCGCTGTACTTGAAAATCAGGAGCAGCAGGATATCGACGGCGACGCCGGCGGCCACGGCCAGCTTTGCACCCGGCTTTTCCCGGCGCTTGTCAATCTGCAGGCCGATGAACCAGTTGAAAACCGAGCTGAACAGCAGAAGCACGATCCAGACCGGCTCGCCCCAAGCATAAAAAATCAGCGAAAAAACAAGGAGTACCATGTTTTTAGCGCTGAGCTTTTTAGCCAGCATATAGGCGATCAGGCATAGCGGCAGAAAAAAATAGATGAAAAACAGGTCGGCAAATACCATGATGATGTCCCCTTAATATCCCTTTATCAATAGCCGTGCACAAGCCCGCCGGGCGGGCCGAAACGGCTTCAAAATCAAAAATTATGTACACACATTTAGTTTATTATAAACGGCGGGGATAGTCAAGGGAAGTTCCGACAAATTCTCTTAATTTCTGCATAAGAAATTTTTGGAAACAGCTTGTAAACCAGATTCCGATTTGTGTGTTGTTTTGCGCCCGCCTGAACGACTGCAGCTTTTGTTTGACAAACCGTGCGGCATGCGGTACAATAAACAATACAGGGCAGGGGGCGTGCGATGAAATCTTGCGCCGTCCGCTGCTTTAAAACCCGCCGATGCTTCCCGTAAATCGCGCCGCAGCCGAATGCCGCGGCTGAAGTGCGGAAAAATGCAACAGGCTTATTATTCTATATAGATGTCTCTGTAGCTCAGCAGGATAGAGCGTTCGCCTCCTAAGAATATTTTTTGACATCCGCTTTTGGAGGAAAGGCGAGTGACAATCTGTTCGTTTACAACTTAATATTATTATAGATTTTGGAATTGCCCCCTTAGTTAAATGGATATAATAAACCCCTCCTAAGGGTTAGTTGTGAGTTCGATTCTCGCAGGGGGTGCCACAAACAACGCCTGAAAGCCTTGATTTTACTGGGTTTTCAGGCTTTTTTGATTTTTGCCTATTTTCAATTTCAGCCAAAATTCTGTTAGCAAATGTTAGCAAGCCGGTTTTTTATTAACTCTGGAACACTCAACTTTCAGGCGGTTGGTCTGCTAACAAAAATTAGCAAGATTTTCGCCGTTTTGCTAACAAAATCAGCTTCTCTGCTAACACGACCATTTTTGGAGCCAAAAAGCTTGCTAACAAACAAGGCGGTTGACAACTTGGTTTTGCCTATATTTCTTGTTTCTAATTGGTAAGTTATGCATTGCTCAAATGTCATAATCTAATCGCATACTTTATCATTTTTCACAGATGACATATAGTAAAGTCATCAGGAGGTGTTATTATGAGAAACTCTAAATATCATCTATATTTAACCGATTCCGAATATAACAGCATTGTAAATGCTCTTATCAATTTAAAAAACGCACTTATCAATCAAGGTAAGTACACCGATGGTGTTGATGATGTATTGATAAAATTTGTGTCAGCGAAAAAGAAAAGAATAAAAGTAAAATAAGTCCTCTGATTGGTGTCACACCGACCAGAGGATTTATTGCTTTAATCAGACAAGCTAAAAGCTTTATTATTTTCATTATGCCATAGATATATAGAATATATCAGCATAACAACTAGTCCTAATATTAATACTATATTTAGCTTAATAACAAATACTGATAAAAGCGTGTTTATCAGTCCGTGAAAAACACTACAAGCGAAAACACATTGTGTTTTCTTATAAATTGCAGCAAGCCAAAAACTCAATATCACCGCTAAGACTAAGAATAATGAAAATTCCATATTTTGTTGAGATGTCCCTTTCACAAACCAAAGTGGAATGTGCCAAATTCCCCAAACTATGCCTGTGATGACGGTTGCTATTGGAAAATTGTACTTATTCTCTAAATTAGGCTGCATTATACCACGCCAACCTAATTCTTCTTCACCACCATATATGAATACAGCTTGAATAAAGACAATTGGGACTAGATACAAAGGTAATTCTGCATTTAATTCCATAGACGAAATGCCAATTGTAGCTATTGCCATAGCAGACAGTATCCAAAAATAAATCATTGATTTCCTTTTGTATTGAAATACAAACTTTTTGAAAGAATTTAAGGTTAATTTTTCACTCATTAAAAACAATGATGCAATTGTTGGTCCAAAGCCGCCAATAATGTGCAAAATGGTACCTATTGGATGTGTGAATGTAATGACATTTAATTTTGTTAGAACGGCAAGGCTAATCCAAGCTGTACCTGTAATAAAAAAAGTAATTATTAGAAAATACATCAAACGGTTTTTATGCATTTTGAATTTTCATTTCCCCGATTTTAAAATTTTGTGTGTGACACATTCCAATTTTATATTAATTGTACCACACAAACATCAATAAGTCTACACCCGAACCGTGTATTATGTGGCAAGCCATACTCCTAAGCGGAAGGTCGGGGATTCGAATTCCTTCGGGCACGCCAGAAACAACGGAGGGACGATGAAAGGAAAGTGAAAATGCACACCCTGCGGCCTGCCGGAATAGGATAGAGGAGAACCTGTTTTGGAGGCGATCGTTTGGCGATTAAGATTTTTATTGATCAGGGGCATAACCCAAGCGGATTTCACAATGCCGGAGCGGAAGGGCACGGCCTGCGCGAGCAGGACATCACCTACAATGTGGGCGTTTATCTGGCCGATCTGCTCAACGAGGATCCGCGGTTTACGGCGCGTCTTTCCCGGCCTACGCCGGAAACCGTACTGGGCACCAACAACACCACAAGCCTGCAGGCGCGCGTCAACATGGCGAACTCATGGCCCGCGGATTATTTTATCAGCATCCACTGCAACTCCAATACCAATCCGGCCGTAAACGGCACCGAGGTTTATGTTTACCGGAGCAACACGCAGTCGTATTGGCTTGCCCAGCATATCCTCAACGCGATTGTGGAGCGTGTGGGCACGCGGGACAACGGCGTGCGACTCAACCCCTCGCTCTATGTGCTGCGGCGCACGGCGATGCCCGCTGTGCTGGTGGAGCTGGCGTATCTCAGCAATGCCGGCGACGCGCAGAAGCTGCAGGACGACCAGATGGGCTTTGCACAGGGAATTTACGAGGGGCTGCTTAGCTATTTTGGCTTTTCGGCGCCTTAATCTTCACCGCCCGAACGGGAATGCACGGAAGATATTGCGCGTGCATTGCTTTTCCGGTATGGCGGCCTGCAAAAAGCAAAAAAGCACCGACGGCATTTTTTGCCTGTCGGTGCTTTTTCCATGTCGGCCCGGCGCCTGTCCGATTACTGCGCCAAAAATTTCTGCTTCACAGAGGCGATTTTATTCTGCTCCGCCTGCTCTGTGGGGTACCAGCCCTTTGCGGCCATTTTGTCATAGATCGTGTCCTGCATGCAGAGCGAGTCGTTCAGGGCCGTGCTGAACGCCTGATGCACGTTCTCCGTGGGAGACTCGATTGTTCCGTGCATAAAGAGATCGCATACGCCCTTTTCGAGCAGGAGAATGTTTTCCATCAAGTTCTTGTCGTCCATTTTTTGCCTCCTTAAAGCAATCCGTAGAAATTCTGGAAGATCTGCTGGTGCTTCTGCGCCATCTGCTCAATGCAGGCTTTCAGGTCGGCGTCCTGAATCTGGCTGGCCGTTTCCTTGCACTTGGTCTGGAAATATTTCTCGTGGCCCAGTGCGTCTTCGATATACAAGAGTTCCTTGGTTGTCATGAGCTGTGCACCTCCAATAAATGATTCTGCTTCTATTCTGAGCACTTCTGCGGGCGCTATTCAAAATACAAAAAATTTCCGCTTTAAACACAAATTTCCTTTTGGAGAACATGGATTGCCTTTCAGGCATAAAAGCGATATACTTATAGTGTATCATGAATGTTTCAGGTTGCGGGAGGGAACAGCATGGAAATACGGATGCTTCGGTATTTTTTGACGGTTGCGCGTGAGCAGAGCATTACAAAGGCCGCCGAGGTTCTGCACATCACGCAGCCGACATTGAGCCGCCAATTGGCCCAAATGGAAGCGGAAATGGGCGTGAAGCTGTTTTCAAGGGAATCGCACAGGCTTTCCCTGACCGGCGAGGGTTTTCTGCTGCGCCGCCGCGCAGAGGAGATTCTGGAGCTGGTGGATAAAACGGAAAAGGAGCTTGCGGAGCAGGAGAAAGCCGTGGAGGGCACGGTGTCCGTCGGCTGCGGCGACCTCGGCGCGGTGCAGATACTTCCGGCGCTGTTTCGTGATTTCCATGAGCGGTATCCGGCCGTGACCTTTGAGCTGTATACGGCGACGGCCGATTATGTGAAAGAGCGGATGGAGCGCGGGCTGACGGATATCGGCCTGCTGATGGAACCCATCGATATGGAGCGGCTCGATTTTATCCGCCTGAACCGGCGGGAAAGATGGGTTGTGGCCATGCACCCGGATTCCCCCCTGGCGCAAAAGGACCGCGTGACGGCGCAGGACCTGAAGGATGTGCCGCTGATTCTGCCGTACCGGAGGAATGTGCAGAGCGAGCTGGCAAACTGGTTTGGCGATTGCTACGAAAGCCTGAACGTCCTGTTTACGAGCAACCTGCCCGCGGCCGGCTCGGTGATGGTTTACAGCAGGCTGGCCTATTTGCTGATGATAGAAGGAACCGGTATGCTCTGGGATAAAGAGAAGCTCATCTGCCGGCCGCTGTACCCGGAGCTGACGGCGACGAGCGTGCTGGCATGGAAGCGGCAGCAGCCCTTTACGCCGGCAGCCGCCAGATTTATCGCGTATATGCGGGAGGCCATAGGCGCTGAGGCAGGCGAAAGGCGGTAAGAGCGCCGCCCCACGCAAAAATATAAAGCAAGCCGGAGCTTACCGCGTTTCCAGCGGCTTCCGGCTTGCTTTTTTTCTGTTCAAGAAATTAAGCGCGGTCCTTTTTGCGGAACCGGTTGAGCAGCGCGATGCCGATCAGGATCAGCACAGGGAAGATAATGCAGAACAGCATGCCGCTCTTCAGACCGAGCTGATCGGCGGTCAGGCTGGAGGACGCCAGCGCGCGCGGGCTGGAGGAAACGGCGGCGCTTACGGCGCCCATCAGCGCGGGGCCGGCGGAGCAGCCGATATCGCCCATCACGGCCAGCACGCCGAACATGGCGGTGCCGCCCTTCGGATAAGCGGCGGTGGTCAGCGAGAAGGTGCCCGGCCACATCAGACTCACGGAGAATCCGCAGAGCGAGCAGGAAATCAGAGCGAGCATCGGGTTTTCAAGCAGCGCCGTGCCGAGATAGCACAGGATACACAGCGACGCGCAGAGCGTCAGGGCCAGAGAAAGGTTGATTTTTCCGCCCCAGATGCCGTAAATCGTGCGGCCGATGCCCATAAACACCGCAAAGAGACACGGGCCCATCAGGTCGCCGACGACCTTGGTGACGCCGAGCGCGCGCTCCGCAAACAAAGAGCTCCACTGGCACATGGCCAGCTCACTCGCGCCCGCGCAAAGCATCAGCAGCATGGCGACAAGGAAAATCTTCGAAGCAAACAGTGTTTTGAGCGGCGTTTTTTCCTCCTCGGGCACGGTGGGCATCAGCGGCACCTTCAGAAAACGAAACAGGTTGTAAAACGGAAGCAGGGACCAAAGCGCCGGGATGATAAACCAAAGGTCGTCGCCAATGACGCGCAGCAGCAGCGTGGTGATCAGCACAACGCCGACCTGCCCCCAGCAGTAGAAGGAATGGAGCAGACTCATTGCGGAGGCTTTGGCGTCGCCCGGGCAGGATTCGACGATCGGGCTGATGATGACCTCGATCAGGCCGCCGCCGACACCGCTGATGACGGTGGCGATGACAAGGCCGATAAACGGAGCGGGCAGTATGTTCGGCAGGATACCCAGCAGCATCAAGCCTGAAAACGCAAGAAAATGCGCGATCACGGCGGCGCGCCGGTACCCAATGCGGTCCACATAGCGCACGGAGAGGACGTCGGTGACGACCTGTGTGACGAAATTGCACAGGATCAGCGCGGAAATCAGCACATACGAGATGCCGAAGCGGTTCTGAAAAATGACAAAAAAGAGCGGCGAGAGATTGTTCACGATGCCCTGCGTGATATAGCCGCGGTAGCAGGCATACACCGTGCTTTTAAAATTGGAAGCTGTTTTTGCCGGCATAGAGAGACCATCCTTTAATAAGATAACATCATACCCTATTATAATCGATATGCCGCCGGATTGCTACAATATTTTCCACGGGAATTATAACGATTTTGTGTTTTGAAGGAATAATTCTCTGTTGATTTCGGCGAAAACATATTGTACAATAAAAGTAACCGCGGGGAATTGCCCTCGGGACAAGCTCGTTTATTTTCTAAAATTATATTCAAAGGAGTGTCAAGCATGAAATTAGGCGTATGCACAAACGTCGTCGGCA
>JAHZCM010000051.1:0-9963 GCA_019422905.1 Oscillospiraceae bacterium
ACCGGCAAAGCGTTCAGGATCCCGTCCGCAATGCCGCGGACAAGCTGCAGACCTACCGACAGGATCGTGGGAAGCTGATCAACCAGTCCCTGCGCGAACTGCATGATGCAGCTGACCGCCGACGGAATCAAAGTGGGAGCCGCCGAAGCCAGCGATGTGCCGAGGTTTTCGATCAGATCACCGGCGATCTGCGGCAGCTGAGGGAGAATCTCAAAAAGCCCGTTCAGCAGTGTTGTGACAATTTCAACAGCGGCAGTCGACACAGCCGGAACCGCATCGGAAAGCCCCTGTAGAAAAGCGTCGAGCAGCGAAACCGCGGCGGAAGCAAGATCGGGTGCCGCCTGAGCAATTTGAACGGCTACGTCCGCAAAGATCGTGCCGAGCTCGGACACGGCGCCCTGAAGGCCGCCCTCTTCAAAAGCGCTCTGCAGCTGCCCGATATACCCGGTAGCGGTCTGCACGACCTCTTTAAGCGGCTCTTGAATGCTCTGGTAGACAAGAATGCCGAGCGTTTCGGCAGCACCGGAAAGCTCCTCGACCGCACCGGCAAGGTTGTCCATCATCGTTTCAGCCATTTCGGCCGCCGCGCCGTCGCAGTTTTCGAGCGAAGCCGTCAGGGAACCGATCTTCTCCGGTCCTGCCTCCATCAGAGCGAGCATGCCGGAAAGCGATTCCTGCCCGAACAGCGTGACAAGCGCCGCATTGCGCTGTTCGTCCGTCAGACCAGCCGTTTTGTCTTTCAGCATCGCGGTCATCTCTGTGAGCGAGAGCATCTTGCCCTCTGCGTTGAAGAACGAAATGCCGAGCGCGTCCATCGTGTCCTGCATCACGTCGGTCGGCTTCGCGAGACGCGAGAGCGCGCCGCGCAGCGTGGTGCCGGCCTGACTGCCCTTGATGCCCGCGTCGGACATGATGCCGATCGCCGCCGCGGTTTCCTCCATGCTGATGCCGAACGCGTGGGCGACCGGCGCGACGTATTTCATCGCTTCGCCGGTATCCTCCACGGCCGCGTTCGTGTCGGCCGCGGTCTTGGCGAGCACGTCGGCGACGTGGCCCGCGTCAGCCGCCTCCAGACCGAAGCCGCGCAGCGTGCTGGCCGCGATGTCCGCCGACTGCGCGAGATCCGCGCCGGAGGATGCCGCGAGGTCGAGCATGCCGGGCATCGCCGCCATGATCTCCGTGGTGTTGAAGCCCGCGCTCGCGAGGTTTTCCATGCCCTCGGCCGCTTCCGTCGCGCTGAACGCCGTGCTCGCGCCGAGGTCGATCGCCTGCTTTTCGAGGGCGGCGAACTCCTCAGCCGTCGCGCCGGAAATAGCATTCACGCGCGACATCTGCTGCTCGAAATCCATGCCGGTTTTGACCGAAGCGCCTAAAAGCCCGGCGATTGCACCGCCCGCCGCGGCGATGGCCGCTGTGGTCGCTTTCAGCCCCGTCGAAGCGATGGAGCCGAGCTTCGAAATCCCCTTTTGAAACCCCGATGCGTCGAGATCGGTCAGGATTTTAATTGTGCCGTCTGCCAATGTTCTCACCTCTCAGAAGAGAGAGCATCGGCAACGTCATGGCACTACTTGCTCTGTTTTTTTATTGCCTGAATTCGGATTTCAAATTCCCGTCGGCACCATTTTCCCTTGCAGCGCACGAAAATGCCGCGCACATCGGCTTTTTCGGGATCGTACCAGACAGGCATTCTGTATCCGCAGTACGGGCATTTTATGCGTTCAATCTTGATCAGCCTCCAATCGGCGAAGATCGCCGTCGCCCAGAAGGATTTCTTCCACGCGGGATATGCGTGTGCGGTCGGCTGCGGCAGCGCGGTCCGGAAGAGCATAGAGCCGCTGCAGGGCGGCGATGCGTTTGCGCTCAGCGGGCGGCGTCTTGCCGTCACACTTTGCAGCACGAATCCGCATGATCCGCCGGATTGCCGTGTCGTCCGGCAGAGAAAGAAACAGATCGTGAAACGACCACCAGTGCAGCCGGGCCTTGTGCAGATCAATGCCGTAGGCTGCGAGAAAAGATGCGCAGAGCGCCGCGGCATCGTACTCATAGTCGTACAAGCGGGGTGTTCTGCCCGCAGCTTTCCCGCCATATCGTCCGGGTCGGTCGGCGCCGGTGTAAAAACGACAGAGCTGCTCGACCGTTTCAGCGGCGTGCCGGGCAATATACAGTGTCGCATCATCTGGAGCAGAGGTGTCCAACTTCAGATACGGCATGTAGATCCGCAATGCTTCGAGCGCCTGCTTTTCCGGAGAAATTTTCGGATCAAGGAGCATCAGCTCAAAGCGTATGGATGCACGAAAATCTGTATCCAGAGAAAAATCTCTTCCGGAAACCGTGATGGCTTCCGGAAGGGGATCGAGAATAGGGTTCATTTTTTCGTTTTCTGGCGGCGCTGTGCGCGATTTCCGCTCAGCTGCTGCAGCCGCTGGCCGGAGGTCTGCAGATAGCGGCCGCTTTCGGTTTTGATGTAGGTCAGAACTTCGAGCAACGTCATCATTCCGACAGTTTTGCCGTCAAAGATGCTGTCTGCCGCGCCCGGGCCGAGCAACTCGTCAATAGCGGTCAGACAGAACGTGCATACATCGCGTGTTTTTTCTGCAATGCCGTCTGTTGCGCCGGAAAAAAGCCGGGCTTTTTCCTGTGCACCCTTGGAAAAGTGCTCGAGTTTTTCAAGATATTCCGGGCTGTCCGGATAAACGACGAAACACGTGCCGCCGATTTCCAGATTACAGCCGCTGTTTTTGATTTCCAGAGCCATAAGATCACCTCGGTTTTTCATTAGTTTTCTATCTGTTCACCTGCAGCGGTGAAGGTTTTGGTTTGCGTGTTGAATGTACCGGATTCCACGTCGCCGATGCCGAGCAGATCGCCTTCGCAAGTCATCTCGCCGTCCTCGTCCCCAAAAGAGGAAACCGCTACCGCGATTTTCTGTCGGCGTGCGGAAAACTCATTGGTTTTGGATTCTACAGGTTTATCAAGATCGACGATGACCATGTCGGTTTCGGCATCTGCGCCGGTCTTGCGAAGCTCACCGATTTCACAGATGAAATTGAGCGCCGTTTCACTGCGAATCTGATCCGCAGTAAAGGCCCAGGTCGGTTCGTAGCCCGTGACGGACTGCGATGCCGAGGCCATATTGATATACCGCTTGCTTGTGGTCTGTGCGGAGGGCTGTTCGTTCAGTTCGGTAAAACCGACGCCCATGAGGTTGTAAACAGCTGTTTCGTCTGATGCCGTATTGAGATAGTTTGCAATGTTTCTGCGTTTCTTTACGCCTGTAATTGCCAATCAAATCGCCTCCTTAAAATAAAGCAGCCGGCATTGCACCTGATAGCGCTGGACGTTCTGCTGGATGTCCGTCCGGATGCAGTAGCCGTTTGTCGTGGTTTCCATCGAGAGGGCGGTGCACCCCGCCGGAAGCACCGGCAGGATGCCCGCCCTGCTGTTGCTTTCGAGCCAGTCGGCGAGCGATTCGTAAAAGCCGCAGGCTTTCAAATTCTCGAGCGCGTCGCGGCTGTAATCCTCCGCCGACGCGACGAGGAACACCGCCTGCCGGACCGTGCTGCCGTCCGTGTACCGCTTGACGATGAGGTCGCCCGGCATCTCGTCGATGGTGTAGCCGGAGGGGCCGCGCTCGTCGAGAAAATTGACGTGCAGCACGCCGCCGGCCAGCAGGGGGCAGTCCGCGAGATAGGCGCGGATGCCCTCGATAATCGAATTCATTTCGCTTTCCCTCCGCAGAACGCGGCGACCGCCTTTGTCAGCTCGCCGCCCTTGTCCGCCATCATGCGGCGGTCCCAGTAGGCGCCGCGCGGTGTATTCCAGCCGCTGTTTTCGTAATACTGCTTCGCCGCGTAGGGCTGGCCGTACAGCACGCCGTCCGCGAGCACCTGCGCCGTGTTTTTCAGCATGCCGGTGTTCATCGGCACGTACGGGTCGCACAGGCGTTTGACCTCGCTCGCGACCTTTTTGCGCCCGGTGCCGTCGAGGTGGCGCTTCGCCATGATCGTTGTCACGGGGTCGAGCTTTAGTTCAATTTTTGCCGCCATGCCAATCCCCATTCCTTATTTTTTGTGCCGGTCGGCGAAGCCGATTGCCGCTTTGCTCGCCGCGGCAAAGGCACAAATCGTGTGTGAAAAAGTATTTTTCACACTACATCGCCTCCAGCTTCCAGTGCGGGGCGAGCACGGTCCGCCGGTTGTCGCGCACGGCCTTGACCGTCGCGGCGCCGTGCGCGCGCTTGAGGGCGGCGGCCGTCTGCGCGTCGGCGGGCGGCGCGCCCCGCAGGAGCATGTCGCCCGCGCGCGGCGTGAAGCCGTCCGGCGCGTTTTCAACGGGGATGCGGCACGCAATTATTTTCGCGAACGAAAGCCCCTTATCGGTCAGCTCCGACACGCTTTTTTCAAACCACGAACCTTTGATCGTAATGACCTGCGTCACACGGTCGTTTGCGTCCAACCGGAAATAAGTGAGCTGTTCACTGCAAAGCTGCATGTTGTCACCGCCTTGCAGTAGATGCCTGCATAGCGCAGCGGGTGCGAGCGGGGGAGGTACACCGCCGCCGCATCCGCCTTGCGCCGGGCAGAATCCGCGGAAAGCTGTACCGCGTCTATAAAGCTCTCCGAATAGCCGTCGTTTGAAAAGGACTTGACGCCCGCCGCTGTGTCAATCCTTGCTGCCGCTGTCCGCTGTGCCTGCACGGCGTCCACCACGGCGCAGACCGCGAGCTTTACTTCCTCGGGAATCTCTGCCATATTGCGCAGCCGCCCGTAGGTGATTTCGTCGATATATGCGCAAGCTTCGCGTGCAATGCGGGTCCAGTCCTTCTCAGCAACCGCCGTTCCGAGAAACACGCCGGTGTAGTAGCTGTAATCCACGGTCCACATGGCGTCAGCCCATCGCGCGGACGGCAAGCTCCGGATAGATCGTTTTGTAGGCGTACAGCACGTCCATCGAAAGCATTTCCTTCTTGTATTTCATATCGTACCCCTTGGTCACGCGCAGGGAAATGTCGTTGTAGCTCGTCGTATAGCACTCCACCCCGGAGGGGACGACAAGCGGGCGGGTCACAAATGCGAAGGCCATCGGCGTAAACGCGAGATTCGCCGTGTGGCTCCCTGCAACCGTGATCGCTGTGCTTGTGGTAATAGCGTCCTGCAGGGCGGGATAGATGCCGACCGTGATTTCGTTCGAGTCTGCAGCGGCATCGGCCGTAACCACGTAGGTCTTGCCGGCGATGGTGAGAATATCGCCCTTCTTGAGCGAGCCGGTGACGGCTGTCGCGGAAAGCGTGAGCTGCGTCGCGCCCTTAGCCGTGGCGGCCTTCGGCTTTACCGCGGCGGACAGCTCGCCGGCTTCATGATGTTTGACCGCCTGCGACATGTAGTTGTCGAGACCGAACAGCCGACCGATAGGCCCCTCGCGCAGAGCCTGCGTGCTGCCGGATTTCTCTGCGTTGACGATCGCCGGGATCGTGGTAAAAGCGGCGTCCGCTTCGGTGTCCCAGACAGCGCGCCTGCCGGTCGTCGGGACCTTGTTGGCATTCAGAACCTTGCGCACGGCGGCGAGATCGGTGAGCGCGCTCGGCGTGGTGCCGGCTGTACCGGAAACATACGGGATGTCCTTATACAGGTCGAGGCCGTCGCTGTTGATCTTCTGCGCGAGCGCGACGGCGGCCGGCTCGATGAACTGGCGGTTGAGGTCGTCAATGTTGAGCGCGCCCTCCAGCGCGGAAATCTCCACGTCGACCGTTGCGATCTTGTCGAGCTTGACTGTCACGGTCTGGCTGTCGTCGATATCCTGCGCCTGAACGCCGGTCGAAGCGTCGAATTCCTTGGCTTCGAGCTTTGCAGGCTTGCGGATCTGGATCTCGTCGCCCTTTTTCTGGAAAGTGTCGGAAAAATCCTTGTAAATGAGATTCGGGAAAACGAGGTTTTCGATCAGGCGGGGAAGTGCCTGGCGTGCAACCTCCTTGATGGTAAGAAACTGATTGGACATAATACTGACCTCCTGTGATTAGTTTTTCTTGAGTACGGCGGCGTAGTATTCCGCGTCGCTCATACTGTTGTAGTCGGGTGCGCCGCCGTTTCCGTGCGGCGCCGCGCTGTTGAGACGAATACCGCCCTGCGCGCTGTTTTCTGCAGGCTGACCGCCGCCGGCGGGGGCGTCGAACAGATATGCGCTGTCCTTTGCAAGGGTATCAAGTGCAGCGGAAATATCGCTGTCCTGATTCTGGCTTTTGCGCAAGGTATCGACGTCCAGCATCGCCTTGATTGCCTTTGTGCTGCGACCATGGCGGGAAAGGATCGCGGAATCCAGGCGCGCGTCAAACTGAATTGCGGCGATCTTCGCATCGGCATCCAGCTGGGCTTTTTCTGCCTTTGCTTTCCAGTCGTCAGCAGCCCATTTGATGCCGTCAATATCCATCGCCTTGAATCCGGCAATGGTGTCGTTGGCTTCCTTGAGCTGTCCTTTCGCGGTCTTCAGTTCTTCGTTTTTGGTGTTAAAATCCGTCTTGGAAACGAAAGCTTTTCCGATTTCTGCGGAAATCTTCTTGTCGATGTCCTCGGTATAGGTCTCGCCGAGGATAGTCTTGAGCCATTCCAACATGATTGTTCCTTTCTCTGCGCTCCTTTTTCACTCTGTCGGTACCAGAAATGCGCAGCGCCCGATTTGGTGCCCGCCGGGCGTAAGCGGAATTTTTTGTATGAAAAAAGCAGCCTGTTTTATCAACAAACTGCTTAGATCACGATGAAGTTGTTAATTCGGGAGTGTTTTTAGCTTCTTCGCATCAAAAAAGCACGCCGCCGACAATTTAACTTGCCGGTAACGTGCCACTTTCGTGCGTTATGCGATTTTATGGCGGATTTCCGCCGTTTTTTAACTTGCCGGTTATGACGGAAAAACCGCATCGACAACATCTTTAAACGGCTTTTTTCCAATCATCCAATTTGAAAGAAGAGAATCGATATCATAGAAATCCAACTGGTTTCCATCTGAATCCCATGTACCAAATACCCCGTTTGTGTGGCAAACTGAATATTGCTTGCCATTATAATCAAAAACAGGTTCGTTCAGTAAAATGTACTGCATGAGATCTTGTTTATTCACTATCATCATCTCTTTTCGTTAAAATATCTTTGTGTGCTTCCTTTTCAGCGTCTGTCAACGACCGATCAGTTCTATCTATCTGATTTCCATTTTCATCCCATATGTAATCATGAGCATGATACGGCTCTTTTCCATCAACGCCAAATTTATGTTTATCCGGTCGATTATGATGGTTGGAATGAATCTGGGTTTTCATTAAGGAATCTGGACCGTATATAGTTCTGTCAATCTGAATAAGTCCATTTCTGTACTCCGTCTTCGTTTCAATAACGGCATACGGTTTATACTTTTTTGGAATAGAAGGTTTACTTCTATCTTTCCAATCATCCGTGACAACGATTGTTCCGTCTTTATGATAATGGATTTTCGCGTATTTTTCAAGCTCTGTTTTGTTCGCCCAAACCGCCTTGCTCGCCTGACTGTGACCGAAGCCCTGCACCTGCACGCGGGCGGAATCGACACGGCGGTCGGTGGCACGGGTGAAATCTTTAAGCTTCTGCTCCTGCTGCTTGAGCTTCACGGACTGCTGTGCGAATTCCTCCTTGAAGCCCGCCTCGTCCAGCCCTGCAAGCTCGCGCTTCGTCGCGCGGATTTCGCGCTCCATTTTGCGCTGCATCTGGCTGATTTCGTACTCGGTGTATTTTTCACCGTCATACTCGATGTCGCGCGCGTTGAGCTTTTCAAGCGCCTCCGGCGTGTAGCTCCGTTCGGAAATCCCCTCGAAGAACGGGTTCCACGAATGGCGGCAGTTCCAGCCCATGAAGCCCGCGCCGGTGCCGTAGCCGATGTCGGAAAGGGTAAGGTACCCGCGCCGCCCGGAGAGCGACACGATTTGCCCCTGCCATACCGCATGCTCCGGGCGCGCGCCCGCGTGCGCCGTGATCTCCATCAGGTCGCAGCCGAATTCCCGCGCCAGCGTCTCCGAAATCTGCCCGCACGTCTGGTTCACGCCGGTCAACGTTGCGCGGCGCACAGCGACGTCAATCTTGTCGATATGCCCGGAAGGGTAGAGGACGGACACACCCTCGCGCGAAGCGTCCTGCACCGCCCGGCGGATCGCCGTTTTGTAATCGAGCATACCGGAGGAGACCTGCATTCCCGCGAGCGTGCAGGCCGCAATAAAGCGCTGCTGCGTCTCGACCGCCGTCGTCAGCGTGAGGTTTTTCAGCTCGCCGCTTGCAGGATGCTTTACGTTTTCGAAATTGTGGATGGTGGAGCTAACAGGTTTTGTGTGTTAACTGGATTTATGAATGTTCTGTTTTCTAGGACAAGAGATATTATGATTTTCTCAGCAATAGCTTGGCATGCATGAGAATACAAAGATCCGCACTTGCCCCACCAATCTTTTTTGAATGTAAATTTATATGATTTAAGTTATATACTTCTTTTTATACTTGAAAATTGAATTTGAATATGATATAATTTGTACAAAATTAGAGTTTTATGTAAAAATAGTTAGTGCAAAAACTGGATAACTTTAAGGAGGCCATATGCATTGCTTTCCTGCACATATTCGAGTGCAATGTAATGATAACAAAGAAGTTGTGCAGTCTGTTGCGGAGCACAGCCGAAATACAGCCGAATATGCGGGCCAATCCCTGAAAGAGGCTTATTTGTTTTCAACGGCGTATCTGGCGGGCCTCCTCCACGACTGCGGGAAATTTACCGGGGTATTTGAGGAATACCTCAGAAAAGCGGTTTTTGAAGGTTCTGTGCAGCGCGGTACGGTAAACCACACCTTTGCCGGTGTCCGTTTTTTGCTTACGCACTATCATACAAATCAGGACGGATGGGACGACCTTACCGCCGAACTGCTTGCCTACGCGGTCGGCGCACATCACGGGCTGTTCGATCTGGCGGATCCGCAGCAGAAAGCCGGCTTCCAACACCGCCTGGAAGCACCGGACATCCGTGAAGCCGAAGCTTTTCGGAACTTTTACGTACAATGTGCCGGAAAAGATGAGCTGAATGTACGTTTCCGGGCAAGTGTGCACGAATTGAAACCGATTGTCGTGCGCATGCAGAAGCTGGCGAAGGGGAACCCTGAGCGTTTGGACTTTTATCTTGGGCTGCTTGCGAGGCTGATTCTCTCGGCGGTGATTGAAGGAGACAGAAGAGATACGGCGGAATTTATGACGCAGATACACCGGCCGTCCTTTCCGGAAAATCGGAAAGCGCTGTGGGAACACTTCCTGTATACCGTGGAAGAGAAGCTCCGTGAATTCCCGCAGGACACCCCTGTCCAATGTGCCAGAGCAAAAATTTCAGCGATATGCCGCAGCCAATCGGAGAAAAAAAGTGGTGTTTACCGTCTGAATGTCCCTACCGGCTCGGGAAAGGCGCTGGCGTCTTTGCGTTATGCTCTGGCACACGGCGCCCAATACGGCAAGAAACGTATTTTGTTTGTGATGCCGCTCCTTTCGATTATCGAGCAAAACAGCAAGGTAATCCGGGATTTTGTTCAGGACCCGTCCCTGATCTTGGAGCATCACTCCAATGTTGTTTGCCCCGAAGAAAATACCGAGGCGTTGGACTTGCAGGAGCTTTTGGAGGAGAGCTGGCAGGCGCCGGTTATCATCACGACGCTCGTACAGCTTTTGAACACCTTGTTTTCGGGAAAGACAAGCGCGATCCGCCGGTTTCAGGCGCTGTGCGACAGTATCCTTGTGATCGCTGAGGTGCAGACAGTTCCATGCAATATGCTTTCGCTGTTCAATTTGGCGGTAAATTTTCTTTCGGAGGTCTGCGGAGCCACCGTGGTGCTTTGTTCTGCGACGCAGCCGTGCTTGGAGGAGGCGCGGCATCCGCTGGCGAATGCGCCCGAGGACATGGTTCCCCACGATGCGGCGCTTTGGG